>JACCXF010000073.1 GCA_013697295.1 Actinomycetota bacterium | reverse complement strand
TCTTCCTGCAACGCCCCGAGGGTGGTTGTGGCCTGCTCGCGCTGCACCATGACTTCAAGTAGCGAATTCTCCATCTCGCCTCGCCTCGTCTTGAGGCTCGCGACCTCGGATTGGAGCGCCCCCAGCTCGCGCGGGTTCGAGACCCCGCCGGAGTAGAGCCGTCCCTCCTCCCGAACGATCTTCTGGTCGAGTAAACCCATCTCGCCCTCGATGTGCGTTTGCTCGTGAACGAGCTCATCGTGCTGTTTCCGCGCGATCTCGAGGTCGGACGACATCTCAGCCAGGGACTCGTTCAGCTCGGCGAGTGCCTTCGCCTCGGGAAGGTCCGCGCGCCGGCGCTGTAGCTGGTTTATGGAGGTGTCCTCGGTCTGGAGGTCGAGGAGTTTCCGAAGAGCCGCCGAGTCCACCTGAGTCGTCAACTGAGCTCCACGGGGTCGTCCACCCGGTCATGCTACTCGCGGCGAAAACACATTGACCCCGGAGCCTTCACGGGAGAACCTTTCTCATGGGAAGGAAGGTAATGGGCGCAGGAGCGAAGGCAACGCAAGCTCAAAGGTTGGAGGAGAGCAAGCTCCTTCAGGCGGTTGCGCGAGGTGACATGGATGCGCTCCGGCGTTTGTACCGGTCGTTCGAGCGGCCGCTGTTCTCCCTGGGGATGCGCTGGCTTTGCGATCCGCAACTGGCGGAGGAGCTCGTGCAAGAGGTCACGTTCCGGATCTGGCGCCGGGCCAAGAGCTTCGATGAAGCACGAGGCGCCGCGGGGTCCTGGATCTTCGGTGTGGCCCGCAACGTTGCTTCGGACCTCGCTCGCGCAAGAGGACGCGATCCGACGCCGGTGGCGGACCCGCCGGCTCGGGAGGAACCGTGGGATGAGGATGCGGCGTGGCGTGGCTGGCAGCTGGCGCAAACGTTGCGGCGACTGTCCATCCAGCAACAGAAGGTGATCGAACTGGTGTACATGGTTCAAATGACGCAGGCAGAGGCCGCCGAGGTCCTCGGGATCCCACTGGGGACCGTCAAGACGCGCCTGTATCACGGGCTTCGCAGGCTGCGTCGCGAGCTCGAAGGGATGGGGCTCATGGAGGAGGGACGCGGATGACTCCTCACGAGGGGATCCGCATGGATCTTGCGGCCTATCTGGCCCACGAGCTTCCCCGCCGGCGCGCCATCGAAGTGCAGAAGCATCTTGCCGACTGCCCGGTCTGCAGGCGAGAAGCCGAAGAGCTTCGAGACCTCACGGCTCTCGTTCGTTCGACCCCTCTAGAGCACGAGCCCCCACCACACCTGGAACGCCAGGTGATGACGTTGATCGAGCTGGACGGGGCTGCCGGGGACTCGATCGAGCTCTTGGGCGAACCTGACGAAAACTCTGTCCATCGATCGTTCGCGAGCCGGCTGCCCGTGTTCGTCGCGGCCGGGCTCGCTGCGGTGGGGCTAGCCCTCGCGGTCATGAACTTCCAACTGCGCGACCGGGCGGTGGAAGCGGAGTCTCGAAATCAAGCGTGGGTGGATGTGTATGGGAGCTGGGGCGAATCGGTGCACGAGGTACAACTCTCGGGCCGGGGCCTTGACCGCGACGACGTCGTTGCTACCTTCATCCATCATGGCGGCAACAACTTCGGGATCTCGATGCGCTCCGAAGGCTTGAGCGCTGCGCGTCCCGGATCGAAGTACGAGGTGTGGTTGTCGGATAACGAGGGTTGGATAACGACGGGCTCCTTCGAGATCTCCTCGGACTCGGATCGAGTCTTCTACTTCCATCTCGGCGAGGACCCGCGTGCCTACGACAAGATCTGGGTCACTGTCGAACCCAACGACGGGGACCCCGGGCCGAGCGGGCGCGCGGTAGCCCAGGCCGACCTCGACATCTAGCGACTGGCCCGGCGCAGGCCACTCCCCGACCGCGCGGCCTGCCCTTAGGGTCTCGCCATGGAGCTATGGCCGGGAAAGCCTTTCCCACTGGGAGCAACGCCCGATACAGAAGGCACCAACTTCGCCGTGTTCTCGGAGCACGCGAAGGCGGTCGAACTCTGTCTGTTCGACGAGCATGGCCACCAGACGAGCGTCGAGTTGGCCGAGACGACCGCGTTCGTTTGGCACGGGTACCTTCCCGGCATAAGGCCGGGCCAGCGGTACGGCTTCCGCATCCATGGCCCCTTCGCCCCGGTCGATAAGGGTCACCGGTTCAATCCGTCCAAGCTGCTGATCGATCCCTACGCCAAAGCGATCGACGGGAACGTCGAGTGGAGCGACGAAGTCTTCGGTTATCGCTTCGACGACCCCAAGGAGGATGCCGGATTATTCGAGCGCGATTCGGCCCCCTTCGTCCCGAAAGCTGTCGTCGTCGAGGGCGGCTTCGATTGGGGCGACGACCTACCCCCTCAGGTCCCGTGGCACGAAACCGTGATCTACGAAACTCACGTCAAGGGCTTCACGATCCAGCACCCCGGGATCCCCGAGGAGCTGCGGGGGACGTATGCCGGGCTCGCGCATCCCGCCGCGATCGAACATTTCTTGTTGTTGGGGGTCACGGCCGTGGAGCTCATGCCCGTACATCACTTCATCCATCACAAACATCTGAACGAAAAAGGACTGCGCAACTACTGGGGGTACGACCCAATCGGCTACTTCGCTCCACATGCCGATTACAGCTCGTCGGGATACGGCGGAGGCCAGGTGTCCGAGTTCAAACAGATGGTCAAGGCTCTCCACGACGCAGGGCTCGAAGTCATCATCGATGTCGTGTACAACCACACCGGCGAGGGCGACCACAAGGGTCCGACCCTTTGCTTCCGCGGCACGGATAACGTCTCGTATTACCGGGTCGTCGAGGGCTCACCTCGGTACTACACGGACTTCACCGGAACCGGAAACTCTCTCAACGTGCGCCACCCGCAGGTCCTGAAGCTGATCATGGACAGCCTCCGCTATTGGGCAACCGATATGCGGGTGGACGGCTTCCGCTTCGATCTGGCGTCGACGCTGGCGCGCGAGCTCTTCGAGGTCGACCGGCTGGCCGCTTTCTTCGACATCATCCACCAAGACCCCACGCTGTCCGACATGAAGTTGATCGCCGAGCCGTGGGACCTGGGCGAAGGGGGCTACCAGGTTGGCAACTTCCCTTCCCTGTGGTCGGAGTGGAACGGAAAGTACCGAGACACGATGCGGGACTTCTGGCGCGGGGAGGAGCACGGTCTCGGGGAGTTCGCCTTCAGGTTCACGGGAAGCTCCGACCTCTACGAAGGGAACGGCAAAGCGCCCTACGCAAGCATCAATTTCGTCACTTCGCACGACGGCTTCACCCTTAACGATCTCGTGTCCTACAACCAGAAGCACAACGACGAGAACGGCGAGGGGAACCGAGACGGCGAGAACCACAACCGGTCGTGGAACTG
Organism: Actinomycetota bacterium; assembly: GCA_013697295.1. GTDB lineage: Bacteria > Actinomycetota > CADDZG01 > CADDZG01 > WHSQ01 > JACCXF01. The sequence continues at coordinate 6,811 of JACCXF010000073.1, read as the reverse complement.
CGGGGTCGAGGGCGAAACGGACGATCCGAAGGTGCGCGCGCTGCGGGAACGCCAAAGGAGAAACTTCCTTGTCACCCTCGCCCTGTCACAGGGCGTGCCGATGTTCGTGGCAGGGGACGAGATGGGCCGCACTCAGCACGGCAACAACAACGCCTACTGCCAGGACAACGAGGTCTCGTGGATCGACTGGAGCCTACGCGACGAGAACCTCGCCCTTCTCGGCTTCATGCGGCGGCTGATGGAGTTCCGCGCCAAGCATCCGGTCTTCCGTCGGCGCAGGTGGTTCCACGGACGGGACATCCACGGCTCCGGCGTTAGTGACATCGGGTGGTTCCATACCGACGGCCATGAGATGAGCGACGCGGAGTGGCACGAGGGCTACAGGTCGATCGGCATCTTCCTGAATGGCGAGAAGATCCCCACGCCCGGCCCCCGCGGGGAACGTGTCGTCGACGACAGCTTCCTGCTGTTATTCAACGCGCACAGCGAATCGGCCACCTTCGTCCTTCCCGAAGCCGTCTACGGCGAGGAATGGACCGCCGTCATCGACACGAGCGAGACGATGCTCGAGGGCGGGGGGCGCCGGCACAAGGCTGGCGAAGAGGTCCTGACGGTCGGGCATTCGGTGCTCGTGCTCCGCAAAGTGGCATAGCGCTCGGCGGTCTAGGAGGCAACGAACCTTCGATACAGGGGCAGTGCGAACCACAACAGGGCGAATACTCCCGCTGTGATGCCCGCGACGAGCGGGGTCAGCCCGCCACCGTAGATCACATCCGTGATGACCCAGGTGACGCAGACGATGGCGCTCGCAAGGAAAGCCGTTCCGGCGATCGCAAGGACGTTCGAGATCTGCAATAACGCTTCCTTGTCACGCTCCCGCCATTGCATCCGATGGATCGCCGTCGGCGCGATCAGAAGCGCGGACGCCATCGCCGTGCTGAGGAATGCTGCGAAGTAGACGGCCTTCTGCGTCCACGTGATGGACGCGAACCGCTGGCTGAAGGGAACCGTCAACAGAAAGGCAAAAAGGACCTGAACCCCAGGCAAGGCGACCCTCAGCTCGTTGAGCAGCTCCAGTAGCTCGCGGTCCTGACTGTGCTCGCTCTTCCCCGAAGACTTCCCCGACGATCCGGCCATCGTTCAGCCACTCCCCTTCTCGTTCCGCCCCCGCATCACGCCCACGTGACGAGGCCCAGGTCCACCAGGTTCGTCAGGTCCGGGTTCGACGGCAACACCCTGACCGTGAATCCGTGCAAGCCTGCAACGTCCGCGGTGAATGTGGCCGTGTAGGTCGCGATGCCGTCCTGTGCGCCATCACTCGTCATCTGAGTCAGGGATGGGTCGCCGATCTCGGCATTGGCACCTACCGGACCGTGCGCCAGCTGAACGTCGACGTCGTCGGTGGCCAAGCGCCCGAGCTTCACCGTTGCAACGACCGTTCGTTCCTCGCCCACATCGGATGCGATGACGTCACCCTCGACATCGAGCACGTGGACATCCGACCACGTGCCCGCCACGCGACCCTTCCACTCCGCCAGGGCGCGGGCGCGCTCGAAGCCGTTCGCGGCCAGTCGTCTACCCTGCTCCGCCGCCGGCTCGTACAGCGCATTCGTATAGTCGCGGAGCATCCGGTCGGCGGTGGCGAATGCTCCGAGGCTCGAGATCGATGCCTTCATCCGCTCTACCCATCGCCGTGGGATCGGTCCCTCCGACCGGTCGTAGAAGCGCGGGATGATCTCGCGCTCGAGGAGGTGGAACAAAGAGCTCGCGTCAACCCTGTCCTGATAGTCGGCGTTCCCCACCGGTTCCGCCGAGCCGATCGCCCATCCGTTGCTGCCGTCGTAGCACTCGTCCCACCAGCCGTCCAGGATCGAACAGTTCAGCACACCGTTGATCGCCGCCTTCATCCCACTGGTCCCACATGCCTCAAGCGGCCGGCGCGGGTTGTTGAGCCAGACGTCCGCCCCCTGCGTCAGGATCCGCCCGACCTCCATGTCGTAGTCCTCGACGAACGCGCACCGGCCCCTCACTTCGGGATCGTTCGAGAAGTGGATGAGTTGCCGGATCATTTCCTTGCCGCCGTCATCGTGAGGATGGGCCTTGCCGGCGATGACGATCTGGATCGGGCGATCGCTCGACAGCAGCATGGCTTTGAGCCGATCGGGATCGGTCAGCATGAGGGTCGCCCGCTTGTATTGCGCGAAGCGCCGCGCGAAACCGATGGTGAGGATCCCGGGGTCGAAGACGTCATCGGTCCAGGCGACCTCGGCGGCAGATGCCGAGCGCGCCATGAGCTGTTTCCGCAGTCGGTGTCGCACGAAGTACACGAGCCGCTCGCGTGCTCGCTCTCGGGCTCGCCATAGCTCGGCATCCGGGACGTCGTTGATCCGATCCCAGTTGGCGGTGCCGTTCTCGGCCCAGCCGGGCGCCTGACGACGATTGAACACCTCGCCGATCTCGGGGCTCAACCAGGTCGAGGCGTGGACACCGTTGGTGATTGAGCCGATCGGCACCTCGTCCAGAGGGATGTCGTTCCAGAGGCCGTGGAACATGCCCCTTGAGACCTCGCCGTGCAACCTGCTGACGCCATTGGAACGACCCGCCAGACGGAAACCCATGATCGCCATGTTGAATCGGTCCTCTCCTCCCTCAGCGCGCGGTGTCACGCGACCAAGGGCCATCAGCTCTTCGAAACCGGCCCCGCACTCTTTGGCGAACGAATCGAAATAGCGTTCCATGAGGTCGCGATCGTAAACATCGATGCCCGCGGGGACCGGGGTGTGGGTAGTAAAGATGGTTGCCGCCCGAACGGCCTCGAGTGCCTCCGTGAAGGCGAGGCCCTGCTCCGTAACCAGCTCGCGGATGCGCTCTAGTCCCAGGAAGCCGGCGTGACCTTCGTTCGAATGAAAGACGTCGGCCCCATAACCGGCAGCGCGGAGCGCGCGCACCCCTCCGATACCGAGCACGATCTCTTGTCGAAGACGATGTTCACTGCCGCCGGCGTACAAGGCGTCCGTCACCGCGCGTTCCTCGGCTTCGTTCTCGTCGACATCGCAGTCCAGCAGGAGGAGGTGAACCCGTCCCACCTCGGCCCGCCACAGCTGTGCGACACAACGAAGGCCGGCGAGGAGCACCTCGATCTTGATCGGCGAGCCGTCGCCGTTCGAGACCAACGTCAAGGGCATCGCGTGAGGATCGACCGATGGATATCGCTGCTGCTGCCAGCCGTCCGCATTGAGAGCCTGCCGAAAGTAGCCTTGCCGGTACAACAGGCCGACCCCGACCAGGGGGACGCCGAGGTCGCTCGCGGCCTTTAGGTGGTCCCCGGCCAGGACGCCGAGACCGCCGGAGTACGTCGGCAATGACTCGCTGACTCCGAACTCGGGCGAGAAGTAGGCCACGCGCTCCAGCGGAGCGGCCACGCCCTTCGACTGGTACAACCTTGGCTCTTGTAGATACCTCGTCAGTCCCTGATCGACGCTGCTCAGGAACGACATGAACGGCTGGTCCTCGGTCAGCTCGCGATAGCGATCGCGCGACACCAGGCCCAGCATCTGGACCGGGTCGTGTGCTGCTCGCTCCCATGCGTCGGGGTCGACCCACCGGAACAACTCCACCGCCCTCGCGTCCCAGCTCCAACGCAGGTTGGTCGCGATCGCGTGGAGTGGGCGAAGCGGTTCGGGAAGTGCGGCTCGGACGGCGAAGCTCTTGAGTGCCTTCATAGAGGCAGGACTCTGCCGCACGTTGCCCTTCGTGGCAAGCGGAACGCCCGGGAGAAGCCCCGGAGGGCGGCCGGGGAGCGGACGTTACGCTTGCTCCGTATCCGCGACCAGCGCAGAGAGACTACGAGACGGAGAAAGGAGCACCTTGGGCCCGGACGTCAAGAAAGGTCACATCGCGGTACAGAACGTCTCGCCCCGGGTGGACGGAGGCAGCCGGCGGGCCAAAGCCATAGTGGGCGATGCGGTCCACGTCGAGGCGGACATCCTCCGCGATGGAACCTCCATGTTGGGGGCGGTGATCCGTTACAAGTCCACCGGCGACTCACGCTGGAGTGAGGCTCCCATGACCCAGGTCGACGATCGTTGGTGGGGTCGCTTCCAGCCCACCGCCGTGGGCGTTTGCAAGTACACGATCGAGGCCTGGACCGATCGTTTCGCGACGTGGCGACGGGATCTCTCGACGAAGATCGAAGCCGGTCAAGATGTGGACGTCGAGCTAGAAGAAGGCGCTCTTCTTCTCGAAGCCCATGTGCCGGTCGTTCCGCGCGAGCATCGCAAGACCCTCCGGGAGGCGGTCGAGATGCTCCGCAGGCCTCCGACAAGCGGCGGCGCCGGTTTCGAAGATCCTCGCGTCGCGCTGGCGCTCGACCCTGCGCTCGCCTCCGTGATGCACCGGCATCACGACAGAACGGGCGGCACGATCTACAAGCCTGCTCTCGAGCTTACGGTCGACCGTGAGCGGGCCGAGTTCGGCGCGTGGTACGAGTTCTTCCCCCGCTCCACCGGCACTGCGAAGGAGCATGGGACCTTCAAGACCTCGAAGAAGCTTCTGCCGCTGATCGCCGACCTCGGCTTCGACATCCTCTACCTGCCCCCGATCCATCCCATCGGCGAAACGGATCGCAAGGGAAAGAACAACGCTCTCACGGCCGCGCCCGGCGACGTCGGCGTTCCCTGGGCGATCGGTAGCAAGGACGGCGGTCACAAAGCGATCCATCCCGAGCTCGGGACCATCGACGACTTCGACGACTTCGTCACTGAGGCCGAGAAGCTCGGGATCGAGGTCTGCATCGACTTCGCGATCCAGTGCTCACCGGATCATCCGTGGGTCGGCGAGCATCCCGAGTGGTTCCACCACCGGCCCGACGGGTCCATCAAACACGCCGAGAACCCCCCGAAGAAGTACCAGGACGTCTATCCGGTCAACTTCGACACTGACAACGCCGAGGAGCTGTGGCTCGAACTGAAGAGCGTGATCGATCACTGGATCGCTCATGGCATCAAGATCTTTCGCGTCGACAACCCGCATACGAAGCCGTTCCCCTTCTGGGAATGGTTGATCGAGGAGGTTCGCTCGGAGCAACCCGAGGTCATCTTCCTGTCGGAGGCGTTCACCCGACCCAGGGTCATGAGCGAGCTGGCGAAACTCGGATTCACCCAGTCCTACACGTACTTCACGTGGAAGAACACGAAATGGGAGCTCGAGGACTACCTGACGAAGCTAACGCAGACGGAGATGGCTCATTTCTTCCGTCCGAACTTCTTCACGAACACGCAGGACATCCTCCATGAGTATCTTCAGACCGGCGGCCCGCCGGCCTTCAAGGTGCGATTGGTTCTGGCCGCCCTTCTGTCCCCGTCGTACGGGATCTATTCCGGCTTCGAGTTCTTCGAGAACACCCCTCGCGAACAGGGAAGCGAGGAATATCTCGATTCGGAGAAGTACCAGCTCCACCCGCGCGACTACAGCAACCGGCCAGGCACGTTGATGCCGTACATCAAGCGCATCAACGAGATCCGCGGCAAGTACCCCGTGCTCAGTCGTCGCGGCAACCTCCGGTTCCACCCGGTCGACAAGGACAACTTGATCGCGTTCTCGAGATCCGCACCCGGGCTGGATCCGATCCTGGTCGTGGCCAACCTGAACCCGTTCCACTGGGAGGAGGGAACGGTCACGCTCGATCTCGGTGCGCTGGGGGTCGACCCCTTCAGGCCGTTCGAGGTTCAGGACCTCATTTCCGGTGCATCGTTCATGTGGCACGGTCCCCACAGCTACGTGCGACTCGACCCTGCCGAAGAGCCGGTCCACGTCTTCGTGGTGCGGAGGTAACGGCTCTTGTCGGCACTGCAGAAAGATCCCAACTGGTACAAGACGGCGGTCTTCTACGAGCTCTACGTCCGCAGCTTCTTCGATGCGAACGGTGACGGGTTCGGCGATTTTCCCGGACTGATCGAGAAGCTCGATTACCTCGAGTGGCTGGGCGTCGACTGCTTGTGGTTGTTGCCGTTCTACGAATCTCCGCTGAAGGACGGGGGTTACGACATCTCGGACTTCTACTCGATCCTTCCGGAGTACGGGAACCTCAACGACTTCGCCGAGTTCATGGACGCGGCTCACCAGCGCAACATGAGAGTGGTCGCGGACATGGTCATGAACCACACCTCGGATCAGCATCCGTGGTTCCAGGAATCTCGGAAACCCGGTTCGGCCAAACGCGACTGGTACGTGTGGTCCGACAACGAGGAACGTTATGAGGACGCTCGCGTCATCTTCGTGGATACGGAACGTTCGAACTGGACCTACGACGAGGAGGCCGGCGCCTACTACTGGCATCGCTTCTTCAGCCATCAGCCGGATTTGAACTACGACAACCCCGAGGTCCAGGAGCAGATGCTCGCGGTGCTGAAGTTCTGGCTCGACCTCGGGCTCGATGGGTTCCGGCTCGATGCCGTCCCCTATCTCTACGAACGCGAGGGGACCGAGTGCGAGAACCTGAAGGAAACGCACGAGTTCCTCAAGCGTGTGCGGACCGAAGTAGATCAGTCCTACGAGAACATCGTTCTCCTAGCGGAAGCGAACCAGTGGCCCTCCGACGTCGTCGAATACTTCGGTGAAGGCGACGAGTGCCACATGTGTTTCAACTTCCCCCTGATGCCGCGCATGTTCATGGCCGCGCGCCGTCAGGTCAGGTATCCCGTCGTCGAGATCCTCGAACAGACGCCTTCGATCCCCGACAACTGTCAGTGGGGCATCTTCCTGCGCAACCACGACGAACTGACGCTCGAGATGGTCACAGATGAAGACCGCG
>JACCXF010000100.1 GCA_013697295.1 Actinomycetota bacterium | reverse complement strand
CCATCCTACGTGTGGGATTCGTTCGAGCCGTTCATCGGGGCTCGCATCGTCGGTCAGGAGAGGATCGGAGGTGATCGGACGGCCGTCATCGCGTTCTTCGGTGGCGATGAACAGGTGCCCGCGTGGTTCCGCCTGTGGATCGCTCCTGATGGGTTGGTGTTGCGAGCGGAGATGGACGCGCCCGGGCACTTCATGGACCAGCGCTACTACGACTTCGGGGCCAGGATACGGATCAAGCCTCCGGTCGAGGCGCGTCCGTAACGGTCAGCTCGTGGCGTCTCGGGCGAGGAGTATCGCCATCCCGATCAGCACGGTTACAGACCAGAGACCCATGCAACGGTTCGGTGAGGGCACTACGGCGCCGGCATGGTCGGGCCGATCTCGGTGCAGGAGTGAACGGCCACGTGACACGCGTACTCGAACGTCCCCACTCGACTGAACGTCCACGCCAGGGTCCTGGTCTCGCCGGGCTGAACGCTCACGGCGAAAGCCTCATCCGGCGGGAGATCGCCGCCCATGTCGGTCATCTCCGCCTCGTGTTGCTCCTGGAAGGCTCGATCCCGAGCACGAATTCATGTGCCAGCCCGCCCCGGCCTATGAGGAGCGAACCATTAGCTCACTCTGCGAGAAACCTTCTGCAGTTGCTCGAGGGAAGGTCATCTTCTACTATGCTGTGACGTAGCTCCGGCACTCGGTTGACCTGGTACGCCGGAGCGTCCCCCGATAGCAGGAGATGACTTGGCGTACCGGAACGGGCTTGTTCGGCGACCCGCGTTGGCGGCGGCTGCGTTGTCCATGCTCCTGGCCCTGATGGCGGCCATCCTTCCCGCCGGCGCGGCTTCGAAAGATGACGTGGAGGATGCCAAGGCCAGGGTCGACCGCCTAGCATCGGGGATCGGGTCTGCCAGCGACAGACTCGCCGCTCTGGAAGCCAACGCCGAGAGGCTGGCGGGGGAGATCTTCGAAGCCGAGAACGGTTTGGCGGCGGCGGAGGCAGAACTGGCTGCGATCAATGAGGACCTCTCCGCCGCTTCGCGGCGACTAGACAGACTCCAGGGCCGGTTGAATGACCAAGCCGCGACGCAATACATGCAAGGGGCGGCGAGGTCAGTCGACCTCTTGCTCGGCTCTGAATCCTTTAACGAGTTCTCCGACCGCCTCGAGTACGTGAACGCCGTGTCTCAGCAGACAGCCGACCTCACCAGCGGCGTTCAGAAGCTCCGGAGCGAGCTGGAGTGGCGGCAGGAGAGGCAGATCCAACTGCGCGATCGACAGCGCTTGCTCGTCGGCCAACTCGAGGACAAGCAGGAGCAGCTCTTCGACCAGCTCGCCGACCAAGAAGCCCTCATCGAGGAGATCGTAAAGAAGAAGGCAGACGCGGCGGATGAAGCGCGGAGCCTCGGACGCGAATACCAGAAGCAGCTCCGGCAGCAGCTTGCCGAGCAGGAGCACCAGCACACTCCCCCAGCCACCGTAGCCGGCGGATCGGTCTCAGGTGCGAACCCTCTCCTCGTGTGCCCGGTCGGGCAGCCTCGCGGGTACAGCGACGGCTTCGGAGCCCCCCGCTACGGCGGTGGCTACCACCCTCATGGTGGCGTGGACATCATCGCCCCCCAGGGCACACCGATCTACGCCACGTTCCCGGGCACGGTCCGCGATGCATCGAACGGCCTCGGTGGGATCTCGGTGACCGTCACAGGGAGTCACGGGTGGACGTACAACGCTCACCTCGTCAGCATCGCGAGGCTCGGTTCCGTGAACACGGGGGACGTGATCGGATACGTCGGCGCGACCGGAGATACAAGCACTCCACACAATCACTTCGAGTGGCATCCGAACGTGATACCAGGGAACTGGCCGGAAAGCGCCTACGGCTACAGCGTGGCGGGGTCGGCTATCAACCCCTACCCGCTGCTCACACAGGTGTGCTGATCTAGGCGGGACCCCCTCATGGTCCTCCGCAGTGCCCTTCGCCAGATCCCGGATCCGAGGGTGAACGCGAATGCCGCGAACGGTAGCCAATCCCCGTACCGAACGTAGGGCGTGAGCTCAGATGAGCCCCTGATCGTTCCCCGCATGACTCCAGGCTCGAAGAGATCGGTTTCCTGATAGGTCCGCCCCGTCGGATCGACGAAAGCACTGATCCCGGAGACCGCAGCGTGTACGACCCACCGTCCGGCCTCGATCGCACGCATCCGGGACATCTGCAGGTGCTGGGCGGAGGCCGCCGTTTCTCCGTAGGAAGCATTGTTCGTCAGCACGACGAGGAATCGCGCTCCTTGCCGGACCAGCTGCCGTTCGAGAGCCGGGAAGGCGTTCTCGAAGCAGATCGGCGTCCCGAAGGCGGGGAGACCAGGAGCCGCCAAGGTGTGAAGTCGGTCCCCCGCCGCCAGCTCGTACGGGATACGCTCGAGCGCGGAGATCCACCCGACCACACGCTTCCAAGGGATGTACTCCCCGAACGGGACGAGGTGGGTCTTGCGGTAGATGCCCCTGATCATCCCTTCGGCGTCGAATAGGACCGCCTGGTTGAACAGAGGACCACCGGAGGAGAGCGCGGACAGATCCGTGGACGTTGAACCTGTGAGGACGGGGGCGCCGACCGCGGCGATCTCCGT
>JACCXF010000026.1 GCA_013697295.1 Actinomycetota bacterium | reverse complement strand
TCTGCTGCAAGCCGCTAGAGATCTATGTGGGCAACGTTGATGGTTCAGGAAAACGAGTCAAGGTCAGTGGATCCACGGGAGGTGCGGTGTTGAGTGACGAAACGCCGGCGATAAGCGGGAAGCGCGCAGTGTGGTCGCGGATCACTCAGGGCTTCTTCGGTCTGGGGTCCAACGTCGTGGGCCGAAAGCTCGGCGGAAGCCTCAAGACGCTGGCGAAGGGCCCCGCCCAACAATGGTTCCCGGCGATCGATGGCTCTCTCCTCGCATGGGAGGACACGCGCGCCGGCGACACCAACGTCTGGGCGCGTCGGCTGGGACGCACTCCGAAGCGACTGACTACCGGCGGCGGCGAGCAGTGGTTGCCCGACGTGTCGGGCAACTGGGTGGCGTGGTGGGATATTGGCAGCGGTAGGCGCGCCGAACAGATCGGGCTGATGAACGTCAAGACCGGACGCAAGATGCAGATCAAGGCGTCATCCTTCCAGGCCCGACTCGGCCCGCCGGCCCTCGGCCCCAACCACGTGGTGTGGTACCAGGACAACAACGGGGATGGTCGCGGAGCGATCATGAAGATGCGTCTCGGCTCTAGTACCGAGAACGCTCTTGTAGCCGACGGAGGGCCGACGTCCCCGCGCTGGGAAGGCGTCGCGGGCCTTCCGCTGGTCGACGCGAACGCTACGTACGCGGTGTACACGGACGAGCGAGGCTACGTAACCGATGTGCCGACATCCGAGGTCGGTCGCGATGTATGGATGGTGCCCCTGGCGCGCGGAACCCCGATCAAAGTGACGGACAACCGCGGTGATCAGGCGTGGCCGCAACTCGGAACGGGACGGCGAGCCATCTGGCTCGACTCCGCGATGGCCCGTACAGATCTCGTTACGCGCATCGTCCCCTAAACCGCATCTATGCTGGGCGCAACGACCGGTACCACTTGTGGACTGGAGCGCCTGATGATCACCATCCCCGCCGAACCCTCTCACCTTTCCGTGTTCCTCTTCGGAGCCGGGCGCGTGGGCACCGCCGCCGCTGAGTTGCTGCGCAGGAACGACCACGAGCTCGTCGGAGTCGCCTCCCGCACTCCATCGTCGGCGGAGCGGGCCGCGCGGTTCTTGGGCTGTCCGGTGATTCCTCCGGAGGAAGGGGTGGCTGCCGCCGAGCTGGTGCTTCTCGGCGTCCCGGACGAAGCGATCGCGGACGCGGCGGGCCGGATCGCGACGTCATTGCACGCCGGCACGGTCGTTTGTCACTTCGCTGGAGCGTTCGGGGTGGACCCGCTGACCGCTGCGGCGGGACTTGGAGGGCGGACGGCAGCGCTGCATCCGGTCCAGGCCTGCCCGGACGTGGCCACCGCGATCGAGCGATTGCCTGGGTCCGCGTGGGGCGTCACCTGCGCCGCGGATCTTGAAGAGTGGGCCGAGGAACTGATCAGGTCCGGGCTGTCGGGCCTGCCGGTGATGGTTGCAGAAGAAGCCAGACCTCTGTGGCATGCCGCCGCGGTGACTACCTCGAATGGGATCGCTGCGCTGCTGGCCCTGGGCGAGGCCATCTTGGCCAGCATCGGGGTCGATTCGCCGGCTGCGGTCCTCGGCCCCCTTGCTGAAGGAACCCTGGCGAACGCGCTCGATGATGGGGGTGGGGGGGCAACCCTCACAGGTCCCATCGTGCGCGGCGAGACACCTACGATCGCTCGCCACCTCGCCGCCTTGCGCGCACATGCTCCTCACCTCGTCGATCCCTACATGACGATGTCCCGCACGATCCTGGCTGCGGCGGCGAGGACCGGACACCTGCAAGCCGACGACGAGTCGGAGCTGCGATCGCTCCTGGGCTCGTCGTGAAGATAGCGAGCACGCGGCGGGAACTAGAGGAGATTCTCGACCATCAGCGCGTCACTGGGGATCCACTGAACCTGGTACCTACGATGGGCGCACTTCACGAGGGGCACGCTTCCTTGTTGCGCGCGGCTCGCTCCACGGGTGCCGTCGCGCTGAGCATCTTCGTCAACCCGCTTCAGTTCGGGCCTCACGAGGATTATCGGGCTTACCCGCGCGACGAAGGACGAGATCTGGAGAGAGCGGAGGCGGAAGATGTGGATCTAGTCTTCGCGCCATCCGTTGACGAGATGCTGGGTTCCCATCCCGCGACGACCGTTTCGGTGGGCCGACTGGCCGCCGTGGTCGAGGGCAACGCGCGGCCCGGTCACTTCGATGGCGTGGCCACGATCGTTGCGACGCTCTTCAACCTGGTGCAGCCGGACAGGGCATTCTTCGGACAGAAGGACGCGCAGCAGGTGGCAGTCATCAAGAGAATGGTCGCGGACCTCGGATTTCCCGTGGAGCTCGTGGTATGTCCAACGGTTCGAGAGCCCGATGGCCTCGCGAGGAGCAGCCGGAACGCCTACCTCTCGAAGGAGGCTCGTGCGAGCGCCATCGTGTTGTGGGATGCCCTTCGGGCCGGGCGTGAAGCCCTATCGAACGGAGGAGACCTGGAGGGCGTCGAGGAGACCATGATCGAGTTATTCCGTTCCACCCCCGGAGTCGAGCCGGGTTACGCCCAGGCCGTTAATCCGGATACCTTTGAGCGTTCCGCGCCGGGGGAGCCTGTGCTCCTCGTCGTTGCGGCGACCGTCGGGGGAACGCGCCTCATCGATAACCTTTTGGTCGAGCGACCTTTCGGAGGTCAAGATGCTGTTGGCGGTTGACGTAGGAAACACTCAGACCCATATGGGTGTGTTCGAGCGCGAGGTGCTCGAACACGAGTGGCGCGCCGCGACGGTTCAGCAGCGGACGGCCGACGAGCTGGCTTTGTTATTCGGTCAGTTCCTCTCTCTGGCCGACCTTTCGTTCTCCCGGCAGATCACCGGCGTGGCGATCTGTTCCGTCGTGCCCCGTGCCACCAGCGAGCTGCGGGAGATGACGGAGCGCTACTTCGGGTTTCCCGCCCTGGTGGTCGAGCCGGGAACCCGGACTGGTATCTCGATCCTTACGGACAACCCTCGTGAGGTCGGCGCGGACCGCATCGCGAACGCTGTGGCCTCTCACGAGATGTATCCGGCCGAGCCGGTGGTGGTGGTCGATTTCGGCACCGCGATCACCGTCGACGCCGTCTCGGCCAACGGCGAGTATCTGGGAGGCGCGATCGCACCGGGGATCGACACGTCCGCCACGGCGCTCTTCTTGGCAACCGCGCAGATCAATCGGGTGGAACTCGTCGCGCCGGGTACCGCGATCGGTAAGAGGACGATGACCTCCGTACAGTCGGGGATCGTCTTTGGCACAGCAGCGCTCGTTGACGGATTGGTCGAGCGCGTTACGGATGAGCTCGGTGGTTCGGCGCGCGTGGTTGCCACGGGCGGCCTTGCACCGACCGTGGTGAAGCATTGCCGCAGGGTGGAGCGCATCGACCCGCAACTCACGCTGAATGGGCTAAGGCTCATCTTCGACCGCAACGCTGAGGGCGGGAGTTCGTGATGCCGCCGGGCGATAGCGCGTACCCGTATCGATTCGAACGCACGGCCATGACTGGTGAGCTCGCCGGCCGGTGGGAGACACTCGAGCCCGGAACGGATTCGGGCGAGACGGTGGCCGTGGCCGGCCGACTTCGAAGTCTTCGTTCCCATGGCAAGGCGGCGTTCGCCGACCTCGAGGATCCCTCGGGCCGCGTTCAGCTGTTCGGCCAGCTCGATGTCCTAGGCGAGGAGGGTTTCGAGGCCTTCACGCGGCTGGGCGTCGGAGACATCGTTGGGGCCGAGGGCGAGGTCATCAAGACCAGGCGCGGCGAGTTGAGCGTGAGGGTCTCGACCGTCACGTTGCTGGCTGAGTGCCTCCGCTCGATGCCCGAGAAGTGGCACGGGATGTCCGACGTCGAGGCCCGCTACCGCCAACGATATCTAGACCTCATCGTCAACCCTGAAGCTGGCCGCGTCGTTACCGCGCGCGCGACCCTGAATGCCGCCGTGCGGCGCTTCCTGGAACAGCGTGGGTTCGTCGAGGTTGAGACCCCCCTGCTGCATCACGTCGCAAGCGGGGCCGTGGCGCGACCTTTCGTCACTCATCACAATGCGCTCGACCTGGACCTCTTCCTGAGGATCGCGCCGGAGTTGTATCTGAAGCGCCTCCTCATCGGGGGAGTCGAACGCGTCTACGAGCTCAATCGCAGTTTTCGCAACGAGGGCGTGTCGGCCCGGCACAACCCGGAGTTCACGATGCTCGAGGCCTACCAAGCATTCGCCGACTACGAGGACATCATGAGCCTCGTCGAGGACCTGGTGAAGGAGATCGCCCTGGCGGTGACCGGCTCGCTGCGGATCGAGATCCAGGGCCAAGCGCTCGATCTGGAAGAGCCGTTCGAACGCATCACGATGTTCGAGGCGATCGCAAGGACCACCGGCGCCGACCTCGAGCCCGCTTGGAAAGCCTCGGAGCCGTCGGGTCCGCTTCGCGAGATCGCGGGCGAGCTCGATGTTGAGCTTCGCCCCGGGTGGGGGCCGGGCAAGGTCGTCGCGGAGATCTTCGAGGCTCGGGCCGAGCGGTCGCTGATGGGGCCGACCTACGTGGTCGGATTCCCGAAAGAGGTCTCGCCTCTGGCGAAAGATCACCGGAGTATCGAGGGTTTCACCGAGCACACCGACCTGATACTCGGCGGCGTCGAGATCGCGCCCATGTACTCGGAGTTGAACGATCCCGCCGAGCAGAGGCGTCGCTTCGAAGCGCAGGCTGCGGCGCAAGCCGGGGGCGAGCATGAGGTGGCGATGCCGGACGCGGAGTTCCTCGAGGCTCTGTCCTACGGCATGCCCCCCGCGGGCGGGTTCGGTTTGGGTATCGACCGCTTGCTGATGTTCCTGCTGGGTTCGAGCTCGCTGCGCGAGGTGATCCTCTTTCCTGCGATGCGCCCTGAGGCTCCGGGTCCGCCAGAGGAGCCGGGCAACTAGTCCCGGTCCAGCATGGGATCCCGCTCCGGGCGCGTCCGGATCGTTCGACTCCTGGCGGTAGTGCTCATCGCGGCGGTGTTGGCCGCCGCATGTGAGCCGACCTCGCCGCACTCGACCTCGCCGCGCTCACCTCGAGCGACCCCGGAGGAACCCAACTCCCGTCTCATCGGACTCGTCGCGACGATGTCGGGGGACGAATCGTGGCGAGGCCAGAGCGCGTTCGAGGGAGCCGACCTCGGCGTTCACAAGCTGAACCGGCGACTCGCCGAGGGCGAGGAACCGTTCGAGCTCGTCGTGCGGGACGACGAAGGCGACCCGGACCAGGCCGTGGGGCTGATCAGGGAGTTGGCGGCGAGCGACCGTATCCGGGGCATCGTATTCGCCGGACCGCCGGAGGCGCTCCCCGAGACGGAGCCGTCGCTGGCCGAGGCCGGCATCCCCGCCCTCCTCACCTACGGTGATCTGTACGGTGCACGGCTCTTACGACCCCACCTGTTCCAAACTTCTCCATCGCTGTTGTGGGAATCGCGAAGGATCGCCTCGTATCTGGTGCGCGATCGCGAGTACCAGCGGATCGGGCTCATGGCATCGCTGTCGTTGGACGGGACCTCAGCGGTCCGTTCCCTACGCTCCGCCACCCGGCCGATGCCGGGGGTGCGCGTGGTCGAACACCTCTATGGGTCCGAGCTCGAGGCCCGCGACGCCACCGATGCGGAGCTGAGTCAGACGCTGCAGCGACTCGAAAGGCAGCGGGTCCAGGCTGTGGTTGTCGAGAGCCAACCCGGTGTCTTCGGCCGGGTCGTAGCGGAGTTGCGGTCGATGGGCGCGCTGTACCGGGACACGAGGACGGCTCGCCGGTCCGCCACGCGTGGACGTCCGTGGCGACCCCAGATCATCGGCTACGACATGGCGATAAGTCCTCGATCGGCTCCGGCTCTCCCCCCCGGAACGGTGGCGTCGGACTCCTACGCCCGGGGGGTTCATCTCTTGCCGCTCCCAGGGTTCCAAGCGTTCAAGGATGCCTTCGAAGGGTGGTGGGATTCCGAACCCCTCGGTTGGCAGCAGAGGGCCTACGACGGCGTATCGATGATCGGCTGGGCCGCCCAGAGGACCGAGCCGACGGGAGACGTAGCGCGTACCCTCGAGCGCGTGCGCGGCCGCCGCTTCGGGGGCCTGGACGTTACCCTCGGCCCCGACGACCACACTTCGGTCGACCAGACCTCGGTAGGGCTGTGGACGGTCCCGGCTGCCTCGGCCGAGCTCCGGGGTGTCCGCGCCCTCCCCGAGGAGTTGCCCTGGGTCCCTCTCGCCCGGGGGTTCTCGATCAACGGCCGCAGGACGGATATCTCCCCCGACGACTGGCGCTACCTGTTCCGGGATCCCCCGCCTCGAGGCGCGCCGGCTCCCTCCCCCAGAACGATGAGATTCGCGGTGGCGACCCCTCGCCGGGACCCTATCCATTAGTTCTATGCCCGCTCGCGGCGGGCTGCTGACCACAGCCCTTGCTTCACGGCCGGCACTTTCGTGCCGGCCTGCGGCAACCCAACTGGGGGATCGGTCGTCGAGACGACCTACTCCCCCCAGACCCCCCTCCGGGGAGGCTGGGATTGCTAAGGACTTGCGTGGGGTGGCCGATGACATTGGCAGAGGCCAAATCGCATAGGAATGGGCCGGCGGATGACGCATCCGCCGGCAGTTCGGGGGAACGTTTTGAGGGACTCCAGCGTTCAAACAAGGTGTCGGGCAAAGAGGGAGTTGACATCCCTCCTCCGTATAATGGTTCTCGGAGCGGGAAATGGAGCTTTCGGGCTCTCCGTCTGTGGGGATCGACCCCCGCATGGCGGTTCTAGCAAAGGAGGCGTGGCCCTTGTTTGAGAGATTCACCGACCGGGCCCGCAGGGTGGTGGTTCTCGCCCAAGAAGAGGCGAGGCTGCTCAATCACAACTACATCGGAACCGAGCACATCCTGCTCGGATTGATCCACGAGGGAGAGGGCGTCGCCGCAAAGGCCCTCGAGTCGCTGGGGATCTCGCTTGACAAGGTTCGCCAGCAGGTCGAGGAGATCATCGGCGCAGGCCAGTCCCCGCCTTCGGGTCACATTCCGTTCACCCCCCGGGCGAAGAAGGTTCTCGAGCTGTCCCTGCGCGAGGCGCTGCAGCTCGGACACAACTACATCGGAACCGAGCACATCCTCCTCGGCCTCATCCGCGAGGGCGAGGGCGTTGCGGCTCAGGTACTGGTCAAGCTGGGCGCCGACCTCGGGCGCGTTCGTCAGCAGGTCATCCAGCTCCTGTCTGGTTACTCGGGCGCCAAAGAGAGCGCCGGAGCACCAGGCGGCGAGACCCCCCAGGGTTCGCTCGTCCTGGACCAGTTCGGTCGCAATCTCACCCAGCTCGCGCGCGAGAACCAACTCGACCCGGTGATCGGGCGCGAGAACGAGATCGAGCGCGTGATGCAGGTGCTGTCGCGGCGAACGAAGAACAACCCCGTCTTGATCGGCGAGCCGGGTGTCGGGAAGACGGCCATCGTCGAGGGGCTGGCGCAGCGGATCGTGAAGGGCGAAGTACCCGAGACGATCACCGGTCGCCAGCTGTACACCCTCGACCTCGGAGCGCTTGTTGCGGGTTCCCGCTACCGGGGTGACTTCGAGGAGCGTCTCAAGAAAGTACTGAAAGAGATCAAGACCCGCGGCGACATCATCCTGTTCATCGACGAGCTGCACACGCTCGTCGGGGCGGGTGCCGCCGAGGGCGCGATCGACGCTGCAAGCATCCTCAAGCCGATGCTGGCGCGTGGCGAGTTGCAGACGATCGGTGCAACGACGCTGGACGAATACCGCAAGCACCTCGAGAAGGATGCGGCTCTCGAGCGCCGGTTCCAGCCGATCAAGGTTCCCGAGCCGTCCGTTGCACACACGATCGACATCCTCAAGGGTCTACGCGACCGCTACGAAGCTCACCACCGCGTGCATATCACCGATCGCGGTCTGGTGGCAGCGGCCAATCTCGCGGATCGCTACATCTCCGACCGATTCCTGCCCGACAAGGCGATCGACCTGATCGACGAAGCAGGATCGCGATTAAGGATCAGGCGCATGAGCGCTCCCCCCGACTACCGGGAGCTCGAGGAGAAGATCGCCGAGGTCAGATCCCAGAAGGAGAAGACGATCGAGGCGCAGGACTTCGAACGCGCCGCAGCTTTCCGCGATGAAGAGAAGCGACTGATGGAAGAGCGAGCTCTCAAAGAGACCGAATGGCGCATGGAAGAGGGCCAGGCGCTCGCCGAGGTCGACGAAGAGGAGATCGCCGAGGTCCTGTCGTCGTGGACCGGCATCCCCGTGACTTCGCTGACCGAGGAAGAGACGGCCAAGCTCCTGCGTATGGAGGACGAGCTTCACCGTCGCATCGTGGGTCAGCACGACGCCATCGGCGCGGTGTCTCGCTCGATCCGCCGTACGCGCGCCGGGTTGAAGGACCCGAAGCGCCCGGCCGGTTCGTTCATCTTCCTCGGGCCTTCAGGTGTTGGGAAGACCGAGAGTGCCAAGGCTTTGGCCGAGTTCATGTTCGGCGACGAGAGCGCTCTTATCCAACTCGACATGAGCGAGTACATGGAGAAGCACACCGTCAGTCGTTTGGTCGGTTCGCCTCCGGGTTACGTCGGTTACGAGGAGGGTGGTCAGCTGACGGAAGCCGTTCGGCGCCGTCCCTATTCGGTGGTGCTGCTCGACGAGATCGAGAAAGCTCACCCAGACGTCTTCAACACGCTGTTGCAGATCCTCGAGGATGGACGTCTGACGGATGCACAGGGCAAGACGGTGGACTTCAAGAACACGGTCATCATCATGACGTCGAACCTGGGTACGCAGAACCTTCGCAAGCCGGCGATGGGCTTCGGCCAGGCGGGCGAACAGCTCACCTACGACAAGATGAAGGAGCGCGTGGAGGAAGAGCTCAAGAAGAACTTCCGACCCGAGTTCCTGAACCGCATCGACGAGGTCATCGTGTTCCACGAGCTGTCGAGAGCCGAGGTGAAGTCGATCGTAGACTTCATGATCACTCGCATCGAGAACCAGCTCGGCAGCCAGGATGTTGACATCCAGCTAACGGAGACCGCCAAGGACTTCCTTGCTCGGACGGGGTACGACCCCTCGCTGGGGGCCAGGCCTTTGCGCCGCGCCATCCAGCGGCACGTCGAGGACCCCGTGTCCGAGAAGATCCTCTGGAAGGAGTACGAGGCGGGCGACGTGATCATCGTTGACACCGGCAAGAACGAGGCCGGCGAGGACGAGATCGTGTTCCGCAAGGCGGAGCGTTCGCCCGACCACCCGCCGATCGAGCTCGCAGGCGCCGGGGTCGCGGAAGGCGAACCCGAGGTGCTCCCCGACAACTAACGGGAGACAAACGAGAAGGCTATGGGGCCCGGCTTCGGCCGGGCCCTTGCGCGTGCGACCGAAAATCGTCGCAGCCCCCACCTACGCTCGACACATGGATCACTACGCGTGTTCGGAATGTGGCCACTCGGCTCCTCGCTGGTTCGGGCGATGTCCCCAATGTTCGACGTGGAGCAGCGCGTTCGAGCCGGGAG
>JACCXF010000023.1 GCA_013697295.1 Actinomycetota bacterium | reverse complement strand
TGGCCGAGAGCTACGGGGGGCAGGTCGATTTCGAGCGCACCTTCCCGATCGTCGAGCGGCACAAGCTGAAGTTCTAGACACGGGGTGCGGCCCGGGGGCCGTGCGCCGATGCCGCGGGGCATGACGTCCGCTGCAAGGGAGTCTCCTGAGCGAGCGCGCGCTCGCTTCGCTACTACGAGCGCCCTCTGAACCTGGCCGTGCGTCTCATGTGTCGCATGGAGTCGTTTCTGAACCAGGTTGGGACGCATGGGACGATTCGACATGCATCCGGTATGCGGTACCACCACAATATCTTGTGGTCGAGCGCTCGCCGATAACTACATATTGTGGTTGCTGAGGCGAGACAAACCAGCCCGGTGTTGGACGGAGGGCCGCAGCAGCACCTGGCCGTCGAAAGGTCGCTTGACCCCGGTTACCCGTCGGGCTGAGGGATACGCGGGCGCTGCTTCGAACCCCCGTGGCCCCCTGGTCACACGCGGTAATGACGGATTTCAACGAGGGCGCAGCGTCCGCCCACCTCGACCGTTTCGTCTGGCCCGGGCCGGACGCGAATCTCCGACCCGGCGCCCTGCCGGATCGTGACTGCTCGTCGCAGGCGTTCCCCCATGAGGACGGCGGCTGCACCACTGGCCTCATCTTCGGCGATGCCGGCCCACGTGGGGAATGAACGCGAGCGAAGTCGCCCGGCCGACTCATCCTCCCACGCCCACGCGTACAGCCATGGCTCGTTGCTTTGAACGGGTAGGGCGTCAACTTCGGCCACGTTGGCGTACTCGACGAAGTGCGGAAGCACCGGGTAGTCGACCCAGGCGGGCCGCGCTCGGATCCACGTCACTTCACCCTCGCGCCAGGTCGGCACCTCACCGGCCGGCGGGCGGAGGACACTCACTGGTCGACAGACCTCGGCCAACAACCATGAGGCTCCCACGGTTGGGTGGCCTGCAAACGGGACCTCCGCCGCCGGGACGAAGATCGCGACCCTTGCCTTCGCCACGTCGTCGACGAACACGGTCTCGCTGAAACCGAGCTCGGCAGTGACGGCGAGGCGGCGATCCCGCGGGATCACCGCGCCATCGAGAAAGACGCCGAGTAGGTTTCCGCCGCTGTCGCGCGGGCCAAGAAAGACGCGCACGACGTGGAGCGAGGTCATCGGATGCCTGCCTTGGGGCGCCACCAATCTAGACCGGCACCGAATCGAAACGGGCCGCCAGCAACCTTCGAACGTCGGGGTCGCGCAGGCTGTCGGCGGGCAGCCGGCTCAGCTCTACGAACATCGCCTCCAGGCCACCCGGGGTCCACAGCGTCAAGAAGCGTCCGCCGCCGGTCTCGGCGTGCATCAGATGACGCGTGCCGCGCGGCACGAAGATGAATGCGCCAGGCGCCGCTTCACTCTCGTCGCCGTCGAGCGTGAACGTGAAGCGACCGTCGAGCACGTAGAAAGACTCTTCGCTCCGCTCGTGGACGTGCGGCACCGTCCACGCTCCCTCGCCGCCAGAGAACTCGCCAAGGGCGAAGGCTCCGCCGGTCTGATCGGTTCCGATGAGGAGCCGCAAGCTAATGTTGCCGAGCTGGAAGTTCTCTCCCGTGGTTCCCTCGATGGCGTGAGCTGGTGTCATGACCGTCCTCCGTAGCTGCTGTTGACCCCGCCGACCTTGGCGCGCCCGCGGGCGGAGCGCAATCCCAAAAAATGAACTTGCCACGCCGCGTCCAGGGCCGGACACTGACGACGTGAAGCACTATGGCCAGTACTGTCCGATCGCCCGGACGTCGGAGCTCCTTGCCGAGCGCTGGACGCCGATCATCATCCGGAACCTGTTGACCGGATGCCGAACCTTCGCTGAGCTACTCGCCGGGGCACCGGGGATCAGCAAGGCGCTGCTCGCCCAGCGCCTTAAGCTCCTTGAGGGGCACGAAATCGTCATGGTGCAACCGAGCGGTTCGGGTCGCGGCCGCACGTATGCCCTCACCGAGATGGGCCGGGAACTCAAGGCGATCACCGACGCGATGGGGTCGTGGGGAGCTCGCTGGCTCGAGCTCCAGTCGCACGACATCGATGCTGGGTACGTGCTCTGGGCAACGTGCAGGCTCGTTGAGCTCGACAAGATCCCCAGCGATGGACTGGTCGTCCGGATCGAACTCGCCGACAGGCCCAACGATCACTTCTGGATGCTGCTTCGGCGTCCGCAGCCGGAGATCTGCTCGAACCACCCGGGACTGAGTGAGGACCTCGTCGTCCGGACCGACAGCGAGACACTGGCCCGCTGGCACCTTCGGCACATCAGCTATGAGGACGCGACCCGCGCCGGACGGATTCAGATCGAAGGTTTGGGCTCTCGCGCGAAGGCGTTCGTCGGTTGCATCCGGCCCAGTCCCTTCGCCAGCGTCGAGCGAGTCTCGTCGGTCTCTTGAGCACGGGCCCCGACCCGACGTGCGGCCTCACCGGTCCGGCAGATCGAACTCGACGTCGCCCAAACACCTTCTAGGTCGGCTCTTGCTGAGGGACCCGACGAGAACCGAGTCTCGGTCTGGGTCGGCCGTACAGTGCGACGACGATGAATGGTCCCAATAGCTCAAGTGGACAGACCAGTCGGTCTTCCAAACCGCCGGTCGCAGGTTCGAATCCTGGCGGGCACACCGACAGGATGTGACGCCTCCCCTCGCTCAGGTTCGCCCCCGCCCTCCGGAGCCAACTGCACACTGAATCCGAGCGGTTAACACCGTCGTCGTTCGCGGCCTCCGAATGGTCATCCGAGCACCTCCGCCGCGACGGCGACGGTGCATCCTGGCGCTCCATCGGATTGTCCCCAGGCTCAGCTGGGTGACCGTCCCGCGAGACCATGCTGAAGCGGTATTTGTGTAGTCTGTCCTACGAACGACGTCGGGCAGTCTGCGGCCCGTACAAAGACTTTACCGACTGGAGGTTCGAGCCAAATGGACCCCGATAACCCTTTCGCCGTCATTAGCGCGCAGCTCGACGCTTACAACAGCCACGACCTCGGCCGAATGATGTCGTATTACGCCGAAGACGCCGTGATCACGGACGGCGGCGGCAAGGTCCTGGACGACGGTTGTGAAGCGATCCGTGAGGCGATGGCGGCCGTGTTCGATCGCATCCCCGATGTGCGGTGCGAATACCGGGCACCGATCGAGGTCGGCCCGTGGGTCGCCGTTCTTTCGGTCGTGCCGAACTGGCGCGTTGCCGGACGGCAGCAGGAGATGCGGTGGCTCGAGGTGTTCCACGTGATCGACGGCAAGATCAAGGAGCTGCGGCTCCACAAGTAGGTCGAGCTATGGTCCCAGCGTGCGTCACGCCGGCTTCAACGATGGAGCCAGGGCGCGAATGAGCCGAAGAAACGTGGATGCCGAGGTCGCCGGAGCCCCGATCTGGTCATGGTGTCAGGGTTTGCCCTTGCGCCCGTAGACCTCGCCGATGACGGCGTGTCTGTCGGTATCCGCCGCGGTGGCCACCGCCCAGGCGCAGGCAACTCCATCGTCCGAGCGTGAAGGGTTCAACAATCCCAATCACGCGGCCCAGCGATACTCGTGGATCAGACCGCCGAGCACGTCCCTTCGTTCGACCGGCATTCGGGTTTTCCCCCGGACCTGCGGTGTTCTGTTACCGGCGG
>JACCXF010000320.1 GCA_013697295.1 Actinomycetota bacterium | reverse complement strand
GTCGTGCCGGCCAAGCGATCCCCGTCCTCCGCCGATCGGACCTCGGTCCGATCAGCGACCTCCTGATGGACCTGCACGAGTGGATCGCTCTGTTCGACCCCAGGTCGCTCGTCGAGCTCGACTACGGAAGCCTCTGCGACTTCCTCACCTGGGACGAGCTCGACGACGATCGAAGCGTTCGCGATCTCGGCCTCGCGCTCGAGGCCCTGGAGCGACACGAGTTCCCTCGCTCCGCCGAGATCTACCAGGGCGTGCTCTCACACTGGGCCGAGATCCGCGGCCACGAGCTCCTGAACTGAAGTTCGGCACGACCACCTGTTGCGTTGACCACTGCGGCAGCGGTGTCGGCTGATCGATCGTTCGGACGATGCAGGACTTCTAGGGGACGAACCAGTTGTCGTTCAGCGCCACACGTGTGGTGTCCGCGACCGACTCGATCACCCGGGAGTTCACGCGTTTCTCCCAGGCGATCAACGAGATCAGGCTCGCCCGCGTATACAACCCCGCCCTTCCTCTTCGAGTGGGGAGGGGCGGAATCGGACCGCCGACACCGCGGTTTTCAGCCGCGTGCTCTACCAACTGAGCTACCTCCCCCGGGCCGGCAGAAAACCTGGCAGGAATCGCCACCAAGGTCACCACCAGCGCGCTGAAGTGTAGCGAGTGGGAGGTGGAGCCTGGCGCGGTAACGCCATCTCGGCCTGAAGATGTTTCCGAGACAGCCTTGATCCTTGCCGGGGTGATGCCGCAAGAGGAGTGAGTCAGGCGGCCGCTTCGACGTCCTCAGCTGCTCTGTGGCGGGCCATCGTGAGGGCGTTGACCATCACAGCCCAGCCGAGCATCTCGACCTGCTGACGGCGCCATCCGAGGCTATGAGCCCTGCCGAGGAACAGCGTGTCCTCCAACGACCGGTTGAGCGATTCGGAGTCGTTCCGGCGCCCGTAGAGGTGGGGGAAGTCCGGGTCCGAGGGCGGGATAGGCCGAACGTTCTCGGTGCGGTTGAACTTGCGCTTGCGGTCGGCTTCGTTCTGGTGGAGACGCACCGTGATCTGCCCCCCGCCGACGTACTCGGGCAGGCGGTAGTCGTTGTACCAGCGATAAAGGCCTGAGTCGGCCGCCTTCATCCGGTGCGTTCTCTTGCGGGCGAGAGGGGCGAACTCCAGCTCACCCGTCTCTGTCGGGCGCATGAGGCCGATCGCGCCCGCTTCGGAGAAGAGACGAAGCGTGACGGTGGAGCCGTCGGGGAGCCGGACATCCTTGTCCTCGACATGCACGGTCTTCTCGCGCCGCTTGATCTTGCGCTTCAAGGTCTTGCTCGCGAACGTCTCCGCGGCCGAGACCATGTTCACAGGCACGATCCCGAGCTCCCTGAGGATCTTCTGGTGGTGAACTCCTCGAAGGGCAGTGTCGTACACGATCGCCTGGGTTCCCGGGACATGGGGCGCTAGACGCTCGACGCAGGAGACGGCGACCGAAGCTTCGGAACCGGGATGTGGCACGCGCTCCAAGTCCAGGATGAACCGACCGATCGGTGAGCGCGTGGCCACCATGACGAACTTGGTTCCCCACGCGGCCTCTCCGTCACCCTCGAAGTGAAGGGCCGCGTCGGCTTCGAAGCGGATGGGGATAACCTCGCCGGTCTCGGTGTCGACACGGAACTGTCCAGGTCTGGCCTTGAACAGCGGAGTAACGACCTTGCCGTCGGCATGGAGGACGCGAGAGAGGTCCGGGTGCGTGTAGGAACCCGGGCCAGCTGGGTCGAGAAGGCCGGCCTCTCTGGCCTGACCCGTTGCGAGTTCACGGTGGATCTCTCCGAGGCGTCCCAGGATGGCTGGATCGGTCAGGTACCGGTCGCGCCCGTAGACGTAGTGGTAGCGTCGCATCGGCTGCTGGGGCAGGTGCATCGAAGGGTCGTCGGGGAAGCGACGCCGAACGATGCGCCGCATATGCCTCCACACGAGCGGGTGAGAGAGTTCAGCCTCGACTTGCCGCCCGCTGCGCCAGACGGACAAGAGCGAGTTGAACACCAGGATCATGAACGTGGGGTAGTCGCGACGACGGCCTGACTTTGCAGGTCCGGGGATCGCACGGGCGAGTTCGTAGATCGCGGGGTTGTGCAAGATCGCCTCCACCTTCTCCAGGGAAGAGACGGTCGGCTTCTCGCTCACAGCTCCGCCCGCCAGTCGAAGCCGATGAAGGTGGCGGCACGGTCGAGACTGCGCATCCCGAGCAACACGGCGACCTCGTCGATTGATGCACCGTTGGCGAGTTCCGTGGCTCCGCGCCAAGCGGGGATGGAGTTCGGCCGTACGCCGGACGTCTTCGCGAGGCCAGCCTGTCTGAGCGTCGAAGCCACGAACTCATGGACCGACCCGCGAGACGTTGTTCCCGGCATGAGCAGAGAGCGATCCGGAGGCGGCTTCGACCTCGACGTGACGACGCGTTGGAGCTGATTGACGCCCCAGTCGGTGAGCTCGCTCCATCTAGCGTCGGTATTCATGGATCCGCCGATCCAGACGTGACCATGCACGAGGTCCAGATCCTTTGCCCGGATCGCTCCGAGTTCAGCCACGCGTGCTGTCGCTTCGGCGAGTGCCCATGCGATGGCGTAGCGAGTCTCGCCCTCCATCTGCTCGGCGAACGAGCGGCACCGGTCGATCTCCCGGTCCAGTAGAGGCCGCAGCTCGCGATAGGAACGCGGGGGTAGGGGGATGGTCGTCGTGGGGTCGACGGAGAGAACGCCTAGGGCTTTGGCCTCCCGAAAGAAGATGCGCAGGGCCGTGCGCCGAAGGTGCATCGTTGCGAGGCTTGGTTCGGTCTTGGTGCGGGTGAGTGACCGGACGAAGGCCGATGCGTGTGCCTCGGTGATGTCGCCGGACGATTCGACTCCGGAGGCCGCGAGGTAGTTGGCGAAGCCACGGATGAGGTCGGCGACCCTGATCAGGCTGATCGGCGCCATGACGCCCAGCTCAGTCAGGTGAGACACGACACGATCGCCCAACGCGCGCGGGGGCAAGCTCCCGCCAGACGCCGTGTCGGGGACCGGCTGTACGCTCACCTCGTCGGCACCTCCAGTTAGGTTCCGGCCGGGCCCCGGGGTGTTTGCGCACCGCCGGGGCCATCTCTTGATGTTCATAAAGAATAATAGAAACCCTTATGGAACGTCAAGTATCGTTGGGGAGTGCCACACCATCTCGTGGGACCTCAGGAGGTCGCGCAGTTGCTCGGTGTCACCACGCAACGCGTCCACCAGATCGTAGAGAGCTACCCGGACTTCCCAGCCCCCGAGGCCGAATTGGCAGCTGGTCGCATTTGGAAGCGAGCGGCGGTTGAAGCGTGGATCAAGAAGCATCCCAATCGAAGCCCTGGCCGTCCGCGCCGAGGGGAACCGGACTAGGGCAGGGCTCGGAGCAAGGGATCGGCGGAGCGGGCTGGGCCGGCGCTCTGGCCAAGATGGGTCTACCGGTGGTCGGAACTTGTAGCCGCACCGCGGAGGAGAGACAGCCAGGGGGGAAGGCTCGCTGGATCTCCACCCGGCCGATGTACTCAAGCGTCTCGATCTCTACCTGGTCGACGGCCGCTCCTTTCCCGGTCCTGTCGGACCATCTCTGTATCCTTCTTGCGGCTGTAAACGCGTGCTCACAAGGAACTAGCTATGACAAGAAGTGACAGCAACGGGTAGTGCCTCAGTTTGAATCAGAGCGGTAGTTCGGGGGTCTGGTCCTTGGATTTGGCTCGTTCGGCCTGCTTGAACGTCGTCTTCTCGCCTGGGGGGTACTCGATGGTCTTTCCGCCAAGCAGCTCCGAAACGGTCAGCAGTTGCAGGCGGGGATAGTCGCGGTTCCAGCCGTCCGAGTGATAGAAGCCCGCTGAAGCGGCTTCCTCTCGCATCGGGCGCGTGGGTTCCTGCATGGAGATCAGGGCACCGATCTCAGCCTGTTCCCGGTCGATTACCCCGCGCAGCTCGTGGACGTGATTGCGTCCGGTATGTCCGGCCTTCACGGAGATCACGACCTGCTTCGTCTTGCCGCCAGCTGCTTCATCGAGGAAGTAGAGCTTTCCGTCGATTCCCTTGTCGGCCCCCTTCTTCTGTTCGACCGGACGCGCTCCCACGAGTCCGAGTGCCCACCACTGGAACTGGTAGGGGTCCTCGGAAGCGAGCTGCATGGCGTCCTCAACGGACGTCGGCTCGCCGATGACTTGGTACGTCTGCTCGATTTCCGCGCCGTAGGTGTCGCGTAGGCGGTGTCGGATCAGGTTTACGGCCAGGTGCGTTATGTCTATCCCGATCCACGGGCGGTTGAGCCGCTGCGCCGCATCCACTGAGGTCCCGCATCCGCAGAATGGATCAAGCACGGTGTCGCCCTCGTTCGTGCTTGAGGCAATGATCCGTGCTAACAAGGCAAGCGGCTTCTGTGTTGGGTAACCGAGACGCTCTGCCGCTTGCGACGAGATAGGTCGAATGTCAGAGATGATGTCCTGGACTGGATTGCCTGCTGCCGCGTCTAGGTAGCGTTTGTGTTGCGGTTTCTTTCCGCCCCGCGTCGGCCAGTAGATCAGGCCCGCTTCGTCGAGTATGTCCAACCTCTGCTGAACGGACATCTGTGAGTATTCGGGCGGATGTTCAAACCAGGAGGGAAGTGCGCGATCCGGGGGAACCTCCCAATGGCGACCTACTTCGGTCGGGTCAACGTCGCGCCAGGGCTGACCAGAAGACCCCTGGCGTGTTCCCGGACCATCAAGAGTCACGAGTCGATAGCGCCCGTGTTCGTCCTCGAAGCGATAGAAGTTGTCGATGTAGGACTGGTCGTAGTCTTCAAAGACACGATTCCACAGGTACCTATCCGAGATGGAATAGAACAGCAGCGTGTCATGGACCGGTCCCCAGCGTTTCGCTCGTCCGTGCGCTCCTGTCCGTTTCCAGACGATCTCGTTGCGGAAGTTCTGAGGCCCAAACACGGCATCCATGAGCATCTTCAGGTAATGGCTCGCGGTGGGATCGCAGTGCAAGTAGATCGAACCGGTGGGCTTCAGGACTCGGCGAAGCTCCTTGAGCCTCGGAGCCATCATGCAGAGGTACGCCATCATGTCTGAGGTCCCGAGGAACACCATGAAGGCGCTCAGGGCCTCGGAGGGCCGTCCTCCCGCCTGCACGACCTCTTGGAAGGCCGCAGCCGCAGCTTGGTCCCAGCGCCAGGTGTCCTCGAACGCGGTGATCTGTGCCGCCGCTCGCTCCCCGCTCTGCTCGGCGAACAGAACGTTGTAATCCTGGTTGGACTTGAACGGCGGGTCCAAGTAGACGAGGTCCACGGATTCATCGGGAACGTAGCGCCTCAGAACGTCGAGGTTGTCCCCGTAGTAGAGCCGGTTCATGGCCTCCGATGCTAGTCGAGCAGTCCGGCGATTTCCGCCAGCGTCCAGACGTGATTGGCCACACCAGCGGCCATAGCCGGGGTCCGAGGGTAGGGGTTCTTCAAGCTCTTGTGGACCCGAGCGAAGTTGTAGTGCATGAAGTGGAGCGCGACCGACGCGGCGTGGTTCTCGATCTTCTTGGAGAAGGCGTTGGTGAGTCGGGTGAACCGGCGCATCCCCATCCGCATCGTGAGGTTCTGGCGCTCGACGTAGCTGGTGGAGATGCGGTCGGGGTCCGGGTCGCCGCTGACGTGGACGATCTCGGTCCCGATGCATTCGGCGGGGCTGTAGCGCTTCTCTTCCTTGTCGTGTCCGTAGATCTTGACGAGCATCGCGTAGTCGATGTCGGAGCCGAAAGCGCCCTCGACGGCCCCGAGGTAGGCGCGGTGGCCGTCCGTGGTGAGCTGTACGCGGTTGGCGAGACGCCCCGCGAGGTCGGTCATGAAGGCGTAGCCGTCGTGAGCCGAACGGTTCCCGACGTAGTAGCTCGGAACGAGCTTCGTCTCGGCGTCGATGGCCGTCCAGGTCCACACGTCTCCGACTCCGGGCTCGTTCGCCAACTCGGCGGGGACGTTCTTGGCCTTGGCGTAGACGAAGCTCCAGATCTCGTCGCACTCGATCCGGCGGCAGGGAAGGTCCACCAGGTTCTCGTTCATGTAGGCCGAGCAAGCTTCCCCGAGGTCGCCCAGGAGCTTGTCGATGGTGTTGGTCGACGCTTCGAGCAGGCGGGAGGTCGCCCGGATGCTCATGCCCTCAACGAGGCATCCGATGATCTTCGCCCGCTTCTCGGTGCTCAACCTGTTCATGAACTGTATGCTAGACCGCTCAAGCTAAGATGTCAAGTTGAATCACCTGCATGTAATTCAACGACCTCGGCGTATCCTCGGGGTGTGTTCCTCGTCTCCTTGTCTCGCCGTGCCCTCTTCGCGCACCCCGCGCATCGCTTCAGCTCGTCCGTCCCTCGCCCGATACTGACGGAGGTGATCGCATGACGGTGCTCCGGAGAATCCGAAACCCCGAGCAGCTTCCGGCGTTCCCCCAGGAAGCCATCGACCTGATCACCGAGAGCCTCACCCCGGACGGCAGCAAACGGTTCTTGCGTGAGGTCTACGAGGCTGCGGCCCTGTCTCAGCGCACGGGCGACCTCGCCTACCTCAACCGCGTCTTGGAGACGTGGTATCGCTCGCTCATGTTCATCGCCAAGCCCGACTTCCGCGAGCGCGTGGATCTCGCTCGCAAGGACCCCGGCCCCCCCATGGACAAGGAGCAGATCCAGAGTAGGTGGGCTACGGCGGCTGGTGCGCGAGAATAGTTCTGCATGTTCACCGTCGAGGGCCAGTGGGTCTTCGACGTGGTGGACAACCAAGCACCTTCAGACGTTCTGGATAGCTTCTACGAGCGCATCGTCGCGCTCCTGGATGGCCCCTACCCGACAGATGACCCATTCACCATTCTCCCGTTCAAGGACGGCGGCGATCTTGCTGATGCCTATACGGCGCCATTCTATCGGGGGCTCGTCGTCTACGAGGTGAGTGAAACCAGGATGCGGATCACGCTGCTCGACGTGCTATGGATCTAGTGCTTCGCCCAACGGGCGTCGGCAGCCTTCTTGGCGATCTGGACGCGACGCTCAGGACTCAGTTTCGTAGCCCGAGCCTTCCCGCCCTTGAGCCCGCCCTTACGGCCCAGATCGACAGCGGCCTGATCCTTCGCGGGCGCTTCCGGCTCCTTAGCTTCACCCGTGGCTAGATCCACGACAAGCTTGGCGAGCTGGTTCCGATCACGTGGTCGCTTGGGATTCGTCACCACTCAAGCATCGCAGTGGCCGGGAAGCTGTCAACCCCGAGGGTCACTCAAACTGAGGCACTACCCACGGAAGAGTGGGAGATCGAACTCGTCGCCGTCGGGCGCGATGGCGGATCGACCGCAAAGGTCTTCCTCCCGTTCGACCCTGGGGTTGACAGCGTGGTCGCGCTAGCCCTGCTAGCACTCCAGGCCGAGCGTCGCGTTGGTGAGATGTTGGCTGCCGCTCAGGTCGCGACATCGCACGCAGGCTGAGTGTGAACCCCGGGGAGAACCAAACGAACTGAGCAGTTGAGGCGGTGGATGTCGGATTCAGAACCATTGGACCTGACCTCCACCGCCTCGTCATTCCAACGCCCCGGGCCCTTGCGAGCTCCCGCACCGGCCGCCCGGCACTGCTCGCATCCGGACGGCGTGGTCTGGGCTCTGTAGAAAACCGGGTCTCAGCAGGTCATCGGCGAGCTGTCCCGAGGCACCGGGACGGAATCCTCGAGATCGGGGACGTCATCCAAATCCATCTCGGGATGCGCTGGCGTGCCGCGCACCAGCGTGGTGAGAACGGCGAAGAGGTTCGCGTACCGGGGTGAAATGGTCCCTCAAGGAGCCAGTCGGCGGGCTCGATCATCGAAGAACGATGATGTCGGTGACGACCGCAGCGCCCTGGGCGGGCGCTTCCTAGCCTGGGAAGATGCTACGCGTAAGCCCTGCTCAGACGCGCTCATCAAGCAGTGGTCAACGTCTGGTCAACAACTTGGAAGCGGCTAGGACCTCTGGGATTCGGTGGCCCCCCGGTCATTCTTGGCTACAGACGGAACCAGACCTCGGTGCCCTTCGCGGCGGTCGACGCCCCACTCGGTCGTCTGGCAGGCTGGAACCCAGACACCGCTTCTGAGTTGCCTTGGGACCGTGCGAGCCGTCAGCCGGACGGGGTGCGAGCCACGACGAGCGCCGTCCAGAAGAGGCGCCAGGGCACATCCGGATCGGCGAAGCCGCTCGCGTGGAGCCAGGCGAGGTGATCCTTGACCAACTGCGGGGGGGCATCGTGAGTGTGTGACTCGCTCCCCCCGCCGCTGCTCGGCACGAACCGGGGCTTGATCGCCTTATACCGCGCTCTCCAATCCCCAGGTGTCGCGAAATGGTCGAGGTTGCAGAAGAACCCTCCAGGACTGAGCGCCTCGCCGACGGCGCGGTAGAACTGCTCAATCGTGTCCGGAAGGAAGTGATGGACCGCTCGCGAGGACACGATGACGTCGCCCCTGAGAGGAAGTGCCGTCGCGGCCCTCAGGTCGCCGACGGTGAACGTGACGCGCGGCGAGAGGTCCGCCAACGACGCTTCGGCGCGAGCGAGCATCGCGTCGCTCGCGTCGATCCACGTTCCATCGGCGTCGGGGAACTCCTCCAAGAGGATCCGGAGGTACGTTCCCGGGCCGGATCCGACGTCGACCACACGCTGCACCTGGATCCCGCTTTCGCGAACGAGCGCCGCGCTGATGCGCATCGGCAGCTCGAGGATCGCAGCTATCGAATCCTTGGCGATCCACCGCTCTACGAAGTCCTCTGTGGCCCATGAC
Source organism: Actinomycetota bacterium (assembly GCA_013697295.1). Lineage (GTDB taxonomy): Bacteria > Actinomycetota > CADDZG01 > CADDZG01 > WHSQ01 > JACCXF01. The sequence goes on along the minus strand of JACCXF010000320.1, from coordinate 3,703 downwards.
CCAGCAGGATGCGTATCGGTCAATCGATGCCCCCTTGACGCGGCCAACTGGATAGGTACCCTAACTATCTGTGCAGAGTAGCGAGATTTCCGCCGATGTGTGCCGGTCGACCACCCGTCTCGCGCGACAGATGGAGTTCGCACTCGCCGACGCGGGCCTCACCGCACCGCAGTACCGTCTGTTGTCCCTTATGTCCGACGGCAGTGCCGCGGGGAAGGTGCTCGCGGACAAACTCCGGGTGAGTCGTCCCACCGTCACCGGGATCGTCGAGGGGCTTGTCACCCGAGGGCTCGTCCTGAGGGAGGAGGATCCGGTCGACCGCCGGCGGATGAAGGTCAGTCTCACGCGGAGGGGCAAAGCGGCGCTCGGTGCGGCCGACGAGGCCGTGGCGATGCGGCTGGTCGACCTCCTCGGTCGCGTCCCCGCCGACCGTGCCGAACTCGCCGTCGAGGGCTTGCGCGTGATCCATGACGCGCTGGATATCCGGCGCGAGGGCAAGTTGAAGGTCGACTGAAGCCATCCGTCACCCTTGACAGCCCCTGCGCTCTGCGCGAAGATTTCGGCGAATCCTTAGTGACCCTAATGATTCATTAGACGTTCGTAACGGGCTGTAGGGGGTCGTCTTGGCAGCCGTGGGCACGAAGGTACCGCCGCGCGCTGCGCGTGGCCGTCCCGCGGAGAGGGGTCGGGCAGGAGCCTGGATCCGACGACACCTGTTGAGCGCGAGCATCTCGGCGGCATTGCTCTGGGTCGTGGGAATCCCGATCGTCTTCGTGATCATCTTCAGTTTCCTCGACGGCAATCCCGTCGCTCCCGGGAATCTGACGCTCGACAACTACACGAAGGCGTACGGCAACCCGCAGACGTTCACGGCGCTCACCAACACGCTCGTCTATGCGGTGGTCGTGTCCGTGGTCAGCCTCGCGATGGCGACCGTCTTCGCATGGCTCCTCGAGCGGACGGACATGCCCGGACGAAATACCGCGTGGGTCCTGATGCTCCTGCCGATCGCGATGCCGGGGATGCTGTCCTCGATGGCATGGATCCTGCTGCTCTCGCCGAAGATTGGCCTTGTCAACATCGTGACCCGGGAAGCGTTGTCCCTCGTGGGGATCGACCTCGTGACCGGCCCGTTCAACATCTTCAGCCTCTGGGGGATGATCTTCGTCGAGGGGATTCGCGGGAGCACCACGTTGTTCCTGATGATGGTGGCCGCGTTCCGGCTGATGGATCCGTCGCTCGAGGAGGCGGCGACGATCTCCGGCGCGAAGGCCGGGTACACCTTCCGGAAGATCACGCTGAAGCTCATGACCCCCGCGATCCTCGCCGCGGGCATGTACGCGCTGGTCGGGAACCTGGACGACCTCGAGACGCCGCTCTTGATCGGACTGCCCGCGGGGATCTTCCTCCTGCCGACGTTGATCTACTTCAGCGCCGCTCAGGGCTCGGACTGGGGAATCTCGTCAGCCTACACGGTGATGTTCCTCCTGCTCACCATCACGTTGGTAGCCATCTACTACCGGATTGTCGTCCGCAAGGCGGGGAAGTTCGCCACGATCACGGGAAAGGCGTACCGGCCGCGACGGCACCGGCTCGGCCGATGGCGCTGGTCGGCGCTCGGGCTGTTCTTCGTGTACTTCTTCTTCGCGGTCGCTCTGCCGGCGTTCGTGCTCATCTGGGCCTCGCTGCTTCCGGCCTATGAGGTCCCCTCGGTGGCTGCACTCGGGAAGCTCAGCTTCAACAACTACCTGGAGATCCCCGACACGCCGAGGATCGCGGACTCGATCTGGAACTCGGTGCAGCTGGGCGGGATCACCGCGACCGCGACGATGCTGCTCGCGTTCCTGGTGGCCTGGCTGGTCGTTCGGCAGCGGGTTCGAGGTGGGCTTGGTCTCGACATCGTCGCGTTCATCCCGCGAGCGATTCCATCCGTGGCGATCGGTGTCGCCCTCGTGGTGTTCTACCTCAACCCCGCGATCCGGTGGCTGCCGATCTACGGCACCATGGCCATCATGGTCCTCGCGCTCATGGCGGGGTACCTGGCGTTCGCGAGCCGCGCCTCGAACTCGGCGATGTCGCAGCTGAACGCCGAGCTGGAGGAAGCGGCCTACGTCAGCGGCGTGGGGAAGGTCCGCACGTTGATGCGTATCACACTGCGCCTGCTCTCCCCGGCGTTCATCGCGGGGTGGATCTGGGTGTTCGCCCATGCGATCAGGAACCTCAGCGTGCCCCTACTGCTCGCCACGTCCGACAACCAGACGATCGCCACGACCCTCTACTACTACTGGAATCGGAAGGCCGACTTCTCGCTGACCTCCGCCCTCGGCGTCATGCTCTTGCTCACCCTGGTCGTCGTCGCGTTCATCGGGCGCAGGTTCGTGGCCGCCGGATTCACGAAAGAGGCGTGATGCGGATATCGAGCGAGCCTAAGAGGGAGGCGACCGTGGACCACATGTGAACGCGGTCGAGTGGCCGACCGCCGTTCGCGAACGACGGGAGGCCATCCGATCGGGAGGCGCCACGGCAACGCATCACGGCACAACAGGCCAAGTAGCAAGAGACCAAAGCAAGAGGAGGAAGAGATCGATGGACAGGAGAACTGGCATGGGGGTAGTCGCAAGACGGGGTGCCGTCCTCGCGGCGTTCATGGTCGTCTCGCTCACGCTGGCGGCGTGCGGGGGCGACGAGAAGACGCCGGAGGTTCCGGTCAACAGCGATTCGATGATCACCTACGAGTCCCACGAAGCGCTCGTGAAGGCGGCGGAGGACGAGGGAGGGACGCTCAAGATCTACACGTCGACGCAGCCCGAGTCGATCGAGGTGATCCTCGCGTCGTTCCAGGACAAGTACCCGAACGTCGACGTCGAGATCACTGAGCAGAGCGGGTCGGATACGCCGCGGATCCTCTTGGAGGTCCAAGGTGAGGCAACCGACTACGACGTCCTCTACCTGAGTCAGGAGGTCTACGGCTCGTATCTGCCCTACCTCGAGCAGGTCGACATGCTCTCGATGGTCAAGTCCGGAGTCCTCGACATGCCCGAAGAGATGATCAATCCGAAGGTGCCATATACCATGGCGGCGGGGAGCGGCATGGCGGGCTTCTCCTACAACCCGAAGCTGCTGGACCCGTCCCTCGTCCCGGAGTCCTGGGAGGACTTCCTCGACCCGGCGCTGAAGGGCAAGAAGTTCCTCGTCGACATCGAGCCGGTCAACCTGGCGACCATGATCCCCGCATGGGGTGAGGACAAGGTCTACGAGTTCGCGGAGAAGATCGGCGAGCAGGAGCCGGTCTGGGCTCGCGGCGAAACCAACGCGATCACGCTGATGGGCGCGGGGGAGTACGAGCTCCACTTCGCGAGCAACTACCACTCGGCCTACCGCGCGTCGCTGGAGTCACCCGAGACGATCGAGGTGGCGCTCCTGGAGCCCATCCCCGTCCGGTTGACCCAGGTGCAGGGAATCCGCAAGGGCGCGGACAACGTGGCCGGCGCGACGCTGTTCCTCGAGCACATGGCGAGCCAGGAGATGCAAGACGTCCTCGACGAGATGGAGCCACAGCAGTCGTCGATCTACGCGGAGGGGTCCGACCTCGCCAAGCTGATCGAAGGCAAGGAGCTCTCGCTTTGGACGTGGGATTACTTCCCGGTCATGCCGGCGTACCTCGAGGAGATCCTCGAGACGTGGGGATTCCCGAGTGCGGAGG
>JACCXF010000345.1 GCA_013697295.1 Actinomycetota bacterium | reverse complement strand
CGGTGTCGGATGCCATCGCGGCACCGACGGTGCGCGAGAAAGCCAGGGCCGTCCGGGTCATGATCGGCAGCTTCGGTAGAGCCGTCAAGAACAAGCTCTAAGCCGGATCGGGAAGCTCGAGAACCCGTGTCTCCAACCCGGCGAGAGCCTTTCCGACCATCGTGTCGAGATCCAGCTCCGCTTCAGCAGCGTTGACTTCTGCCGGGCGAGCCTTGGTAGTGGGGGAGCGCGGCTCGAACAACACGCAGCAATCCTGGTGCTTGCGGGTCGAGATCTCGTAGGTTCCGATGCCCCGGGCGTCGTGGATGATCTCGAGCTTGTCCATCCCGACTAGTGGCCGGATCACCTGCATGGACGGTACCGAGGCCTCCACCGCCTGAAGGTTCTCGATCGTCTGAGAAGCTACCTGTCCCAGGGAATCGCCGGTGATCAGCGCTTGCAAGCCTCGATCGGAAGCGAGGACGGATGCGATTCGCATCATCATCCGCCGGTAGAGCACCACCCTCAATCCGGAGGGTGAGCTCAGGACGATCTCCCGTTGGGCATCCGCGAGCGGGACGAGGTGAAGAGTGACCGCCAGATGGTAGGAGGCGAGCATCTGGCTCAGCTCTACCGCCTGGCGCACGGAGGAAGGGTCCGTGAATGGTTGGCCGTGAAAGTGGACGAGCTCCACCTCGGTCCCTCGCCGCATCATCCGCCATGCCGCGACGGGGGAATCGATGCCTCCGGACAACAGCGCAAGCATCCTTCCAGATACGCCAACCGGGAGCCCACCCGGCCCCCGTATGCGACGTCTGTAGACGATGGCGGAGTCGCCGAAAAGCTCGATGTATGCCGTCGCCTCGGGATCCTTCAGGTCGACGCGCGCTCCGGTCGCATCCTTGATCCTCTGACCGACGTCGACGTTGATCTCGCGCGACGACAGCCCGACGGATGAGTAGGAACGGCGTGCCCGCACACTGAACGACGCGAACGGCTCAGCGAGCATCAACTCCAGTGCACCTTGTGCGATCGCTTCCAGATTTGGCTCGACGCGCTTGCCTGCACCGATGTTGGCGATCCCGAAAACGCGAGATGCGCGGAGGGCGGCCTCGTCAACCTCCGCTCTCTCTTGCAGGTCGATCGCAAGTCGGCCGAAGCCTCGTCGGATGCGCTTGTAACCGGTGCCTCGTAGTGAGCGTTTCAGATTTCGAGCCAGGGTCTCCTCGAAGAACTCTCGGTTACGACCCTTGAGACCGACCTCGTGGTAATGCGCGACCAGCGCGTCCACGGCTTAGGTCGTTTCTTCGAAACCGACCGAGAACAAAGCCTCGACGTCGTGACGCGAGAACACTTTGAAGGCGACCAACGTCTGGGTTCGTTCGATCCCAGGGATCCTTCCGATCTCCTCAGTGACGACACGGGCTAGATCTTCGTGTTCGCGAACGCGCACCATGATGACCAGGTCGTAGTCGCCCGAAACCGAATAGACCTCGGTTACCTCGGGAAGGTCCGCGATGGCCTGAGCGGTCTCGGGGACCTCATGGATGTTGCAGGTGGCGAGGACGATGGTGGTGACCATGCTGTTCCTGAGACCTAGATCGTCACCATGTCCCGGAGCTTGCCCGGGGTGCTTGGATGACGCAGCTTGGACAGGGCCTTCGCCTCGATCTGCCGGATGCGCTCGCGTGTGAGGTTGAATTCCTTGCCGACCTCCTCGAGCGTGCGAGGTTCCCCGGTGACGAGCCCGAAACGAAGGGCGAGTACCTTCCGCTCGCGCTCCGAGAGGGAACCGAGCATGTCCCACAGGTCTTCCTGACGCAACGCGACCGCAGCGGCCTGGAAAGGACCCTCGACATCTTCATCCTCGATGAAGTCACCGAGTTCGGCGTCTTCGTCGCCGACCGGCTCGTGCAGCGAAACCGGCTCGGGGAGAACCCGGAAGGCCTCGCGAACCTTGTCGGGGGTGAGGTCCGCCTGATGCGCGATCTCGTCGATCGTTGGCTCGCGACCCAGTTTCTCGAGAAGCTCAGATTGCACCTTGCGAACCCGATAGAGGGTCTCGACCATGTGCACCGGGATGCGGATCGTGCGGGCCTTGTCGGCGATGGCGCGGGTGATCGCCTGGCGGATCCACCAGGTCGCGTAGGTAGAGAACTTGAATCCCCGTTGCCAGTCGAACTTCTCGACCGCACGCATCAAGCCCAGATTCCCCTCCTGGACGAGATCCAGCAGCGGGAGCCCTGCGGCGGAGTACTTCTTGGCGATAGACACGACCAGACGCAGGTTGGACTGGATGAAGCGGCGCTTGGATTGACGGCCGTGGCGGACCGTCCGCTCGAGATCGGAACGCTGTTTCGGAGTTAGCTTCTTGGCCTTCTCGAGCTTCTCGAGCGCCTTCTCGCCACCCTCGATGCCCTGAGCCAGCTCGACCTCCTGAACGTCGGTCAGGAGCGGGTACTGGCCGATCTCGCGCAGATATTGCCGCACGAGATCCTCGTGGGCGGCCTCCTCCCGAGATTCGTAGGGGCGCGTAGCCTCACTCATTGCGTCACCAGCCTTCTTCTGTGGGTCGAGTCGATCTCTTTGACGCTCCACCGAGATAGACGCAGATGAGCCTCATTGCGTTTCCCGGTGCCTCCCCCTGGATCGGCCGGCTGGTCTCTTGTCAGAGCGGCCGCTAGAGCGGCGGGGCCGGGCATCGAACCGTGTGTGGGCGGCGTCGGAGCTGCACCTTCTTGTCTTACGGACAGTTCTTCACATGGTAAAGGAATCCTTCCCGGAGGGGAAGGCCGATTTTTCTTGTTCACCAGTGACAAAAACCTTCTCCGGGAGGGAATTGTTCCCGCCCTGGGGGGCCCCGAAACCGATCCGGCCAGGGCTTCCTAGCCCAAAGGCCCCAAAGGCGCACGAGAAGGGGGGCCGGGCCATCCCCGGCCCCCTTGGACTTGCTTGGTCCGCTACCCGCCCTAGCCGGCCGACGACAACCGGTTGTTGATCTCGTCCCAGTTCAAGGTGTTCCACCACGCCTGGATGTAGTCCGGGCGCTTGTTCTGGTACTTGAGGTAGTACGCATGCTCCCAGACGTCGATCCCGAAGATGGGCTCGTACCCCTCCATGTAGGGCGAGTCCTGGTTGGCGCACTGGATGATCTCGAGGCTCCCGCTCTTGCTGGCGAGCCACGTCCAGCCACTCCCGAACAGCGCCGTGGCCTTCTCGGTGAAGGAGTCCTGGAACTCCTTGTAGGAGCCGAAAGATTCATCGATCGCCGATGCGACATCGCCGGAGGGGTCACCTCCGCCATTCAGGCCCATGATCGTCCAGAAGATCGAGTGATTCGAGTGCCCGCCGCCATGGTTCCGCACCGGGCCCTTGATGTCCTCGGGGACCTTGCTGAAGTTCTTCATCAGATCGTGAACCGAGTCGACGGCCAAGTCGTCGTGACCCTCGATCGCCGCGTTGAGCTTGTCCACGTAGGTCTGATGGTGCTTCGAGTGGTGGATCTCCATCGTCTGGGCATCTATCTGAGGCTCCAGCGCGGAGTAGTCGTAAGGCAATTCCGGCAATGAGTATTTTCCGGCCATACGAACCCCTTTCGAGTTGGTTGGGTTACCGATCCCTTTAACCCTACCCGTCACCTCAGATTCCCAGTCCTCGCCTTGGTCGAGGCTACGCAACCGGCGCAACTTGCCTTTCGGCTCTCAACCGTTCCGTGTCCCTCGTCGATTGATGAGGGACACGCTTGCAGAGCAAGGGATGAAACACATGAGCAGCCTCGGCAGGGTTCTTATCGTTGATGACGACCAGAACGTACGAAACATCCTTCAGATCGTCATCGAGGCTGAGGGCTATACGGTGGTGGGCGAGGCGGCAAACGGTCTCGAGGCCGTCCGTATGGCGCGTGGGGACGAGCTGGACTTCATCATTCTCGACATGCAGATGCCAGAGCTCAACGGCGATGCGACGGCCACCGTGCTGAAGGCCGTGTGTCCAGGTGCGAAGGTCGTCGCATTCAGCTCGCACCTCGATGCGAAACCCGCATGGGCTGACGCCTACCTGACCAAGGCTCACATGAACGACCTGACCCCCCTCCTGGATAGCCTCGGGAAGAGCGCCTAACTGGACGCAGCGGGAGCGAGGTAGCGCTCGTTCCGAAGCGTCCGATAATGAGGCCCCCTGTAGGGGCCTTTTTTGTGGGTTCTCCATGATTAAGCGGGGACTCGAGCTTTCGGTTGCCCGCATTCAACCAGGATGCGGCGCCGGAAGCTCTCGAAGTTGGGAATCCCATAGCCCTGGCGCTTGAGGACCTTGATCCGGTTGGTGATTCCCTCTGAGAAACCGTTGGTGAGCCCGTAGGTGAAGTAGTTCAGGATCTCGTTGGTCCACGGTCGCAGGTTGGTGGCCAGCTTGACGAACTCAGGGATGCCACTGGCCACCGCTTGATCGAACCACCACTCCAAGGTCTCTGCCGCAGCGGCTCTCGTCTCGCAGAGCTCATAGATCGATCTGAAGTCTTCTTTGAGCCGCCATCCCAGCGCGAGCTCGGGGTAGTCGAAGCCGATCGAATCGACGCGATGGCGATCCGCTCTGCTCAGCGACTCACCGGCACGCAACAGCAGGAAGCGACTGCGGAACAGCTTCCTGCGTGTCCCGGTCTTGTGACCCCTGCCCTGGGTGCGGGAACGGGTCCGGTCCAAAGCGTGGTTGACCATGCGCAAAACATGGAACTTGTCGGCGATCCTGTCGACATCTGGAAGCGCCGCGGTCACAGCCATGTGGAAGGGTCCGAACAGGTCCATCACGACCGCATCGAGTCCGTCTTTGGTGTCTTGGTCGAGGTCCGACAACCAGCTCGCAAGCGCTGCGACGCCTCGTCCTGCGACGGTGTCGATGACATAACGCCGTTGGGGATCTGAGATCACCGTGCAATAGCTGTGACCCTTCCTGACCGCGGCCTCATCGATCGCGATGATCCTCGGCGCGGGCGGGCGGCGATCCTTTACGAACAGCTCGGCTCGGGTGCGGTGGGCGCGTGACACGGTGTCATACGAAACCCCTTCCGCGGCGGCGACCTGGCTGAAGTTGCGTTCCGCGATGGAGCGTGTCGCCAGATGTGCCCGGAAGCGGCGCGTCATCCTGGCGCGCGCAGGGATCTCGGGGTGGGTCTCGGTCCAGGTCGCGCTGCAATAGCGGCAGCGCCAGCGGCGCTTGATCCACCGCAGCATCACGGGACGTCCGCTGATCGGGAGATCCCGGACCAAGACCTGGGGCCGCTCCTTGGGCTCTGCTGCGATTCCTCCGCATCGCTTGCAGCTGCCGGCCTCGAGGCGGGACACGACCACCACCTCGATGGTGTCGTCGCCCACCGAGATCGCTTCGACCTCCAAACCGCCTAGATCCAGCGTGGCGTTGATAGCCTCATCTCGCATTCCGCCGCTCCTCCTTCTCTCGACTCTTCGACAAGCCGAAAGCTATGGAGTGCGGCGGTTTGCGCGTCGGCTATCTAGCCACTTTCCCCGCTAAATCATGGAGAACCAAAAATTAAATGTCCGTAATTCCCTTCGAGCATGTGGCATCGTCGCCCTCTTTCATGGGGGTAGTAGATAGAGGGAGAAGAGGGGGTGTCCCATTGGGTCGCCGGCTCGGTCCGGCTGGTCCGCCGCTCGAGCCACCGATTGCTCCGCATCTCGTATCCCGGCGGCCACACCTCGCAGCACCGGCTAGGCCGCCGTCAGGGGTGCACAGGGGAATGCCTCGAGCAGCAGCGACCACCACGAACACCGCGTCATAGATGGTTAGGGTCTCTGCGAGCTGAAGCGCACCTTCGACGAGAACATGGCTCCTGGCGACAATGGGAGCCAAGCTGAGGAGATCGGCGACTCCGTCGGCCCGTCGGCAAGGTGTCGGGGAGTGAATCGCCTGTCGAAAAGGGATCTCTTCCCCAACGCGTTGGCCACCTCGAGCAAGCCGAGATCAGGACATACTCCATCTGTTCATCGAGCCGACCCGGCCGGGCGTGTATTGTCTGCCAACGGGGTTGGGTGCCGCGCCGGTTCGCCGCGCGGCCGAGGGTTGAGGAGGGTTATTCCATGAAGAGGAACCGGCTCACAACATGCCTCATCGGTGCAGTGACGGCGGCTTTGCTGCTTGTCCCTGCGTCCGCAACGGCGCACAAGGGCCAGCATGGCACCGACGATGGCCACCTGCTGGGCACCGGCGACGGCGACTGGGGCAAGATCGAGAAGGTCGGCCAGCTCGAGGTGTCGGGCGCCGCCGACGACCTCATCGCCGACGTCGCTGCGTTCGGCGACTACGCCTACCTCGCCAACTGGGGCGAGGCCGACTGCGCCGGGCCGGAGACGGGCGGCGTCAACACCCCCGACTCAGGTGCGTGGGTTATCGACATCTCCGACCCGGCCAACCCGGTGGAGGTCAACTTCATCCCGATGCCGCAGGACACCCGTCCCGGCGAGGGGATGCAGGTCACCCACATCGAGACCGCCAAGTTCAGCGGCGAGGTCCTCGTGATGAACGCGGAGGCTTGCGGCAAGAACTACAAGGGCGGGTTCATGCTCTACGACGTCACAAACCCGCTGAAGCCGGTCAAGCTCAAGGAGGGCTTCGGCGACCGGACCGGCTCCGATGCGCACCAGACGCACAGCGCGTTCGTATGGCAGTCGGGGGACACCGCCTATTTGGTCACCCAGGACGAGGAGGACCTCGCCGACGTCGACATCTTCGACATCACCAACCCGCGGCGGCCGCGTCTGGTCAGCGAGCTGAACCTCAACGACTACGACGTTGCACAGCCCTCGCTGAACCTGGGCGATTCAGACCTACACGACATGACGGTCAAGTGCATGACGACCGGTGCCTACGCGGGCAAGTGCATCATGATCGCGTCCTACTGGGACGGCGGCTACGTGCTGCTGGACGTCACGGACCCGGCGAACCCGATCTTCCTGGGCGACACCGACTATGCGGCGATCGATCCCGAGCTGCTCGAGCAGACGGGCATCGCGCTCACGCCAGAGGGCAACGCCCACCAGGCCGAGTTCACGGCCGACAACCAGTTCTTCATCGGCACCGATGAGGACTTCTCGCCGTACCGGGCGTTGCTGCGGACCGACGACGGCGGCGAGTACGCGGCCGGTGAGTTCGGGTGGACGGTCCCGATCAACGAGCTGTACGGGGAGCTCAACGGACCCACCGTCTACGGCGGCTACGGCTGCCCGGCCGATCGGGGATCGATCCCGAACGCCTCGACTCTGACCCTCGCGTCCGGTGAGGAGGCGATTCTCGTGCTCCAGCGTGGCCCGCTCGGAGATCCGAGTCAGAGCGGGGGGGCCTGCTTCTTCTCCGAGAAGGTCGAGACGGCACAGCTGCTCGGCTACGACGCTGTGATCATCGCCAACCATCACACAGGAGCGCTCGGAGGC
>JACCXF010000093.1 GCA_013697295.1 Actinomycetota bacterium | reverse complement strand
CAGAACCCAGGCGGGTCCCACGGCGTCCAAAAGCGGTGAAGTGCGACTATTGGCAAAGCCTGTGCTGAATGCCCACGGAGGGCGCTATGGAGGAGCCGGACCCGCAGGTCGTTGGCGCCGCAAGGCGAGGCGACATCTACGCGTTCGAGATCCTCGTGCGCAGGTACCAGGGCGACGTCTGGCGGCTCGCCCTCCATCTGATGCACGACGACTCGCTGGCGGACGACGTCACTCAGGAAGCATTCGTGAGGGCGTTCAGGTTCCTCCCCCGCTACCGCGGCGACGCCAAGTTCTCCACGTGGCTCTTCACGATCGCCCGCAACTGCGCCAACGACGAGTTGAGGCGAAGCGGCAGGCGGAGGAACCTTCGTGTCCGGCTCGATCAGGAACGGCCCCGCACCCCAGCCGACGAGAGTGTGGCCCTCGAGGTCAGGGAGGCGGTGACTGCGCTTCCGATGGATCTAAGGGAACCCGTCGTGCTCATCGACATGTTCGGTGCCTCATACGCGGAAGTAGCGAGGATCCTCGGAACGCCCGTCGGGACGGTCAAGAGTCGCGTTCATCGCGCTCGGGCGACGCTGGCCCGGTCGCTTCTCACCCAACGCGGGGAGCGCACCGGTGAGGGTTAGGGAACGATGCGACGAGGTCCGGCAAGAGCTCTCGGCTCGCCTGGATGGAGAGGCGCACGACGCTCGTGCCTTGGATGAACATCTGGCCGAGTGCGAGGCATGTCGCACCTACGGATCTGAGCTCGCGAACGTCCGAAGAACTCTGCGCGCTCAACCCGTGGGCCGTGTTCCCGATCTATCCGACTCGATCCTGGAACGCATCCGAGAGGAGGGTTTGGGCCGCCGGCGCCGGGATGAGTGGAACACCCGGCTGCGCATCGGGGCAGTAGCGGCGGCGGTCGTCGCTCTCGCTCTATTGGGGACATCCCTACCGTGGGTCGATAACCCTCCCCAGCGCGCCGCTGCATCCGAGATCACGCAAGAAGTACAGGGAGCCGCCCGAACGCTCACGAGCTATCGAGCGAGTTTCTCCATCACGGAGAGAGGGTGGAACGACGCGGTTCCCGTCCGGCGCTTCACCGCCGAGATCGCGTACCAGGCCCCCGAAAGCTTCCGACTCCTCGTGCGCGATAGGACGGCGTATCCCGGTTCCTACGAGTGGCCCCGCAACAACGTAGACCTGACCGCGGGCGCGCGGCGATGGCGGATCGAGGAACCGATGACATGCCCCACCCAGGCGTTGCCTGGTTGTCCACTCCCCCAGGCCACGTCGGCTCGCTCCATCGTACGGAGGCAACCGTTCGATGGGATAACCGCTCTGCCCACCGACATAGTCGTGCCGCTCGAATCGATCGGCGGCAGCTCGGAATTCACGGTCCTCGGGTCGTCGACAGCCCTCGGCCGCCCCGTGGAGCACCTCAGGACGTCTTACAGGTACGCAGCTCCGCTCGTTGCCGCCCTACAGGCGGGAGGCTCGTGGCGTCGCTTCGGCCCATCAGCGCGCGTCGATCTGTGGCTCGATGCGGTCACGACCTTCCCTTTGCGCTTCACCGTGCGACCGGCGACCGGCGGTACCCCTCTGTTGTCCGTTGCGGCGACCTCGTTCTCGCAGCCATCTTCGCTACCCAGGTCGACGTTCCGCACGCAACCCGCGTCGGTCACGGTCGACCGGGGGTTCAGCGCGCGTCGCTTCTCCGTGGTTGGCCCACAACTTGCACCGAAGTACACCGCGGGCCTCGAACCGTATCGGGCGGGAGTGACCGACGAAGGTGGGCGTCTTCTCTCGTACGCGCACGGGATGACGTGGTTGCGCGTGATCGAGGAGCCTTACGAAGCATCGCAGGTCGGCCTCGATCTCACGGTCGAAGAGGTGCGGCTGGAGGACGGGGGAACCGCCTACTATGCCCCGGCGACCCTTGCGCTCCAGCAGTCTCTGCGCAGGAGAGTAGACGTCTATGCGCCGTCTTCTTCTTCTTCTTCTAAGGTTCGGATCGAGACCAACCTCCCGCGCTCCGAGCTACTGAAAGTGGCCGCGAGCCTCCCGATCGAGGGCCGTCGCGTGAGTCAGCGACAGTACCGAAGTGATGGGTTGACCTTCCGGCGCCTGGCCCCCTCGAGCTCGTTGCCGTCCTTCGCTCGATCCCCGGTGTCCCTCCCACCCGGATACGAGCCGACCGGAGCGTTGTTGACCACCACCCCCACCGGAACGAGAACCCTCACGCTCGCATACCGCCGCCCCGAAGCAGACTTCGATCCCGCCGGGATCCGTATCACCCAGTCCCCGAGGACCGACATCCTCCCGCCTTCTTCCGAGAACATGGAACCGGTTGCGCTACGCGGTACGACGGCACGGTGGTCTCGCGAACGATCCGAGGTCGAGTGGATAGAACGCGGCGTCTACCGGGCGGTCGCCGCACCTTCCTTCTCACGTGCCGCGGTCATGCGGATCGCCCAAGGGCTTCGGTGAGAACCGGGGCCCGCGTGGCGGGACGCGTTCTCGCCGCCCTTGCAGGGGCGCTCCTCGCAGGCATCGCGATCCTCTGGGCACATGGCGTCACAACGAGCGGCACTGCCGCGTCCGGTCCGTCGAACCGGCCATCCGAAAGCGACACGAGCGGATCCGAGCCGCAGCCGGAGGAGGTGCCAGTGGCCGGGTCGCGCTCTCCCAGGCCCGCAACGACGGGTCCACAGGTCCTGCTCGCGTGGTCGCAGGGCCTGCCACCCGACGCGGAAACCCGGCTCGAAGCGATACCCGGGGTATCCGATGCCACGACCGTGCGCGCCGGGCTTGACTGGATCGTCAACTCGAAAGATGCCGATGGAGGTGTGGTCGATCGGCCGCCCGATGGCTATGCGATCCCGATGGAGGTGGCGGTCGTGGAGCCGGCGGAGTATGCGCGCTTCGTCCCACCGGGAGAGCGTTCCGCGATCCTCGCTCTGAGGCGAGGCAACATGCTGCTGTCGGATACGTCGACAGAGCTCCGGCGCGGCGGTACCGGTCTTCGACTGAGGATGCGTGACCGGGTGAGCACCGTCTCTGGGGTGTTGAGCGACATAGCCGCGAACGGTTACGAGGGCATCATGTCCGGCGCAACGCCGTCGGCGTGGCAGGGGGTTGAAACCTTCGTACTCGCCCACATCAAGCACCACGCTCGCAAGAGGGTGTCGCGAGCCGTACGTAGCATGCTGCCGGCGGGGCAGGTAGCGAGGATCCGAGTCGAGGGTGAAACGCCGTTCCTGCGGTACGGAGACGCCGTCCTACCGCAACTCCTGGTGAAGAAGAACTTCGGGGAGTTTTCCGCTCAGCCTCAGTCGGACGGAACCCTGCGGATCGACCCGCGCTGGGTGAGAGAAAACATCCGTAGCGAACGCGTTCCCGTCCTCGGGGAGATTACCTGTCACCGTAACGTCTTTCCGCAGCTGCGAAGAGCACTCGGTGATGCTCGGGCCATGGGAGCGGCCTACGCGATCAACAAGGACCAGTTCGGCGGTTGTTTCGGGCCGAGGTTCATCTCTCGCGATCCAACCGGACGGATCTCACATCACGCGTGGGGCATCGCTTTCGATCTCAACGTCGCAGAGAACCCGGTTGGTTCGAAGCCCAACCTCAACCAGGGCCTCGTGCAAGTGATCGAAAAGTGGGGCTTCACCTGGGGTGGGCGTTGGCTGATTCCCGACGGCATGCACTTCGAATGGAAACGCTTCAACTGAGCTCCCGTAGGGCTCGGTCGACTGCTTCTCCAGGAGACGCTGCTCGAAGGATCGATCCGTCGGCTCGTCCTCGTTTCGACAGATCCCACGTGTCGATCCCGACGACAGGAACGCCGGTCTTGATCGCGAAGGCGATCTCGGACAGCGTCCCGAACTCCCCCGCGACTGCGATCAAGGCATCCGAGGCCCTGACGATCAGTGCGTTGCGCATCTCGCCGATGCCGGTAGGCAGCGCGATGTCGAGGTAAGCGTTCCCGTGGCGCCGCTCGGTTCCCGGCAGGATGCCGACCGTTACGCCGCCTGCCGACCTCGCACCCCTGCAGGCGGCTTCCATGACTCCGCCGAGCCCCCCGCAGATCACCACGGCTCCGCGCTCCGCCAACAAGCGTCCCACGCTCTCCGCGGTGTCCTCCGTCGTCCGATCGGGTTCGCCGGCTCCGATGACTCCGATATAGGGCGCGCGACCATTCATGATCCAAGAGTACGAGGGAGCAGCTGGGAGCGCTTGACCGTGAGGGGTGCTAGCTGGCGTAGCGGACGAAGCGACTCTCGAGATGGTCGTCGCCCATGTTCCTCACCACGTCGACGAGCAGAGATGCGCAGTCGGGATCGAACTGAAAGCCAGCATGCTTCATGATCTCGTCACATGCGGTCTCGAGCGGAAGCGCCCGCCGGTACGGCCGGTCGGACGTCATGGCATCGAATGCGTCGCAAACGGCCACGATACGAGCGCCGATGGGGATCTCTTCACCTAGGAGTCCATCGGGGTAGCCCTTGCCATCCCACCGTTCGTGGTGGTACCGGATGATGGGCAGTGCCGGGCGCAGGAAGTCGATGCCCCTGAGCATCCGCTCCCCGATCAACGGATGGGCGCGCATGAGACGCCATTCCTCGTCGTCCAGGGGACCCTCCTTGAGGAGGATGGAGTCCGAGACTCCGATCTTGCCGACATCGTGCAGGATCGAACCGAGCTTCACGGCTTGGCGATCCTCGAGGGGGAGCTTGAGAGCTACCGACAACGCCATGGAGAAATCGCGGATCCGCCCTGCGTGAGCCTCGGTGTACGGGTCGCGTGCCTCGAGCGCCGAAACAAGGGCTTCGATCGTTTCCGTGTAGTGGATCTCGAGCTTCCCAGCAAGCTGGATGCGCGAGTAAGCGTTACCGGCGAAGCTGCACAACACCTCCACCTGCCGCGCATCGTCGCGGCGGAAAGGCCGGTCCTCCAGGCGGTAGACCTCGACGGTCCCCACGGGCCGGCCTTCGACCATGAAGCGACAGATGAGGACCCGCCCGAAACCGATGCTGGTCAGGAGAGTCCGCTCCGAGTCGTCCGCGTCGGGAGCCGACACGGACGCTTCATAGCTGCAGCCGGTGGTGAGAACCCTCTGGGTGGCAGGGAAGCTATCGAGCCTGTACTCCTCCGCAACCGTGTTGAGTCGGGCTGGCGGCACAACGCTCGCAGCGACATCCCGCAAGATGCCGCGCGGCTCGTCGAGCAGAGAGACGAGGCAGGCGTCAGCCTTAAGAGAACCGACCACCGAACGAGCGAGCCCGGCATACAGATCCGGGAGATCGGTCGCTTCCTGCATCGGGCCGAGGTCCTGGATGAGGTCGGAGATGCTTCGTTCGGGGCGCGGGATCCCATAGATCACATTCGCGTCATCACCGCCGTCGCCCTGGATCAGCGACACATTCGCATCCGACATGGGCCCCCGCTTGGTCGTGGTTATACGAGTACGGGGTAAGTGTCGGCACAGGAAGGCAACCCCTTTACCCTTCACACCCCTCATGAGGGCAGCAACTAGAGCAAACGGGCACAGATATCCCCGGCGACCATGGTGGCGGAGGGTGCGATCCTCAGGCAGGATCCCTCCCACTCCATGAGGCCCCGGCTCGTTAGTTCCTGCACCACGGGCATCCGGGTCGCGAGGGGCTCGGCCCCATAGCGCCGGCCCATCCCGGCCAGGTCGAGGCCCGACGCCAGGCGCAGCCCGAGCATGAACGCCTCTCCGCACCGGGCATCCGCATCCAGGACCTCCGCTCCGGCTTCGGTGGAAGTACCAGCGTCGACCCCGGCAACGAAATCTCGCGGCAAGCGACGGCGCCACGATCGGCGACCGGCGACGTGACCGTGGGCTCCCGCACCGAAACCAGCATAGTCCCCCGCCGACCAGTAGAGGACGTTGTGGCGGCAGGCGCGACCCGGTCGGGCCCAATTCGAGATCTCGTAGCGCTCGAGTCCCGCTGCCCCCAGCAACTCCTCGGCCGTACCGTGACGATCCGCCTGCAGGTCCGGATCTACGTCGGGCACCCTGCCCGTTGCGACAAGGGTCGCCAGGGGGGTTCCCTCCTCGATCGTTAGCGCGTAAGCGGACACGTGGTTCGGCTCCGCCTCGACGATGCCCTCGAGGGAGACGCGCCAGTCGGACGTGGACTCCCACGGAGAGCCGTAGATCAGATCCGCGTTCACATCGTCAAAGCCCGCAGCCCGAGCGGCAGCGATGGCGCGGAGCGCGGTGGCCGGAGAGTGCATCCTCCCCAGGCCGGTCAGGACTGATGGAACGAGCGACTGGACACCGAAGGACACGCGGTTGAAGCCGGCGTCCAGTAGTCCCGCGAACACCTTCTCGCCGGTGCCCTCGGGATTGGCCTCGATAGTGATCTCTGCGTCGGGCGCGCACCCGAACCGGTCGCGCACCGCCGTCAGGATGCGAGCCAGGGAACCCACGGGGAGCAATGTCGGAGTGCCACCACCGAAGAAGACGGATGATGCCATCGGAGCCGGCCCCTCCCACCTAAGGATGTCGGCAACGAGTGCTTCCACGTAAACCTCGTACTGGTCCTCCATACCGGAATAGGTATTGAAGTCACAGTAGTGACACCTATGCGTACAGAACGGGATGTGGACGTAGACCCCGAAGCCCGGCGACTCGAGCCACTCCCCGGTGCGGCCGGCGACCGCGACGGAGCTCACGTCTTACTTCCATCAACATCGACCCGCAAGGCTTCGATGAAGGCCGACTGTGGGACTTCGACCGACCCGATCTGCTTCATCCGCCGTTTTCCTTCCTTCTGACGTTCGAGCAGTTTGCGTTTGCGCGAGACGTCACCGCCGTAGCACTTAGCAAGCACGTCCTTCCGCTTCGCCTTAACCGTTTCGCGCGCGATGATCCGCGAGCCGATGGCAGCCTGGATCGGAACGTCGAACAATTGTCTCGGGATCAATTTTCGGAGTCGCTCGGTCATCGTCTTCCCGTAGTCGTATGCCTTGTCGCGGTGGACGATGGTGGAGAAAGCGTCCACCGGTTGCTGGTTCAACAAGACGTCGACACGCACGAGACTCGAGCCGTAGAGGCCTGCAGGCTCGTAGTCGAGACTGGCGTAACCCTTCGTGAGGCTCTTCAGGCGATCGAAGAAGTCGAAGATGATCTCGCCGAGCGGCATCTTGTAGCGGATCTCGACGCGCTCTGTAGAGAGGTAGTGCATCTCTTTCAGTTCACCCCGTCGTTCCTGGCATAACTGCATGACCGTCCCCACGAACTCGGTTGGAGTCACGATCATGACGGAAACATACGGCTCTTGGATCTCAAGTATCTGACTGGGATCGGGCATGTCGGTCGGGTTGCGCACTACCTTCTTCACACCGTCCGTTAGCTCGATCTCGTAGCCGACCGACGGCGCCGTCGCGATCAAAGACAAACCGAACTCTCGCTCGAGCCGCTCACGTACGATCTCCATGTGGAGGAGTCCGAGGAAACCGCAACGGAAACCGAACCCGAGGGCTCCGGACGATTCGGGTTCGTATGTAAGCGCGGCGTCGTTGAGCTTCAACTTGTCGAGGGCGTCTCTCAGGAGTGGAAAATCGTCGCCCTCGGTGGGGTAGATGCCGGCGTAGACCATCGGCTTCGGCTCGCGATATCCGGGTAGCGCGGTTGCCGCCGATCCGGGTCGCACGGTGACCGTGTCACCGACTTTCGCCAGGCCCACGTCCTTGATACCGGAGATGAGATAGCCCACCTCGCCCGTGTCGAGGAGCTCAACCGCCTGGGCGTCGGGTGACATCACCCCGATCTCGTCCGCGTCGACATCCAGCCCGGCCGCCATGAACCGGACCTGCTGACGGGAGGTCAAGCGCCCGTCCACGACGCGCAGGTAGGCGATGACTCCCCGAAAGGAGTCGTAGATCGAGTCGAACACCAGCGCACGCAATGGTTCATGCGGGTCGCCGGTGGGGGCCGGGACCTTCTCAACGATCGCTTCGAGCACCTCGGGTACGCCCTCGCCGGTCTTCGCTGAGATACGCAGCACCTCATCCGGGTTACCACCGATCAGGGCGGCCAGCTCTTCCGCGTACTTGTCGGGCTGCGCCGCCGGGAGGTCGATCTTGTTGAGGATTGGGATGATCTCGAGGCCCGCGTCGACCGCCAGGTAGAGATTGGTCAGCGTCTGGGCTTCGATGCCCTGAGCCGCATCGACCAGCAGCAGGACACCGTCACAGGCCGCAAGCGAGCGTGAGACCTCGTAGCCGAAGTCCACGTGGCCCGGTGTATCGATCAGGTTGAGCTCGTAGCGCTTGCCGTCGTTCGCCGCGTACTCCATGCGAACGGCCGCCGCCTTGATCGTGATGCCCCGTTCCCGTTCGAGATCCATGCGATCGAGGTACTGCTCCCTCATGTCGCGGTCCGAGACCGTCCCCGTAAGCTGAAGGAGACGGTCTGAGAGGGTGCTCTTCCCATGGTCGATGTGAGCGATCACGGCTATGGCCCGCTGGTGGGCTTGATCCATGAGATGAGGGTAGCAAGGGGTTCTGCTATCCTTGGCCGCTGTCCACCCCCACTTCAGGAGCGATTCTCCTCACTTATGGCCAACATCAAGAGTCAGATCAAGCGGAACCGCCAGAACGACCATCAGCGCGCTCGCAATAAGAGCGTGCGGAGTCTTCTGAAGACGCGCACGCGCAACTTCGATGAGGTGGTCGCCGGCGGCGACGCCGAAGGAGCCCGCGAGGCCTATCAGGCCACCGCGCGCGAGCTCGACAAGGCCGCCGCGAAGGGCATCATCCACAAGAACAAGGCGGCCAACAAGAAGTCCCGCCTCGCCAAGAAACTAAAGAGCGTCTAACAACAACCGGGCTCGCTCAAGCTCCATCCACGATCTGAACAACGGCGCGTTCGAGGGCCATGTCGGGCGGTAGGTCCCCCCCTTTCATCTCGACGTCGGTGACCGCCAGCACTTCCATCACCCTCACGAGCTCTTCCTCGCGGTAGGCGCGCGCCTGGCGGTAGAGCCGCTCGGCCCGCCAATCCGGAAGGCCTAGAGCGTCCCCCACCGCCTTGACCCCCCCGGTTGCTCCCGAACCTCGCGCCACGAGCACCCGCCGCATATGCGCTGTCAACGCGCCGAAAACCATCAGCGGCTCGTCCCCCTGCTGCAACAACCTGCGCAAGGCCCCCATCGCCGGCGCCAACTTCCGTTCGCCCACTGCATCGGTGAAAACGTAGATGCGTTCGTCGGCAAGGCGCGGGAAAGCGCGATGGACATCCGCTACCCCAACGGTCGAGTTCCCACCGAGAGCGGTGGCCAGTTGAGACAATCCCGCGTCGAGGTCACGGAGATCGGTTCCGACCGAGTCGATCAGCGCCCAAGCGGCGCGATCGTCGACCTTCAAGCGATGCTCCCGTGAGCGATCCCGGACCCACTTCGCGAGCGATCGACCACGCGGTGCATCCAGGTTGATGGCGGCGCCGACTTTCTTGGCCGCGTTCGCCAGTTTCGAGCGACCGGACGAGACGATGACCAGGATCGAAGAGGGCGAGGGTGACTCGAGGTATCTCTGGATCGCCTCGAGCTGATCCTTCTTGAGCTCGTGCGCGCCCAGGATCACCACGAGACGCTGGCCACCGAGGAGGGAGGGCGTATCGAGGGCTTCGATGATCTCGGCGGGCCCCGCGGTTGCGTCGAGGACAACCTCCGACAAAGGGTCGGCACCGATCTCCGAGCGCAACCGCTCCAATGCCTCCTCCGCCAGGAACGACTCGCCGGAGATGAGGTAAACGGGTTTGGGATCCACGATCGCTACTCCTCTCCCAGACCCATCTGGTACTGCACCGCTCCATCGTGGAGCAGGGAAACGGACTCGCC
>JACCXF010000213.1 GCA_013697295.1 Actinomycetota bacterium | reverse complement strand
ACCGGAGGGCCCTGCGGGTGCGCTGCCGGCCGGGACGTCGGCCACCCAGATCGCGGAGGAGCGCTACGCCCGCGGCGAGATAACCGCCGACGAGCTGGCTCGCATCCGAAGTGGCCTGCGCACCCCGTGAATCGGCCTGGCCCCAGGGGGCAGCGCGTTGCCTAACGTCGGCGTCCTCGAGGCGCCGTTCTTCGGCTTGCTCTGGTTGGGGCAGATCGCGTTCTGGATACTCGTTGTGATCGTGATCGTGAAGCTGGTCCAGAACCACAACGACGGCTCGCGCTCGTCCGGCGCGGCCCTCGGCCTCCTCGAGGAACGCTACGCCCGCGGCGAGATCACCCGCGAGGAGTTCATCGAGCGTCGGACGGTTCTGCGGGGCGAGACCGGCTCGCAACACACGGCCTGAAGGACGGCGTATATCGTCGTGGCCCACAAGAGCCACGGCCGAAAGGATCTCGACAGATGCCTCATGAAGTTCAGGGAGTGATCGCCCGCTCCAAAGGCTCGCCGGTGTCGGTGGAAACCATCCGGGTGCCCGACCCCGGCCCCGAAGAGGCGCTCGTGCGCGTCCAGGCATGCGGGGTCTGTCACACCGACCTGCACTACCGGGAAGGCGCGATCACCGACGACTTCCCGTTCTTGCTCGGCCACGAGGCGGCGGGGGTGGTCGAGGCCGTGGGGGAGGGTGTCCACAACGTCGCTCCCGGCGACTTCGTGATCCTCGCGTGGCGGGCGCCGTGCGGGACCTGTCGGTCGTGTCTCAAGGGCCGACCCTGGTATTGCTTCGACAGCAAGAACGCCACCCAACCGATGACGCTCGCCGACGGCACCGTCCTGACCGCAGCTCTCGGCATCGGTGCGTTCGCCGAGGTCACCCTGGTCGACGCCGCCCAAGCCGTGAAGGTCGACCCGACTGCATCTCCAGCGGCCGCCGGCTTGATCGGTTGCGGCGTGATGGCGGGCCTCGGGGCCGCGATGTACACCGGGGGAGTCGGGCGAGGAGACACCGTCGCCGTGTTCGGCTGCGGCGGGGTCGGTAACGCGGCGATCCAGGGTTCGGCCCTGGCCGGCGCGCGAAAGATCATCGCAGTCGACATCGACGAGAAAAAGCTCGAGTGGGCGAAGGGGTTCGGAGCCACCGACACCGTCAACGGGGGCCAAGTCGACCCGGTCGAAGCCATCAAGGATCTGACGGACGGGCTCGGAGTGGACGTTGCGATCGAGGCGGTGGGACGTCCCGAAACCATGAAACAGGCTTTCTTCGCGCGCGATCTCGCCGGCACGATGGTTCAGGTGGGTGTACCCGATCCGACGATGACGGTCGAGCTCCCGATGCTGGAGTTCTTCGGACGAGGAGGCGCGCTCAAGCCCTCCTGGTACGGCGACTGCTTGCCTTCGAGAGACTTCCCGATGCTGATCGACTTCTACCTCGCCGGGCGTCTCGATCTCGACAGGTATGTGTCCGAGACCATCGCGATCGACGAGGTCGAGGATGCGTTTCACAAGATGGAGCGCGGCGAGGTACTTCGATCGGTGGTGATGTTCGATGCCGCGCGTTGACATGGTCCGGACCGCAGGCGTCTTCACGCTCGATGGCGAAGACTTCGACGTCGAGGACAACATCTGGCTCCTGGGGGACGACGACGAGGTCCTCGTCGTGGATGCCGCGCACGATGCATCTCCCATCGTGGAGGCGATCGGCGGACGGCGAGTGACCGCCATCGTGTGCACGCACGGTCACAACGACCACATCAATGCTGCCGTCGAGCTCGCGGACCGGGTCCAGGCCCCCATCTACCTGCACCCGGACGACCGCATGCTTTGGGATGAGGTGCACCCGGATCGGGCTCCCGATGCCACTCTGTCCGAGGGCGACGTGCTAGAGGTCGCCAACGCGAAACTGACGGTGATCCATACGCCGGGTCATTCCCCCGGTGGCGTCTGCCTATACGACGGCGTGAGCCGCGTCTTCGCCGGAGACACGTTGTTCCAGGGTGGGCCCGGCGCGACCGGTCGCAAGTACTCGGACTTCGACACGATCATCGCCTCTATCCGCGACAAGCTGCTCGTGCTGCCTCCGGAGACGGAGGTGCTCACCGGTCACGGTGAGTCGACGACGATCGGCGCCGAGGCCCCCCACCTACAGGAATGGATCGAACGGGGTCACTGACCCCCAGAACTCCTACTGATCGCGACGCGCGTGACGATGTGGGCGGCGACGGTGATGCCATTCCGAGAAGGTGGCGTCGTCGAGCTCTCTGATGTCCTGGTGGAGCCTCGGATGATCGATCGCGATGTGCTGGCGTAGCTCGCTCGTGTTTCTGAACTTCAACTCGCAATCCGGGCACTGGTAGACGTCCATGTGAACCTCCTTGACCCACGATGGTACGTCGCAGACGGGTCCTTCGGGTAGGCCTGGCGCTAGCTTATGCTCGCTCGAGATAGGGCTTGGAAGCGGCGAGGGGGCAGGCGATTCCACACCTCGAGATCTGGGAGCTGATACTGAGGGTCGCCGCCGCGGGCGCCCTCGGGGGCAGCATCGGTTTCGAACGCGAGTTGCGCGAGCACGCAGCAGGGTTCCGAACCCACATCCTCGTGTCGATGGGCGCGGCGTTGTTCACGCTCGTGGGGGCCTACGGGGTCGAGGCGTTCGCCGGCGCCGGGGACGGCATCAGGGTCACGTTCGACCCGACGCGGGTCGCCGCTCAGGTGGTCACGGGGATCGGTTTCCTGGGGGCCGGGGCGATCATGCGTCAGGGCGTGAACGTCCGAGGATTGACCACGGCCGCCGCACTGTGGGTGACGGCCGCGATCGGGACCGCCGTTGCTCTCGGATACTGGGTCGGTGCGATAGCCACTGCGGTGGGTGCATTGATCGCACTGACTGCTCTCCGGTGGATCGAGAAGTTCGTATTTCCACGCCTCCGGGCGGACACCATCCGCTTCATCATCGAGGCATCAAACAGTGTGCAACTGTCGCGACTGGCAGAAGTCATCGAAGGACACGGAGCTCATGCCGAGTCGGTCAAGCTCATAAGCGATGAAGAAGGCAACCGGCACATGAGCGCCACCGTGCAGCTCCCCGAGGGGCTCTCCAGTACGGATCTCGCTCGCGAGATCGAGGCGGTCGACGGCATCGAACGCGTCGACGTCTCGCACAAGAGATGACCTAGTGCGCAGGCGGCAGGAACATCGTGACGATTGACCCTCTGCTCGGATCGGTGTCGATCTCGAGAGCGCCACCGGACGCTTCCAGCACCTGGCGCGCGATGTAGAGAGACAACCCCAACCCGCCGACCCTCCGCGTGGTCGATGAATCCATTTGGTTGAAGGGGCTCTGGATAAGCGCCTGAAGCTTGTCCGCTTCGACACCCGGCCCCTCGTCGGCCACGCTGAGGAATGGTTGGCCATCCCGTGTTGAGGCTTTGATCGTGATGCTGCCGAAGGAGAAATCGAGGGCGTTTTGGATGAACGAGACGGCCACCTCCCTGATGCGTTCCTCGTCCCCCGATGCCCTCGCCGCTCTGATGTCCAGGCGCACGTTGCGCCCGTCGAACTGACCGTTAAAGGTCTCGACCGCGTCCTGGGCCAGGTTCCCCAACGAGAAATCGTGGGGGTCCAACCCGAGACCGCCACGCTGGATCCCCGACACGGTCACGATCTGACCGATCAGGCGTGAGAGTCGATCGCATTGCGCAGACATCGAATCGAGTAACTCCAGCTTCACTTCCTCGTCGACCTCGCCCCAGCTGTGGCGAAGGGTCTCCACCCCGCCTTTGATGGACGTGACCGGCGTCCGCAGCTCGTGAGAGACGATGGACACGAACTCGCTCTTCATGCGGTCGAGCTCGGTCAGAGCGACGGCCCGCGACTGATTGTCCCGGTAGAGGTCGGCCATGTTCTCGATGACGCCCCTCGTTATCTCCCGGTCGAGCGCGCCCTTTCCTTTGGCGACCGCCCGGAGGGAATCCATCAGCTCGGCTGACGAGCCGCCCTTGAGGAGATATCCGGAGGCTCCGGCGCGCACCATGTTCGCGACAAGAGCGTCGTCGGCGAACGCGGTTAGGGCCAGGACCTGTACCTCGGGATGGCGTTTCTTGATGGCTTTCGTTGCCTCCACGCCGTCCATAACGGGCATGTTCATGTCCATCAGCACGATGTCGGGGCTGAGATCGTCAACCGCTTGAACGGCCTCCGCGCCGTTGCTTCCCTCGCCCACGACCTCGAAGTCGTCTCGCAGGTTGATGAGCTGCCTGAGGCTCTTCCGGATGGGAGCGTTGTCGTCGACCAGCAGGACCTTCATCGCGCGCTCATCTCGTCGTCACGCGTATCGGTGCCGGCCGGTGCCTCCAGGGGCCAGTTCAGGACGAACTCAACGCTCTCCTCTGCCGTCCGGACGTCGATCTTGCCACCGATCGATTGAGCGAGCCGCGACGCGATGTAGAGGCCCAAACCGACGCCCTCCGACATCGTATCGGGGCCTTTCTCGAAGGCGGCGAACAATCTCCCGGTATCGAAGTCTTTAGGGAGCGAGCCGGTATTGCGCACGCCGACATAAACCTGTCCGTTGCCGGCGGAGGCTTCCAGGAAGATCTCGTCCTCACCCACCGAGTGCGACAGCGCGTTCTCGAGCAGGATGCCGATCACCTCGCGCACCGCCTGCCTGTCGACGCACACGAGGATCTCAGGAACCGAAGCCATCGTGAGGGCCCCCGACTCCTTGAACCCTTTGGCGGCGTCGTCGATCAGATCCGGCAAGAAGGCATCTTGCTTGGCGGAGGCGAGCTCCGCACGGGCTCCCGCCAGGATGCGATTGATCAACCCGGACAGTTCCTGCGCCCGTTCGTGTGCCGTGGACATCATCTCTCTCTGAAGAGCCGCGTCGATCTTGTGCTGGTTCTTGATCAGTGTGTGCAGGTTGCCTACGATCGCCGCAAGTGGTGTCTTCAGCTCGTGAGAAACCATCGCGAAGAACATCTCTTTGGATCTCTGCGCCTCGCGCATCGCCTCCACGAGCCGAGCGTCGCCCAGGGCCAGGCTCGCATGCTGCGCGAACGCAAGGAGAACCTCGCGTTCGGTGTGCGAGTAGCGCCGGCCCGGAGTGTAGGAAGCGACGACGAGGCTTCCCACGGGTGTGCCCTCCTCATGAACCGGAGCAGCCATGGCGGCAACTAGGCCGTCCTCCACGAAGATCGGTAGGCCGGCGCTCGACGTGGCGTAGTCGTCCAACACGACGAGCCGGTCCTCGAGGATCGCCAGGCCCCCTGCGCCGTCGCCGACTTTCGAACGTCTCAAGGAGTCGAAGATCGAGGCCTTGACGCCGCAAGAGGAAGCGATGATGCAGTGAGAGGGGTCGTCTTCGTCGATGAGCCTTAGTCCCACGACCTCATCCCCGAGCAACTCGCAAGCGCCCGCGGTGATCGCATCCAGCACCTCCTGCAGGGGGGCGTGGTGCGAGATGGACCGTTGGATCCGGGCCAGCCTCTCGAACAGGCGCTGGCGCTGGAGAAGGTTCTCTATGAGTGTTCCGCTCGCTTCTTCGTACTCGTCCACGAACGCTCCCAGTTGTGGCGCATCGAGCGCCCTTACGGTTCGGCCAAAACGGTCGAACCCCTCATGAGGCTAATCGGCAAGGCGAGCGCCTCGCTGAACCCGACCTTGTCTTTCCCTGCCAAGATTGGCCCAGGTCATCCCGCAACGGCTGGCAGGAGATGGAAGGGAGGTGTCGAGCGTGCGCGACGAGGTACGGCTCACGTCCTATACACACGGCGGTGGCTGAGCTTGCAAGCTCGGCATCGACGAGCTGGCGCAGGTCCTGCGTCACGTGGCCACCGGTCATCACGACCCCAAACTCTTGGTCGGCCTCGACGCGCCCGATGACGCGGCCGTATATCAGTTGGCGCCCGACGTGGCCATAGTGCAGACCGTCGATTTCTTCACCCCCATAGTCGACGACGCCTACTCATGGGGGCGCATCGCCGCGGCGAACGCGCTGTCGGATGTCTATGCGATGGGTGCCAGTCCCAAAACGGCTTTGAACCTCGTCGGCTGGCCCCGCGACCTTGGTTTCGAGCTCCTTGGCGCAGTCATCGAGGGTTCCGGCGACGCCTGTCATGAGGCGGGGGTCACGGTCGTTGGGGGGCACTCGATCGACGATTCCGAGCCGAAGTTCGGGCTCTCGGTCACGGGGACCGTCCATCCCGACCGGATAGTGACGAAGACGGGTGCCTCGAAGGGGTGCGAGCTCGTTCTCACCAAGCCCCTCGGGATGGGGATCATCTCGAGCGGTATCAAGGCCGGGAAGACGACGGAGGGAACCGAGCAGCGAGCGATCCGGATCATGTCAACCCTGAATCGTTCGGCGTGTGAGTCCATGGTCGAGATTGGGGCGGAGGCGGCGACCGACATCACCGGCTTCGGTCTCGTGGGGCACCTGCTACAGATGCTCGACGGTCGCTTGGATGCCGATCTGCACTACGCGAGCATCCCCGTGCTCGAGGAAGCCGTGACGCTGGCTGCTGGCGGGGTCTTTCCGGCCGGGAGCCAGCGCAACAGGGAGGCGGGAAAGGGCCAGGTGGTCGCCGCCGAGCTTGGGGAAGCATCCCTGGCCCTGCTGTACGACGCCCAGACCTCAGGTGGTCTCTTGATCGCCGTCGCGCCCGAGAAACTCGGCCGCCTGATGGGATCGCTCGCCGAACGCGGGGTGGACGACGCCGCCAGGATCGGCGCGTTGAGGTCTGGAGATGGAAGGATCCGGGTTGGCTGACGTCGTGCGGATGAGCCGCGCGCTCGCGGACGAGATGGTCGAGCACTGCCTCCAGGAACGTCCGAACGAGGCTTGTGGGATCCTCGCCGCCTCGAACGGCGACATCACTAAGGTCTTTCGCATGACGAATGCAACCCGGAGCCCCGTACGCTACGCCCTGGATCCCCAGGAGCAGTTCGCCGCCTACAAGAAGCTCGAGGAGTCCGGCTGGGATCTGGGAGGCGTTTTCCACTCACATACGCGCACGGAGGCCTATCCATCTCCCACCGACGTGCGCCTGGCAAGCGAGGACGTCCCGTATGTGATCGTCTCACTCGCCTCCGACCCTCCCTCGATCCGTGCCTTCAGGATCCTGAAGGAGAGCTTGATCGACGCCGACGGTCGCATCGAGGAGGCCACCGTGGTCGTCGAGGAGGGGGAAGGAGACGGCCCACCCGACGGTTGACTACGATGGACGAATTAGCACTATTTACAAGGAGGCAATGTGTCCGTCGAAGTTCGCATCCCGACGGTTTTTCGGAGGTTCACCAATCAGGAAGCCGTGGCCAGCCTGGAGCCGGGGACCATCGCCGATCTGGTCGCCCAGCTCGAGCGGCGCTATCCCGGCATCGGCGACCAGCTCCTGGCTGAGGATCGGCAGCTACACAGGTTCATCAACGTCTATCTGAACGACGAAGACATCCGCTACCTGAACAAGCTCGAAACCCAGGTATCCGAGGGGGATACGGTCTCGCTACTGCCGTCCGTCGCGGGAGGCTGAGCGCATCCGGATGAGATTCAAATCGATACTGGACACCGTGGGCAACACACCCCTGGTCCAGTTACCGAACCTGTCCCCTCGCCCGGACGTGCGGTTGTGGGCCAAGCTCGAGGGCCAGAACCCGACCGGATCGGTGAAGGACCGCATCGCGGTGGCGATGGTCGAAGCCGGTGAAGGATCGGGCGCGCTGACAAGGGAAAAGACGATCCTCGAGCCGACTTCCGGCAATACGGGGATCGCTCTGGCGATGGTGGCGCGGATCCGCGGCTACCGCTTCACGGCGGTTATCCCCGACAACGCCAGCCGCGAGCGGATCCAGCTCATGGAGGCCTTCGGCGCGCAACTCGTGTATTCGGACGGTGACAAGGGGACGAACGGGGCCGTTGCGCTCGCGCAGGAGATGGCCGTCGATGATCGCTACTTCATGCCGTTCCAGTACGGCAATGAGGCCAACGTGCAGGCGCACTACATGGGGACAGGTCAGGAGATCATCGATGACCTTCCAGAGGTGAAAGCGTTCGTCGCTGGTCTTGGTACCGGCGGCACGCTGACGGGGGTCGGGCGACGACTCAAAGAGCACAACCCCGATGTGAAGGTGGTGGCAGCCGAGCCGGAGCTCGGCGAGCTCGTTTATGGGCTGCGCTCGCTCGACGACGGCTACGTCCCGCCGATCTTCGACCCCGACATCCTCGACGGCAAGGTCAAGGTTCGCGCGAGAGACTCGATCCTGTGGACCCGTGAGCTGCTCGGTCGCGAGGGGATCTTCGCGGGCATCTCGTCGGGCGCAGTGATCTGGGTCGCCCAGCGGGTTGGCGAACGTCTGGCGGCCGACGGTGGAGGCGATGTCGTTTGCCTGCTCCCGGACGCGGGATGGAAGTACCTTTCAACCGAGGCGTGGACGCAGGACATAGACACTGCAGAGAGCCAGGTGGAGGAGGTGCTGTGGTGGTAGATCGATCCGAACGACCGATCGGGATGTTCGATTCCGGTGTCGGTGGATTGACGGTCGCTCGAGCCCACATCGATCTTCTCCCTCACGAGCACCTCATCTACTTCGGTGACACGGCGCATTGCCCCTATGGGCCCCGTCCGCTCGAAGAGGTTCGGAAGTTCGCTCTCGAGATCACCGATGCGCTCGTGGAAGAGGACGTGAAGATGCTCGTCGTGGCGTGCAACTCCGCAGCTTCGGCCGCTCTTGATGAGATGCGAGAACGGTATGTCGTCCCCATCGTTAGCGTCATCGAGCCCGCCGTTAAGTCGGCGATCGCGATCAGTCGTAATCGTCGCATCGGTCTGATAGGAACCGAGGCAACGGTTAACTCGGGCGCGTACGAGCACGCGGTCGGTGACACGAAGGCTAACGTGCTCCTTATAGCCCAGGCATGTCCGCGCTTCGTGGAGTTCGTCGAACGGGGGGACACGTCATCAGACGAGTTGCTCGAGGTGGCGCGCGAGTATCTGGAACCGATGAAAGAGTCGGAGGTCGACACGCTCATCCTTGGGTGCACGCACTACCCACTACTAAGGGGAGTGCTGCGCTATGTGATGGGCGACGATGTTGTCCTCGTCTCGAGCGCGGAAGAGACCGCGAACCAGGTCTACGCGGAGTTGCGCGATGCGGATCTGCTCAACCGGTCGCCGCAGACCGGAACCCATAGGTTCATCGCCTCGAGCGAGCAGGGGATCTCCGGCGAGTTGGGAGCGCGGTTCCTCGGCCCCGAGTTCAAAGCCGTGGAGTACAGGCCCTGGGACAAGCCATGACCCTGGCGGTGACCATCCTCGGTTCGTCCGGGATCTACGGAACCCCCACCCGGGCGGCGTCCGGATACCTGGTCGAGGTCGATGGATCGCGGCTGTGTCTCGATGCAGGTGCGGGCACGTGGAGGAACCTGCTGACCCTGGCCGACTACCCGTCGATCGCCGGGATCGTGCTCACCCATCGACATCCGGATCACACGACGGACGTCTTCCAGGCGTTGCACGCTCGCCACTATGGACAGACTGAACCGCTGTCGCCCATCCCACTGTGGGCCCCTGAGGAGACGATCGAGGTTCTTCAGGGATACGCACCCGAGATCTCAAAGAGCTTCGACTTGCGTGCCATCACCGAAGGGGAGTCGATCGAATTCAACGGGGCCTCGCTGTCGTTCGTGAGGATGGCCCACCCGCCGGTAACGCTCGGGGTACGGATCGAGCATCTGGGGAAGGTTTTCGCCTACTCGGCGGATTCCGGGCTCGATGCGGATTTCGAAACGCTTGCGCGCGATGCCGACCTGTTCGTGTGCGAGGCGACCTTCCAGGATGCGGACGATCCCTGGCCGGGCCACCTCAGCGCGTCGCAGGCCGGTGGGCTGGCCGCAAAGGCTGACGTCGCTCGTCTGGTTATCACTCATCTTCCTCCCGGTCGCGATCACGAGCGCACGCTCGCGGAGGCTCAGGAGGCGGCCGGCTCGATCGCAGTGGAGCTGGCCGAAGACCTACGGAGGTTCGAACTGTGACGGATCGTTCCTACGGGCGAAGCGACGATCAGCTGCGGCCGGTGACGATGGTGCCTGGTTTCATGCCCTATGCGGAGGGCTCGTGCCTGATCGAGATGGGCGATACCAAGGTGATCTGCACGGCGACCGTGGAGGACTCGGTCCCGCGGTGGATGAAGGGCAGCGGCAAGGGTTGGGTCACGGCAGAGTACTCGATGCTGCCGCGTTCCTCGCCGGAACGGATCTCGCGCGAGGTCAATCGGGGTCGTCCATCAGGTCGGACGCAGGAGATACAGCGTCTCATCGGGCGCTCGTTGCGAGCGATCACGGACATGGCCGCCCTGGGCGAGCGCAGCGTGTTGATCGATTGCGACGTCCTTCAGGCCGACGGCGGGACGCGCACGGCTTCTATCACCGGCGCGTTCGTCGCTCTCCAGGAGGCGCTGACGAAGGTGGGCGAGGGCAAAGCCTCATCGCTGGTGGATTCGGTCGCGGCCATCAGTGTCGGGATCGTCGCCGACCGACCCGTTCTGGATCTCGATTACTCCGAGGATTCAACCGCCCAGGTGGACATGAACGTCGTGATGACCGGCGCAGGCAAGCTTGTGGAGGTGCAAGGAACCGCCGAACAAGGGACCTTCGAGCGCGCCGAGCTCGACGCGCTGATGGATCTCGCGACGACCGGCATCGCCACCCTGACGGCCGAACAGGAAAGGGCCTTGGGCGCCCCCGAGCAAGAGTGAAAGCGGTCTTTGCGTCGCGGAACCGTCACAAGGTGGAACAGGTGAAGATCCTGCTCGAGAAGGTGGAGATCCTCCCACTTGACGAGCTGGCCCCCGAACTCGGATTGGAAGAACCCTTCGCGACGTTCGAAGCTAACGCGCTTGCGAAGGCACGGGCGGCGACGCAAGCCACGGGACTTCTGGCCATCGCGGACGATTCCGGACTACAGGTTGACGCTCTGGATGGCGATCCGGGTGTCCGCTCCGCGCGTTACGCGGGCGAAAACGCCACCGACGATGCCAACAACGCCATGCTCGTGGCTCTACTGAAGGACGTCCCCGAGGATCAGCGGACCTGTCGGTACGTCTGCGCAGCCGTCTGCGTGTGGCCGAGCGGGACGGAGATGATTGCATCGGGGACGTGCGGCGGGCGCGTGATCCTCGAAGGGCGCGGAAGGCTGGGATTCGGTTATGACCCCCACGTCGTCCCCGATGGGGACACGCGCACGATGGCGGAGATCCCTCTCGAGGAGAAGCTGACCTTCAGCCATCGTGGACGCGCGTTCCGAGCGCTCGCCCAGAAGCTGGATGCACACGCGTGAGCGCGCCCGACTACGGGGATCTCAGCCGCATGATCTCGGGGCTGCGGCGACCCCACGAAGACAAGCCACTGCGCGAGACAGAGGTGGAGGGAGAGCCATTCGGGCAGTTCGCTGCGTGGATGACCGCTGCCCTCGATGCGGCCCTGACGTTTCCGAACGCGATGACCCTCGCTACCGCGTCGCTCGATGGTCATCCCTCCGCGCGTACCGTGCTGCTGAAGGGATTCGACGAGCGCGGCTTCGTCTTCTTCTCCAACTACAAGAGCGCGAAGGGCCGGGAACTCGCGTCGAATCCACGCGCGGCGCTCGTCTTCTACTGGTTCGAGCTCGAGCGGCAGGTCCGCATCACCGGTCAGGTGGACCGCTTGCCGGAGCGGGAGTCCGATGAGTATTTCGCGGCGCGACCTGTGGGCAGCCGGGTGAGCACCTGGGCGTCACGCCAAAGCGAGGTGATCGGGGACCGCTCGGCACTGGAGCAGGCCGCGGCCGAGGTGAAGAGCCGCTATCCGGGCGGTGACATCCCCCGGCCCCCTCACTGGGGCGGCTACCGCCTGGTCCCGGATGAAGTGGAGTTCTGGCAGGGCCGGGCGGACCGACTGCACGACCGCCTCCGTTACCGGCGCGGTGCCGAGGACGGATGGATCATCGAACGGTTGTCTCCCTGAGCCCGGTGTACGCGCGCACCCGTGGCCGGCGTTCGCCCTCACCGTGGGGAGAGACGCCCACAGTAATGTGGGCCGGGTGAAACCGGTTCTCTGCGTTCGACACCAGGCATCGGCTCCGCTGGGGGTTATCGAGGAGGTCTTCGCCGACAGAGGCGTCCCCTGGCGATACATCGACGCCTGGAAACGAACCGAGTGGCCGGACCCCCAGGATGGGTCGGGGGTGATCGTCCTCGGCGGCGAGATGAACGCCGACGAACTCGATCGGCACCCCTTCCTAGCCCAGGTCCGAACCTTCACGGCTTCAGCGGTTGAGGCGCGAGTGCCCTTCCTCGGCATCTGTCTTGGCGCGCAGATCCTTGCCCGAGCTCTCGATGCAAGCGTGGTTCGCGCTCCGGTGCGTGAGATCGGCTTTCGCCGGGTCCGTCCCACCTCGGAGGGCCGCGATGACCCACTGCTGGATGGATTCGGAAGTGATGTCAGCGTGTTCCAGTGGCACGAGGACACCTTCAACCTCCCTCGGGGCGCCACACATCTTTTCGCCAGCGATGACGTCTTGCAGCAGGCGTTTCGATTCGACAACGCATACGGCGTGCAATGGCATTTCGAGGTGACGGAAGACATCATCGCCGCGTGGTGCGACGAGACTCCGCCGCACCGACTGAATGGCTACTGGGGCGTCACCAAGGACGAGTTGGTGCAGCAGGCGCGCGACCATCTTCCCGCCCAACGGGCTGCGGCTGAGAAGACGGTCGCGCGCTGGCTCGACCTAGCGGCTTAGTTATCCTCCTCGAGCTTCCCCCCGAGATCGCCGAAGCAGGTCCCTCGATCTCGATCGTCGTCGGCCTGCCTCATGCAGTTGCCGAACTCCCTGATGTCGGATTGGTGCTCGGTGAAGAAGCCGACGAGGCTGATGCCCACGGCGATTGCGACCAGGATGCTCAAGATGCCCGTGATCAGGCCGGCTGCGGCTTGTCCCCGGTTCGTCGCCACGCCCTTGGAGGCCCGGCTCATACCGATGATCCCGAGGATGATCGCGATCAGACCCAGGATGAACGAGAACGGCGCAGTGATGACGAGCACGGCGAGAACGAGGCTTACGACGCCGACCACCAGGGCCGCCACGCCGACCCCGTTCCGTGGCTCCGTGGTCCGGTAGTCGCCCCGAGCGGCGGGTGGTGGTGGCGGCGCCGTGCCTCTGGTTTCGCTCATCGATAACCCCCAAGATTGTCGTTGGAAGACCTGCGGCCAGTACAGACCCGCCGGCGTCGCCGGTCAACCCTTTCGGCAAACAAAGAGCCTCGATAGGGGGGCTATGCACCCATACGGGCGATATCGGACCTCACGGGCGATATGGGACCCCACGGCGAGCGGCTGCGAACTCCGAGCCTAGTCCCCTATTTCTGAGGTCCCGCCTGACGGCGAAACGGATGACTAGTGCAAACGTGGTTCCTTCTGTTGGTAATTGCGACAGATGACTATGTGCTGAGTTGCCACCGGGGCCACCGGGCTCACCGGAGCTAACGGAGCCGACGGGATCGACGGCGCCCAGGGTGCCGCAGGAACCGATGGCGTTGACGGAACCAACGGAACCGACGGCCTCGATGGGACGAACGGTGTAGACGGCGTCGACGGCACAGACGGCGTCGACGGAGCTAACGGAGCTGACGGGGTCGATGGCGCACAGGGCGCCGCAGGCACCGACGGAACCGATGGCACTGACGGCATCGATGGCACCAACGGAGTCGATGGGACCAACGGACTCAACGGGACTAACGGGGTCGATGGTGCACAGGGCGCCGCAGGAAATGACGGTGCAGACGGAGCAGACGGCGTCGACGGTGCCCAGGGCCCGGCAGGTCCTCAGGGCCCGGCAGGTCCTCAGGGCCCCGCGGGTGTGGGGATCAGTGGCTACCACGAGCATCTCGTGTGCGCCACGCCCAACTCCGCCAGCTGGATGAGCATCATCGGGCACGGCGGGAAGACGGTGTGCGCGGTGGCCGAGATACAGATCTACATGCTGGTGAAGGACCACTAGACCTTGTGATGATGATGTCCGGGGCGATCCAGACCTCGACACAGTACCTAGAGGGGGACCGGGGCAGCTGCCTCGGTCCCTCCTCTGCTTTAGCGGTTCTTTCCCAGCGGCCGTTTCACGATTAGGTCCGCTGGCGATTGGAGTGCGAGAGGGGGTGTGTGATTCCACCGGATAGTGGACACGGCTGAGCGAGCATGTCGCGGGCCATAGTGGACACCCCGAGCCTGGAGGTGTCCGTTGGATCTGGCCCGCTTCTTGGTCGATGCGGTGGTCATGGAGA
>JACCXF010000188.1 GCA_013697295.1 Actinomycetota bacterium | reverse complement strand
GGATCGGCCCGGGGTTCGCTCGCGGCGTCGCGAGGGGCCTATGGCATCGATCAGCACGTGGTCGACTTCGCGGTGAATGGGGCGGCCGGCATCACCGGGTGGTCGGGTGGGCTATTGCGATACGTACAAACGGGTCACGTCCAGCGTTATGCAGCCGTGCTGTTCGCTGCGATCGCGTTGTTCGTCGGATTGCTGGCATTCACCTAGGAAGGGGTTAGGGCTTTATGGGATGGATCGAGGACTGGGGGCTGAGCGTCGCGACGTTCCTGCCGTTGGTGGGGGCGATCGCATTGTTGTTCATCCCTCCCGCCCAGGAGCGCGCCATCAAGCTGACCGGGACGATCGTTGCCGGAGTGGCCCTGGTCGTCGGCATCCTCGTGGCCATCGCGTTCGACTACGGCAATGCAGGGGCGCTGCAATTCGAGGTTAGCGCCGAGTGGATCCCGCAGATCGATGCGAACTATCACATCGGTGTCGACGGGATATCTCTTCCGATGGTCGTCCTATCGCTGCTGGTGACGTTCCTGTGCATGATCTATCTCTGGTGGCACATCCCGGAGCCGGGAAAGCCCAAGGCCTTCATGGCGCTCGTGCTGCTGCTCGAGACGGGAATGACTGGAACCTTCGTTGCACTCGACCTCGTGTTGTTCTTCATCTTTTGGGAGATCGTACTCGTCCCGATGTACTTCATGATCGGCATCTGGGGTGGGCCGCGGCGGGAGTATGCATCGGTCAAGTTCTTCCTCTACACGCTCTTTGGTTCGATCTTCATGCTCCTTAGTTTCCTTGCATTGCG
Organism: Actinomycetota bacterium; assembly: GCA_013697295.1. Classification (GTDB taxonomy): domain Bacteria; phylum Actinomycetota; class CADDZG01; order CADDZG01; family WHSQ01; genus JACCXF01. Next base: position 2,301 of record JACCXF010000188.1, on the reverse strand, counting down.
CTTCAGCGCGGGAACCTTCGACATGGTCGAGCTCGCTTCGCAGGGGATCGATGCCTCCACGGTCTTCCAGAATCTCGTGTTCGCGGGACTGTTCCTTGGCTTCGCCGTGAAGGTCCCGATGTGGCCCTTCCACACGTGGTTGCCGGACGCGCATACCGAGGCACCGACGGTCGGCTCCGTGTTGCTGGCGGCGATCATGCTGAAGATGGGGACCTACGGCTTCATCCGGATCGCGATCCCCATCCTGCCCGATGCTGCAGTGACCTGGGCGCCCGTCATCGGGATCCTGGCGGTCATCGCGATCATCTACGGAGCCCTTTGCTGTCTTGCCCAAACGGATCTGAAACGCATGATCGCCTTCTCGTCCGTCGGCCACATGGGCTTCGTGATGCTGGGGATCGCAACGTTGACCGACGAGGGGATCAACGGCGCCATCTTCGGGATGGTGGCTCACGGTCTGATCACCGGGATGTTGTTCTTCCTTGCGGGCTCGATCCACGAGCGCTATCACACTCGTGAGATCGGAGCGTTGGGTGGGATGCTCCAACAGATCCCACGTTTCGGATCGCTCCTCACCTACACGGCTATCGCATCGCTCGGCTTGCCGGGCCTTGCGGGGTTCTGGGGCGAGATGCTGGCGCTGCTCGGCTCCTACGAACCCAACGCCCAGCTCAACCAGACGTTGTTCCGCGTACTGATGGTCGGCGGCGGGATCGGTACCGTGCTGACGGCCGGCTACTTCCTGTGGATGCTTCAGCGCGTGAACCTCGGGCGCGTGCCGGAGAAGTACCGCGAGAGCCGGGGCATCTTCGACGTCGTCAGCCTCGAGTGGATCGCCTGGGTGCCGTTGCTGATCCTGATCCTCGTCACGGGGATCTACCCCAAGCTCGTGCTGGGCGTCACGGACGACGCGGTCCAGAAGCTCTTGGGCGTGTTCGGGTAGATGCAGCTGCTCGCTCAGGCGCTTAGTCAGCCGGGCGTCGACTGGCACGCTCTCTCGCCCGAGCTCGTCCTCACCGGGGCAGCGTTCATCGTCCTCGTCGCGGACCTGTTCCTGCCGCGTACGGCCAGATGGCTAGCGATGCCGCTTGCTGCCGCCGGCATCTTCGGGACTCTCGCCGCCGTCGTGTCCTTGATCGGATCGGAACGGCGGACCCTTGGTGGGGCGTTCGAGATCGATGACTTCGCTCTTCTGTTCAAGGGCCTGTTCTGTGTTATCGGTCTGATCGTGCTGGCGATCTCGTACAACTACATCAGGTCGGGTCGCTACTACCAGGGCGAGTTCTACTTCTTGATGTTGTGCTCTTTGTTGGGCGGCGTCGTGATGTCCAGCGCGCGCGAGCTCATCACGATCTTCATCGCCCTCGAGCTGATCAGCATCCCCGCGATCATCATGGTCGGGATGCGCAAGTCGGATGCGAAATCTAACGAAGGGGCATTGAAGTTCTTTCTGTTCAGCGTGCTCTCGTCGGCGGTGATGCTCTACGGGATGTCGCTTATCTACGGGGCAACCGGCGAGACACAGGTAGATGCGATCCGCAGGTCCATCTCGTCCGGAGATGAACCACTCGTCGTACTGAGCGTGTTCTTCGTCGTGGTCGGTTTCGCTTTCAAGATCTCGGCCGTCCCGTTCCACTTCTGGGCCCCCGACACGTACGAGGGTGCTCCGTCGCCGGTGGCTGCCTTCCTGTCGACCGCTTCCAAGATCGGGGGATTCGTCGGGCTGCTCGTGCTGATGTTCCGGGCGTTCCCAGAAGTAGCCGACAACTGGCGACCCGCGATGGCGGTGCTGGCAGTGCTCACTATGACTGTCGGAAACCTCATCGCGCTTCGACAGCAGCACGTTATCCGGCTCCTGGCCTACTCGGGAATCGCGCAGTCCGGTTACGTGCTCGTGACCCTGGCGCTCATCGATCCGGGAACCGGGGAGGCTGCCGTAGAGGCCAACGCGGCCGCGTTCAGCGCCGCGGTGATCTACCTCGCCATCTACGCAGTGATGGACCTGGGTGCTTTCGCAGCAGCCGTGGCATTCGCGCGACGCGGTGGCAGCTACTTCCTCGCGGATTACAACGGACTCTGGCGACGGTCTCCCGTGCTCGCGACGTTGATGGCCGGCTTCTTGCTTTCCCTCGCAGGGGCACCGCCGATGGCGGGGGCGTGGGCGAAGCTGTTCGTGTTCCTGGCCGCCGTCCAAGCACAGGTCTACTGGCTCGCGGTGGTCATGGGCGTGAACGCCGTGATCGCGGCGTGGTACTACCTCGCGGTCGTGCGGCGCATGTTCCTCGTGGCGCCCGACATCAC
>JACCXF010000153.1 GCA_013697295.1 Actinomycetota bacterium | reverse complement strand
GGATCGTCGCAGCCCCGGTCGTCGCCGTTCCGACCAGTGTCGGTTACGGCGCCGCGTTCGATGGGCTCGCTGCCCTACTGACGATGCTCAATTCTTGTGCCGCCGGCGTGGCGGTCGTCAACATCGACAACGGCTTCGGCGGGGCGATGTTCGCCTTGCGTGCCCTTCGCCGGCAGCCACGATGACGATCCTTTACTTCGACTGCCCCTCCGGGGCTTCGGGAGACATGATCCTTGGAGCTCTGCTCGACGCGGGTGTGCCCGAAGAGGTCGTCCGTTCGAGTCTCGACGCACTCGATCTTCCCAACTGGTCTCTTGAGGTCGCCGCCACTATAAAGGGGGGGATCCGGGCCACGCGTGCCTCGGTCTCAATAGGTCGAGCCGAAGGCCCACGCACCTACCGCGCTATGAAGTCGCTGTTGGAGACCGCTCCGCTGCTCCAAGGAGTGCGGGAGCACGCGCTGGCGACCCTCGAAGTCCTCGCGCGTGCGGAGGGACGCGTCCACGGACGAGCATTCGAAGACGTCCACTTCCACGAGATCGGGACGACCGATGCAATGATCGACATCGTGGGAGTTTCCGCTGCGCTCGACCACCTGGCCCCCCTGACCGTGTTCACATCGGCGATAGCGACCGGAACCGGAACGGTGATCACCGCGCACGGTGAGTTGCCTTTGCCGGTTCCTGCCGTCACCGAGATCCTCCAGAACGCGGGCGCGTCGCTGGTGGGCAAGGGCACCGAGGAGCTGGTCACCCCGACAGGAGCGGCCATCCTCGCCGCCACCGGCGCTTCGTACGGGGAGCTTCCCGCCCTGAAGATCGAGGCCTCGGGCTACGGAGCGGGGCGCAGAGATCTCACATGGCCGAACGTCCTGAGGGTTCTTATCGGAGAGCCCACGACGGACACGTCCGAGAGCGGCACGCTGTTGCTCGAGACCAACCTCGACGATCTCAACCCGGAACTGATCCCCTACGTGATCGAGTCTCTGCTGAACGCCGGGGCTCGAGATGCGTGGACGACGCCCATCGTGATGAAGAAGGGACGGCCTGCGATCACGCTTTCGGCCCTCGTGGCGACCTCGAGCAAAGACCAGATGACCGAGATCCTCTTCAAGGAGACGACCACGCTCGGCATCCGGATGCGTCCGGTCGACCGGGACGTTCTCGATCGTGATTCCGTGGAAGTGGAGGTCGAGGGCTTCAGGGTGAGGGTCAAGCGGGGCCACCGTGGTGGCGAGGTGCTCACGATCGCTCCCGAATACGAGGATTGTGCAGAGGCGGCCCGGAAGTCGGGACTTCCCCTTAAGAGGATCTACGACATCGCGGCGGAGATAGCGCGCACCCTCTAATCGAGCGAGCGTCGACCCCCTGCCAGGGATCTCAGATGCTCGAGCACCTCTCGCTCGATCGTCGCTTCATCGCTCCACCGCTCTTCGAGGTTCTCGGTTCCAGAAAAAGCGAAGAGCGCCGCTTTCAATGGGTCGTCGAAACCCTCTCCCGTGCCGGCATCGTGGCCCGTGTCGCTCAGCAGAGCGCGGAGCTCAGCCGCCAGGTCCTCGCCGATGTCGAGGAACTCGAGGTCTTCGGCGCGCGGGAAGTAGAGGCGATGCATGTCGAACAACCGGCTGAGCTCCGAAACCGGCCGAGGGTGATCTTCGACTCTCAGGTCGACGGCCCGGTCGATCCCGCCGCCGTAACCACCCTCGTCTCGAGCGATGTAAAGGGCGGCCGACTGCCTGCCGCGCCTGTCTCCTCCGGCTTCATCCCCCGCGGCCAGCGCCCCCAATAGCCTCACGGCCAGCTCGCCGCGCTCCTTCTCGAACGCCTCCGCCATCTCCTCGACGACGTCGGGCCCGGTGAGGATGTTGCCCTGACAGCAATACCCGTCGCCCGTTACCCCCCCGGCCCACGCGAAGCATTCGCTGCCGGTGAAGTTCGCGGCTCGGCCCGTCGCGTCGACGATCCCGAGTTGACGCTGTTTGGAATCGGGATCTGCATCCGTAAGAGCACGGACCACATCCTCAGCCGTCCCGCCCGACGCAAGCCCGTCCAACCCGTTCGGGCCGTAAGAGAGGTTGGCAAGCGCCTGGGTTGCGACGGCCCCAGCGCCGGCCCGAACCCACGGCACCGCGGAACCCACCGCGAGGAACTTCGACGCAACGGCGATGCCCCATTCGGGCGAAGGATCCGCGTTCGGGTCCCAGGCCGCGATCGAGAAGGTCATTGTGCGCGAGCGCTCAGGCTTTGGCGGCCTGCTGCAACTTCTCGCCTTCCTCGAGCGGGTACCAGCAGGCGGTGAAATGCTCCTTCTGGACCTCGCCGAGAGGAGGTATCTCTTTCCGGCAGTTCTCCGGCACCTCCTGCGAGAGGTCGACGCTCCTGTCATCGCCGTCCCTTGCGGCGGTACGCGCGGCGGCCTCCTCGAGGGAGACCTGTCCACCTTCCGCCTGTTCGCTCGTGAGCTGAACGCTCTTGCCCATCACTGCGCGGGCTTTGGGGCAGCGAGGATGGAACGAGCAACCGGAGGGGGGATCAACGGGCGAGGGAACGTCACCCTGAAGAACGATCCGCTCGCTGATGCTCGTGTCGCTGTGCTCTTTCGGCACTGCCGACAGCAACGCGGCCGTGTAGGGGTGCTTGGGGTTCTCGTACAGCTCATCCGCACCCGCTACCTCGACCACGCGGCCGAGATACATCACAGCGATCCGATCCGAAACGTGCCGAACCACGCCGAGGTCGTGCGAGATGAACAGGTAAGTCAGGTTGAATTCGTCCTGAAGGTCTTCCAGCAGGTTGAGGATCTGCGCCTGGATGGAAACATCGAGAGCAGAGACCGGTTCGTCGCACACGATGAGTTTCGGCCTGAGGGCGAGCGCCCGAGCGACCCCGATCCGCTGACGCTGTCCACCAGAGAACTCGTGCGGGTAGCGATTGTAGTGCTCGGGGTTCAGACCTGTTCGCTCCATCAAGTCCTGGACCTTCTTCTTCGTGTCCCCCTCGGTCTTGTGGATCCGGAAGGGTGCGCCGACTATCTGACCGATCGTCTGCCGAGGATTGAGCGATGCGTAGGGGTCTTGGAAGATGATCTGCATGTCCCGCCGCACGGGCCGCAATTCACGCTGGCTCGTCTTCGTTATGTCGCGACCCTCGAAGGTGATCTTGCCGGAAGTGGGGTCCAGCAGTCTCGTCACGAGCCGGGCGGTGGTCGACTTACCGCAGCCGGACTCACCCACAAGGCCGACCGTTTCGCCGGGATGGATCGAGAAGCTCACGTCCTCGACCGCGTGAACGCGCGCCACCTCACGCTGCAAGAGGATGCCGCTCCTGATCGGGAAGTATTTCGTCAGGTTCTCCACGCGAAGCAGCGGCTCGTCGGAGCGCTTCTCTGAGGAAGCCGGGTCCACAGAAGTGAGACTCACGATGCGGCCCTCGCGCGTTGCTGCTCGCGCTCGTCCCACAGACGCCGCTTGTCCTCGATCGACAGGTGGCATGCATCGGGATGGCCACCACCCCGATCCTTCAGCTCCGGGATGTCCTGGTCGCAGGGTTCAAAACGATGTGGGCACCGGGGGTGAAATGAGCATCCGTTGGGTCGATTGATGAGGGATGGAGGCGCTCCCTTGATCGGAACCAGCCTCTCGACTCGCTTGTCCACGGTTGGGATCGATTCGAGCAGGCCCCACGTGTATGGGTGCAGCGGCTGGCGGAAGATCTCGTCGCGCGTTCCCATCTCGACGGCCTTGCCGCCGTACATCACCATGACCTTCTTGGATACGTCCGCGACAACCCCGAGATCGTGGGTGATCAAGACGACGCCCACATTGAACTCTTGCTGAAGCCGCCTGATCAGATCGAGGATCTGAGCCTGCACCGTGACATCGAGAGCAGTCGTTGGTTCGTCCGCGATGAGCAGCGATGGGTTGAGTGCCAAACCCATCGCGATCATGGCCCGCTGACGCATACCCCCGGAGAACTCGTGCGGGTACGCCTTCGCGCGGTCCTCGGGGCGAGGCATGCCGACGCGGCGAAGCATCTCGATCGCCTGCTTCTGCGCATCGGACTTGTTGACATCCCGATGGGTTCGGATGGCTTCGGCGATCTGAGAGCCGACCCGGTAGTAGGGATGCAGCGACGTCATCGGGTCCTGGAACACCATCCCGATCTTGTTGCCCCGCACGTGCCGCATCTCGTCCTCGGGCAGCGCCAACAGGTTCCGACCATCGAAAATCACTTCACCTTCGACGCGCGCCGACTTGCGATCGATGAGCCCCATCACCGTCAAGAACGTCACGCTCTTGCCAGAGCCGGACTCACCCACCACCCCCAGTGTCTCCCCAGGCTCGAGCCTGAAGGAGGTTCCGTCGACGGCCTTGACGACGCCGTCGTCGGTGGGGAAATGAACCTTGAGGTCGCGTACCTCGAGAAGCGGCTCAGCCATCCATCGATTCCTTTGAGGTTGGGGGCGGCTAAGCCGCCCTGATCAGCTGTACCTTACGCGCGGATCCAGCACTGCATACAAGACGTCGACGATCAGGTTCAAGATGACGATGAATGCCGCAGCGATGGTGACCACCGTCATGACTGCGGGGATGTCGTTGTTGCCGATCGCCCGGACAGCGTACTGGCCCAACCCAGGGATGTTGAAAACGGTCTCGGTGATGAAAACGCCGCCGAAGAGGATGCCGAGGTCCATACCGAACATGGTGACCACGGGGGTCAAGGCCGAACGGAGGCCATGCTTGAAGATGACCTTCCGCTCGGGCAACCCTTTGGCCCGAGCGGTACGGATGTAGTCCTCGCCCATGGTCTCGATGAGGTTGCCCCTGGTCATCCTGGAATAGAAGGCGGCGAACGCCGCCGCAAGGACTATCCACGGCAGCACGAATCGCCCCGTGATCATGGCCTGAACCACGCCCTCATCCGAAGGGATACCGCTGGGTGGTGCGATCCCTAACTTGAACCAGAACAGGTAAAGAAACAGATAAGCGAGCCAGAAGACGGGCGCCGACACCGCTATAAGAGCGATGATCATGCTCGATCTGTCTGCGAACGTTCGGCGCTTGATCGCTGAGATGACGCCCACGGGTATCCCCACCGCCAACCAGATCACGGCGGCGCCGATGGCCAGGGCGAACGTGTACGGGAACCGGGGATAGATCTCTTCTTTGACCGCCACGTTGTTGGTGTACGAGTAGTAGATCTGCTCGTTGAGCCACAGCCCCGGCCACGGGATCATGCCTTTCGCGAACCGCCCGTACTGCACCCAGAAGGGTTGGTCGAGACCGAGGTTCTCGCGTATCTCCTGCAAGTCCTCGGCGTTGGTTCTCTGTCCCGCCATCATCCGCGCGGGGTCGCCGGCGGGCAGTTTCATGAAGATCAGAAACGTCAGGACTGAGACGACGAAAAGGACCAAGACCATGAAGAGCGTCCGACGAATCAGGAATTGACCCATGACTCCTCCACCCTACCTCTCTGACGGGAAGCGAGGTGAGC
>JACCXF010000089.1 GCA_013697295.1 Actinomycetota bacterium | reverse complement strand
CGCCGACCACGATCGGTACGCCTTGGGGGTCGATGCCCTCCGACCGGAGCTCCTCGATGATCTCGGGTACCAGCAAGCCGTGGGCTCCCGACAGGATCGAGATCCCTATGACGTGTACGTCCTCTTCAGCCGCGGCTCGGGCGATCTGTTTCGGGGTGAGCCGGATCCCTTGATAGATCACTTCGAACCCGGCGTCCCGGGCCCGGAGCGCGACCTGCTCGGCCGCGTTCGAGTGACCGTCTAGCCCGGGCTTGGCGACGAGCATCCGCAGCTTGGTGACCCCGAGGCGCGCGGCCGCCGCCTCGACCTTGGCCCGGGTTGCATCCATGTCTTCGGCCCGGCCGGCGCTCGCTCGAGCGCCCATCCCGGTGGGGGCCCGATACTCGCCGAAGGCATCTCGCAAAGCGTCCGCCCACTCACCCGTCGTCGCGCCGGCCTTGGCCGCGGCGATGGATGCCGGCATCAGGTTGGTGGCTCCGGTCGCAGCCTTGCGAAGGTCCTCGAGGGCTGTCGCCACCGCCGGCCCATCCCTGAGAGCGCGCCAGCGTTGTAGGCGCCCCACCTGCTCTGCTTCCATCGCGGGGTCGATCTTCTCGTAGGCCATCTCGTCCACGCCCTCGACCAGTGGTGAGGGCTCGCCTTCCGTGTAGCGGTTGAGGCCGACGACTACGGCGTCTCCCGATTCGATGGCCCGACGCCGCTCGGCGTGGGCCGACACGAGCTGCTCCTTCATGTAGCCGAGCGCTTCGACGGAACCCCCGAGGTCAAGGACGCGCTGAAGTTCTTGCCATGCCCCGGTTGCGATCTCATCCGTCCGCTCTGCGATCACCTTCGAACCTTCGAAGATGTCGTCGTGCTCCAAGAGGTCCGTCTCGAGGGCCAGGATCTGTTGAGCCCTCAAGGACCATTGTTGGTCCCACGCTCGAGGCAGTCCGAGGGCCTCGTTCCAGGCGGGCAACTGTACCGCGCGCGCTCGCACGTCCTTTGCGCCGGTGACCGCCAGCATCTCGATAAGGATGCGATACACGTTGTTCTCCGGTTGCATCGACGTTAACCCCAGTGAGTTCACCTGAACCCCGTAACGGAACCGCCGATAGCGAGGGTCCTCGACCCCGTACCGTTCCTTGGCGACGCGATCCCACAATGCATCGAAGGCCCGCATCTTGCAGGTTTCTTCTATGAATCGGATGCCGGAGTTGCAAAAGAATGAGATGCGGCCCACCAGGCGCGGGAAATCACTTTCGGATATGCGCCCGGTCGCTTTCACTGCATCGAGAACGCAGATCGCGTTGGCGAGCGCGTACGCGATCTCGAGGACCGGTCCGGCGCCGGCCTCCTGCAGGTGATAGGAGCACACGTTGATCGGGTTCCAGCTCGGTACCTCGTGCAGGGTCCAGGTGATGAGGTCGCTGGTCACTCTGATCGAAGCGTCCGGAGGGAAGATGTAGGTGCCGCGCGACAGGTACTCCTTGAGGATGTCGTTCTGTGTCGTGCCCGTCAGCGACGGCCGTGGGGCGCCTTGCTCGTCGGCCACTGCAACGTAGAGCGAGAGCAGCCATGCAGCCGTGGCGTTGATCGTCATCGAGGTGTTCATCTCGGCCAGCGGTATCCCGTCGAATACGCCGCGCATGTCGCCGAGATGGCATATGGGGACTCCCACCTTGCCCACCTCGCCCTTGGCCATCGGCGCATCGGAGTCGTAACCCGTCTGCGTGGGCAGGTCGAACGCCACAGACAGCCCCGTCTGCCCCCTTGCCAGGTTGTCCTTGAAACGGCGGTTGGTCAAGGACGGGTTTGCATATCCGGCATAGGTTCTGAAGATCCAGGGTGTGTCTCTCTCTGGTTGCGTCATGGGCCCCGAAGCCCCGGCGCCTCGTTCGCCTTGTGGTTCTCGTGCGTCTCGTGCGTCTCGAGACGGGATGCCGCGAGTCTCATCATCGTCCAATCGTAACGGCGGGTAGGCTCTGTGACCCCGCGCTGCGGCCTCGTCGCAGGCGCGCAGCGGTTCTCGAAGGAGCGTGGGATGAGTATCGATATCAAGAAGGTTGGCGTGGTGGGCTGCGGGACGATGGGTTCCGGCATCTGCGAGGTCTGCGCGCGGGGAGGCTTCGACGTCATCTTCGTCGAGAGCTCGGACGAGACCGTTCAGGCCGGCCATGACCGTATCGCCCGGAGCGTGGGACGAGCGGTGGACCGGGGCAAGATGGATCGCGCGGAGGCCGATGCTGTGCTCGGTCGCATCTCGGCGACGACCCAATACAGCGATCTCGAATCATGCGACCTGGCGTTCGAGGCAGTGCCCGAGAAGCTTGAGCTCAAGAAGAAGGTGTTCGCGAAGCTCGACGAGGTGCTGAAGCCTGAGGCCATACTCGCGACGAATACCTCGTCGCTGCCGGTGATCGACATGGCGGTCGCGACCAACCGACCGGATCGTGTAGTCGGCTTTCACTTCTTCAATCCCGCGCAGGTCATGAAACTGGTTGAGTTGGTCCACACCGTTGCTACCGAAGCGTCGGTTATCGAGTCGGCCAAAGCCTTTGCGGAGGGACTCGGCAAGACACCGGTACCTTGCAGGGACCGCGCTGGGTTCATCGCCAACCTCTTGCTCTTTCCGTATCTGAACTCCGCCGTACGTACCTTCGAGCAGGGTTACGCGTCTCGGGAGGACATCGACGCGGCCATGCAATTGGGATGCGGTCACCCCATGGGCCCCCTCGCGTTGCTCGACCTGATCGGGCTCGACTCCGCATACGAGATCTGCGAGGCGCTGTGGCGCCAGTGGCGCGACAGTCAGGACGCTCCGGCCCCGCTGTTGAAACAGTTGACGGCGGCGGGCTATCTCGGCAGGAAGACCGGCCGCGGCTTCTATCGTTACGAGGCGCCCGAATCCCCGAAGGTGGTGGACGCGGTGCCTGAAAGACCCCGTGCGGGCACGACCGATATCCGCACCGTCGGTATCGTCGGAACGGGTCAGATGGCTGCGGGCATTGCAGAGGTGGTCGCGCGGGCAGGGGGCCGGGTCATCCTGCGGGGGCGTAGTGACGAGTCGGTGGCCAAGGCCCTGGCCGCTGTCCACGGCAGCATCGACAAGGCCGTGGCGAAGGGCAAGCTCGAGCAAGCAGAGGCCGACGCTACGGTCCAGCGGATAACGAACACGCTCGACCTCGGTGACCTGGCCGAGGCGGACCTGGTGATCGAAGCCGTCGTCGAGGACATCGATATCAAGCTGGAGATGTTCAAGGAGTTGGATAATTCGGTGAAGCCTGAAGCGATCCTCGCGTCGACGACCTCATCCCTTCCGGTCGTCGATCTCGCCGTGGCCACCTCACGCCCGGAGCGCGTTGTCGGTCTTCATTTCTTTACCCCCGCCCCCGTGATGAAGCTCGTTGAGGTGGTGCGAACGGTTACCACCGGCGCGGACATCGAGAAACGCTGTACCGCGTGGGTGCGGTCGATAGGTCAACGTCCGGTCCGGTGCCGCGACCGGGCCGGCTTCATCGTCAATTTCATGTTGTTCCCGTACTTGAACGACGCCGTGAGGATGCACGAGGAAGGGTACGGAATCCCATCGGACATCGACGCGGCGATGAAGCTGGGCTGTGGTCATCCGATGGGGCCATTCGAACTGATGGACATCGTGGGTCTCGATGTGACCTACGCGATCCTCGAGCAGCTCCACGATGAGTTCCGCGAACGCCGGTTGGCTCCCGCGCCGCTCCTCGAGCACATGGTGCGGGCGGGTTACTTCGGCCGGAAGACCGGCCGAGGGTTCTACGACTACTCGTCTTAGCGCGTCGTGGGCCAGGTGCCGGAGGATCTGGGGTGGGGGCCGGTGGTGAAGCGTTATCTCCTGTCCGGTTTGACGCTCGGGCTCTACGCGCGCTGGAGCCACGGGACGACCGACGGTCTTACGACGATCAGGCTCTTGTTTCTTTCCGTGATGCAGGCGGGGATCCTGGTGGGCGTCGTGCTGCTGTTCATCGTTGATATCGGGTCGCCCGGCACCATCGCCCTGCTGCCCTTGGGTCTCGGAACCGCGGGCGTCGCGGCCGTGGTGTGGGCGCGTCGGCGTCCGTTGAACGCATCCAGCCCCAGAGAGCTTGTGCGTTCCTATAACGCGAATTTCTTTACGGGGTTCGCGCTGGCGGAGGCTCCGTTGATGATCTCGGCAGGGTTGGCTCTGTGGCAACAGGAGCTCTGGCCGTACCTGTTGAGCGTGCCGTTCTTCTCGATCGCGATGGTTATGGTGGCGCCAGGCCGCAGGAACCTCGCGGCCGATCAGCGTCTGCTACAGGCGCGCGGTGTGTCGATATCTCTCACCGAGGCGCTGATGAGCCAGGGTCCGACGGCCAGGTAACGCGCGTTACTTGGTGTCGCCCCGCCCGACGCGACCGGGGTACTCGCGCCCGCCGAAGGGGAATCGGGTCGAGAGGCGCCACGCGTCGTCGCGCGTGAAGCGGTCCCTGTAGTCGAACATCCCGAGCCGGCGGCCCTGCGAACGCGCCGCTCGGAGCCACACCGAGCTCGCTCGGGACGCTCGCTCGGATCCCGCCAGACGCTCCAGCGCCGCCTCCAGAGCTGTGCGTTCCGTTTCCGTGGGTTGCCCTTGAACCGACGTGACATGCAGGTGGCGACGCCGCCCTGGACCCCTCACAACGGGATGTTCCCGTGCTTCCGTTGCGGGATCGTCTCTCTCTTCGACCGCAGCATCTCGAGCGACTGCACGAGCCTGCGTCGCGTTTGTTGTGGCTCGATGACGTCGTCGACGTAGCCGCGCTCCGCAGCGATGTAGGGGTTGGAGAATCTTTCGGTGTAGTCCGAGATGAGCTCCGCGCGTCTGGCCTCCGGGTCGTCTGCATCGGTGATGGCCCTGCGATGTATGACATTGACCGCGCCCTCGGCCCCCATCACCGCGATCTCTGCGGTGGGCCAGGCGAAGGAGACATCGGCTCGGATGTGTTTCGAGTTCATGACCACGTACGCTCCGCCGTAGGCCTTCCGCGTGATCACAGTCATCCGCGGCACGGTGGCTTCGCTGAACGCGTAGAGAAGCTTCGCGCCGTGGCGGATGATGCCGCTGTATTCCTGCTCGGTACCCGGGAGGAATCCGGGAACATCCACGAACGCCACGAGCGGGATGTTGAATGCGTCGCAGAAGCGAACGAAGCGCGCACCTTTCGTGGAAGAGGTGATGTCAAGAGTGCCTGCGAGAACCTGAGGTTGGTTCGCGACCACACCAACGGGGTGACCGGCCAGACGAGTGAAGCCGCACAAGATGTTCTGCGCCCAATGCTGGTGCACCTCGAAGAACTCGCCATCGTCGAAGATCGAACCGATCACCTGGTGCATGTCATAGGGCTGGTTGGGTGAGTCGGGGATCAGATCGAGCAGCTCGTCACACGACCTCATCGGGTCGTCGGTGGGGGGGAAATAGGGAGGTGATTCGAAGTTATTGGACGGGATGAACGATAGGAGATAGCGGATCTGCTTCAAGCAATCTTCGTCCGTCCCGGTCACGAAGTGCGACACTCCCGACTTGGATCCATGGCTCATCGCGCCGCCGAGCTCCTCGTGGGTCACCTCTTCACCGGTAACCGTCTTGATGACCTCCGGCCCGGTAATGAACATGTGGGAGGTCTCGCTCACCATGAAAACGAAGTCGGTCATGGCGGGGGAGTAGACCGCGCCGCCTGCGCAAGGACCCATAACCGCCGAGATCTGTGGGATCACTCCGGACGATCGCACGTTGCGATCGAAGATGTACCCGTAACCGGCCAGCGAGGCAGGGCCTTCTTGGATCCGCGCTCCTCCGGAATCGTTCAAGCCGATTACCGGCGCTCCGGTCTCGAGGGCGAGATCCATGATCTTGCAGATCTTCTCGGCCATGACCTCGCCGAGAGAGCCGCCGAAGACCTTGAAGTCTTGGGCGAAGACGAAGACCTTGCGGCCGTCGATGGTGCCCCACCCCGTCACGACGGCGTCCCCGTAAGGGCGCCGATCCTCGATGCCGAAGCCGTGGGAACGGTGACGCACCAGCATGTCCGTCTCGACGAACGAATCCGCGTCGAGCAGCTTGTCTATGCGCTCGCGCGCCGTGAGCTTGCCCCGCTCGTGCTGTCGTTCGATCGCCTTCTCGCCACCTGCGCCCAGAGCCTCGTCCCTGAGGGCGTCCAGGTGGGCCTGATGTCCCTGGATGGACGTGGTCGGCGACGCGGACGCCTGGAGGTCTGCCTCGGGCCGCTCCTGGGAAGACATAGCCGCAGTCTAACCAGCGCATTCCGGGCCCCGTCGAGGTCGGGATCGCAAGCAGGGACCGAGGCCGTTCGGTCGAAGTATTCAGGATGGGGATGACGGTTTCGGGCAGCGCGTTCATCGCGCTCAAGGACACCGTTGCGGGCTTCTTCTCGGAGCCCACTGGGCCGGCTGGCCATAACAGCTTCGGGATGATCCTCGAGACGCAACGGTTCTCCCAGCGTGTGAGCAAGCGAGCGGATCACAAACTCAGGATCGCGGCGCGCTCAGTGCGCGAAGGCCAACTTGGAGGCGCGCTGATGCTCCTCAACGAGGTCGAGGACGACCTACGGCTACATGAGCGCGAGCTGATCGACTGCTTCACCTCGCGCTAGGTTCGGGCGGCCGGGAGCGCTAGGAGAAGGCGCCGGACTCGAGCGAACCGGCGAGGTGCCGTTCTCTTAAACGGACGATCCCGCGCTCGTCTGACACCGTTCCGATACGGCTCGCGCTGTGCCCATGCTCGGACGCGATCCGGAGCACGTCGTCGACCTGGTTGTCCGGCACGATGATGACGAATCCGATGCCCATGTTGAACACCCTGAACATCTCGGCATCTTCAATCCCGCCCCGCTCTTGGATGAGCCCGAAGATAGAAGGTGCGACCGGGAGCGCCTCGATGTCGTATCCGACCTTCGCCTCCAGGCGGCACAGATTCAGAAGGCCGTCGCCGGTGATGTGGGCCAGTCCTCGCGTGTCGATCCCCGCCCTCCACAGCCCCTTAACCGCCTGGACGTAGATGGTCGTCGGCTCCAGCAACTCGTCACCCAGACTGCGATCCAGACCGCCCGGAGAGTCCTTGAGTGTCAGGCCGCCCTCGCTCAGCAGGACGCGCCGGGCGAGCGTGAAGCCGTTCGAATGCATGCCCGATGAATGCAATCCAACGATCGCATCGCCCTCCTGGATCTTCGCACCGACATTGATCGCGTCCGGAGCGACGACACCGACACTGGTTCCCACGAGGTCGAAGGCCGTCTCGTCACCGTGCGATCGCCCGTCCGATCCGATCACCTCGGGGAGTTGGGCCAGCTCGCCGCCCGGGATCGCTATGCCGGCCTCCTTGGCAGCGGCCCCCAGGCCACCGAGGATCGCATCCACTCGTTCGGGATCCAATGTGTGAACGCCCAGGTAGTCGACCATCGCGATAGGGGTGGCGCCGACGCAGATGAGATCGTTCACGTTCATCGCAACACAGTCGAATCCGATGGTGTCGTAACGGGCCATGCGGGACGCCACGATCGTTTTCGAGCCGACGCCGTCGGTACAGATCGCCAGTCCGATGCCCTCCGCGATCCTCAGAACACTCGCGTAGTGCCCGAAGTCCGTAAGGACCTCGGCTCCCTCGGGGAGCGAGAAGGTCGGGCCGAGATGACGAACGACAGCCGATAGGGCTTCGTCCTGACCCCTCACTCCAGCCCGCTCGTACGTGCTTGCGCTCACCGTCTCACGCTAACCCAGGGGACGTTCAGCCGACGGGTTCGTGGACCTCGGATCCTAGATCCCGGCGGCCGCGTCCTGCTCCGGGAGGGAGTTTGAGCGCCGCTGCGAAGGCCACGGCTGCTGGGACCGCCGCGACCCCGTATGCGAGCGAGAAGCCGCCGCCCTGGGCGATCGCGCCGACCGCCGCGGGGGCGATCATGTAGCCGAGGTCGCCCGCCATCTGGTTCACGCTCACGGCCGTGCCGGAGCCTCCCTCGGGCACGGAGTCGGCGAGCAAGCCGCCTGCAGCGACCCCTCCGGCAGCCACCCCCGCCCCGATCGCGATCATCAAGGGGAAGAACGCGTTCGGGAGGGTTTCGACCTGTCCGAGCAGGGCGGTTGCGATCGCGGTGATGGCCAGGGCGGGAACCAGAACCGCTTTACGCCCGTAACGGTCGGCTGCCTTGCCGGCCGTGAACAACACGATGACCTCACCGATCGACAACAGGAACAGGGCCACGCCGAACTTGGTGCCACTGAAGTCGAGCACGCGCTGTGCGTAGATCGCCCCGATCTGTTGTGTCGGGCCGGAGAGCGTCCACCACCCCACCAGGGTGGCAAGCAACGCGACCACGTAGCGCACATCCCGGAAGAGCGGGCGAGCGGCCCGCAGCGCTTCGATGGGCCGTTTCTTCTGCGCTTTAGCTCCCTTGAGAGGCGCCGTCATGACGAACCAGGCGATGGTCGCCGCTATCAACAGCCCGGTTGCGTAGATGTGAAAGGGGGCTCGGAAGCCGAGTTGGTCTTTCAGGACTCCACCGATGACCGGCCCGATCGCGATGCCCACGAGGAACGAGGCGCGCCACAGGCCCGTTGCGCGCCCCATGGACTCGGCGGGGATGATCTTCAACAGCCGATTCATGAGACCGGCGATGAACAGGGCCGATCCTGCGCCGCCGAAGCCCCGGGCGAGCACGAGCTGGGGAAAGCTCTGGGCAAAACCGGCGGCGTAAGAGGACACGGCCACGATCAGGATCCCCGTGACCGTCGATGCCCTCTCACCGAAGCGATCGACCACCAGCCCCGCGGCAATGCCGAACGAGAACCGGGTGAACCCGAAGACGAACTGGACGAGCCCCATCAGAGCGATGCCGACTCCGAATGAGAGCGCGAAGGGAGCCAGCACCGGTACCACGAGTCCGAAGCCGAGAGCAACCGTGAAGCCGATCGGCAGGAGGCTGCGGAACTCCGGAACCGTCAGCGGCGAGGGCGACTCGGGCGGGCTGGCCTGCTGCGGGGCGCGCGACATCACTTGCCTTCCGGCGCCTGGATCAACTCGACGAGCAGACCATGGTTGCTCTTTGGATGGACGAAGGCGACGAGGTGGCCACGCCCGCCGCGACGAGGGACTTCGTCGATCAATCGCACACCCTTCGCCTTGAGGTCCTCGAGGGTGCGCGGGAGATCGTCGACCTCGTACGCGAGGTGATGAAGGCCCTCTCCGCGGCTGGCCAAGAAACGCCCCACCGTCGTCTCATCGTTCGCCGGAGCGATGAGCTGCAGGAACGTGTCGCCCAGCGGCAGCATGGCTTCTTCGACGCCCTGGTCCTCGATCGTTTCGCGATGGGTCACCTCGATGCCCCACACCTCTCGGTAGTGGGCGATCGCGGCGTCGAGATCGGCCACCGCAAGGGCAACGTGTTCGATCTTGTTGGGCATCGGCGGCGATCCTAAGTGCGGGGGCCGGTGAGGTGGTCAGATCGTGCGAAAGGGTATCTGGATCTGTTGCCCGGCTCCCTGGAGCCAGCTGGCGAGCTCGTTTGGTGTCATCGGGTCGGCGAGGTAGTAGCCCTGGGCCGTGTCGCAACCGAAGGTCGCAAGCCTGTCCCAGGTGGCCTTGTCCTCCACGCCTTCGGCGACGACCTCGAGCCCGAGGTTGCGGCCGAGCTCGACGATCGACCTGACGATCACGTCATCGCTCTGGTTGGTGGTGATGTGGGACACGAGCGACTTGTCGATCTTGATCTCGTCGATGGGGAGGCGCTTCAGGTAGGCGAGCGAGGTGTAACCGGTGCCGAAGTCATCGATCGAGACCCCGATGCCCATCCCGCTGAGCTCGTTCAACACGCGCATCGCCCGCATCGGGTCGGCCATGATGCTCGATTCCGTGATCTCTAGCTTGAGCCGGGTTGCCGGGACCTTCCATCGTTCCAGCAACCCCTGAACCTCCTCGGGGAGCTGTAGGTCCAACAGGCTCTGCGGTGACAGGTTCACTGCAACGTTCAGATCGAGTCCTTGCTCCTCCCACGCCCGACACTGCTTCAAGGCGCTGTTGAGCGCGTACAACGTGAGGGGGCGGATGAGGCCCGTGTGCTCGGCCAGAGGGATGAAGTCGTCCGGCAGCATGATTCCGTTGCGCGGGTGTCTCCAGCGCGCCAACGCCTCCACGCTTTTCACCCGGTGGGAACTCAGTTCGCCCTTCGGTTGATAGTGCAGAACCAACTCTTCGTGGTCGATCGCATGACGCAGCTGCGCCACCAAGGCCAGCCGACCCGGGCTCTGCTGGTCCTGCTCGGTCGCGTAGAGCTCCCACGAACGGGGCCCGTTCTTGGCGGCGTACATCGCCACGTCGGCGCGCTGAACGAGTGGCCCCATGTCCGACGCATGATCGGGGTACAGAGCTATCCCGATGCTCCCTCGGGCTTCCAACGACAGCTCGGAGATGGCGAAGGGTTCCCGGAGAGATTCGGCAAGCTTCTCTGCGATGGCGATCGCCGCGGAAGGGTCGGTGACGTGAGGTAGGAGAACGGCGAACTCGTCCCCGCCAAGGCGCGCAACGGTGTCGCTCTGACGTAACGCCCGGCGAAGTCGCTTTGCGATCTGTTTCAGTAGTACGTCGCCGCTGTGATGTCCCAACGCATCGTTGACCTCCTTGAAGCGGTCGAGGTCCATCATCATCAGAGCCAGACGATGCCCATCACGTTCCGCTCGGAAGATCCCCTGCTGGATCCGGTCCTGTAACAGCGTCCTGTTCGGCAGGTTCGTCAGGGGATCGTGGAGCGCCTGATGCCGGTTTTGATCGGCCTGACGGCGCAGCCGGGCCACCAACTTGCTGTTCTCGTGGGTCAGGATGTAAACGCCGGCGAGCGGCACGAGGAGTAACAGCAGGAACCAGAGATCGACCTCCGCGACGATCAGCGACACCGGCGACAGCAGTAGCAGCACTCCGTCGCCGAAGAGGCTCGACGACAGGTCGTCCCGAAGGAATCCGGTTATGGACCTGTGGTGGTGGAGTGCCATCCCCACTCCTGTCACGACCAGATTGAGAACGAGTAACGCCACCATCGCCAGGATCACGAATGGAAGGTCGCGCGGGAGAAAGTGGGGCGAGATGGCCCGGGGGATCCCTGTTGTTAGTTGGAGAACCACGTGCGCCGCCCCGAGACAGATGGCGTATTGAGCGGCGTTGAACGCCGTTTTCCACCACGACTTCCGGCGGGCCAGGTCCGCGACTAGCGACGCCGTAACCTGAGCGAGGAGCGCCGGTGCTATCCCCCAAGACAACAGGAGGGCGAAGCTGAAGGTCGTCGATGTGACGACTTCCGACATCTCTCCGTTGCGTGTGTAACGGATCGGCAACATCTCGCCGGCGATGACCAGGCCGGCCAGGACCCATAGCTCGAGCGGGGATCGGTGGTCCCACAGCGGAGCGTTCGTGAGGGTGAGGACGCCGAATACTCCGAAGCCTGCCGCGATGATCAGGGCGTTATAGCGGCGAGCCGGGATGTGCATCCTCGTGCGATCGGCGGGCGTAAGCCGCTCCTCTCTCATCGGGGGGCCGTTCTCTTCAGCGATCTCGTCATCCTCCCAGGTCGAGCGTGGCTTATGGATGCAAACCGACTACGTAAGATGAGATTCTCGCCTGCCAGAGTCTCGAGAGAGGCGAAAGGAGATCGTCATGACCCACTCGGTCATCGTTTCGACCGCCCGGACCGCGATCGGAAAGTTCGGTGGAGTTGTTGCCGGCACCCCGGCGGTGGCTCTCGGCGCGCGCGCGATCGAGGGCGCCTTGGAGCGAGCGGGCTTATCCGGCGATCAGGTGGACTACGTGATCATGGGCCAGGTGCTCCAGGCCGGGACCGGTCAGATCACAGCACGGCAGGCCGCCATCAAGGCCGGCATACCGAAGACGGTTCCGGCGATAACCATCAACAAGGTCTGCCTATCGGGCTTGAACGCGATCGCGCTGGCAGACCAATTGATCCGAGCCGGAGAGGTCTCCGTGGTAGTAGCGGGGGGCATGGAGTCGATGGATCAGGCTCCTTACATCTTGCCGAAGGCGCGACAGGGCTTGCGGATGGGAGACGGTCGGGTCGTCGATTCCATGATCCATGACGGGCTGTGGGATGCGTTCAAGGACAAACACATGGGCGATCAGTCAGACGACGTAAACGCCGAGTTCTCGATCGGTCGGGCCGACCAGGATGAATGGGCGGCCCGCTCCCATTCCCGCGCCGCCGCGGCTCGCGAGAAAGGCTTTTTCGCGGAGGAGATCGTTCCTGTAGAGGTGCCCCAGCGAAAAGGCGAACCACTCGTGTTCGATACCGACGAGGGCATCCGTCCCGACGCAACCGCCGAGTCTCTCGGCCGTCTCAAGCCGGCGTTCCAGAAGGGCGGCACCATCACCGCGGGGAATGCCTCTCAGATAAGCAACGGCGGGGCGGCGGTGATCGTGATGAGCGCAGGGCGTGCAGCGGAGCTCGGGATCGAGCCGGTCGCTGAGGTGGTGGCTCACGGCATGTCGGCGGACCAGCCTCCCTACCTGCACACGGTTCCCGCGCTGGCGATCCAGGCAGCGCTCAAGAAGGCCGGGTTGGCGGCAGGAGACCTTGACCTACTCGAGATCAACGAAGCGTTCGCGGCCGTAGCCCTTCATTCGACCCGCATGCTGTTCAACGGGGACACGGCGGCGGAGGACAAGGTCAATGTGAATGGCGGCGCCGTGGCATTGGGACACCCGATCGGCTGCACGGGTGCCCGCCTGGCCGTCGGCTTGATCCACGAGCTCCGCCGGAGAGGCGGCGGCGTGGGGGCGGCGGCGCTGTGCGGCGGAGGCGGTCAGGGCGACGCAGTGATCTTCCGGGTCCCGGGCTAGGCGGCCGACCTGAAACCTTCGCGCGTCACCCCGTACGACCTCTTTCATTGCCTATCCAGATAGAGCCCGATCGGGTCGATGTTCCAGATGAAACCCCGAGACCCTGTCCCGCCCTCCGGCGCGGCCCTCCGGGTGGTCCTGATCTTGACCCAAAGGAGCGCGTGCGGACGTGAGCGATGCGGAGATGACCGGTTCGGCGCCTACCCAGGCCGTCATCAGCTCGCCCGATCTGGACGCCACCAGGGCTTTGCGAGAGGCCGAGGAACGCTACCGCTCGCTCGTCGAGCACATCCCTGCGATCACCTACATCTACGAGATGGAGAATGCAGAGAACACGGTGTTCATGAGTCCCCAGGTCGAGGCGATCCTGGGATACACGCCGGCCGAGATGCTCGAAGACCCCGATCTCTGGTGGGATCGTGTTCACGTAGAAGATCGAGAGCGAGTGATCGCGGAGACAGAGA
>JACCXF010000137.1 GCA_013697295.1 Actinomycetota bacterium | reverse complement strand
CAGAAGCCGGGGCTCTTGATCTCTGCGAACTCGGGGGGATCGGCCACGGACGAAGCGTATTGCACTCTTCCGGTGGGTGTCCTTCGCATCTAGAACCCGTAGACTGGCGGCGTGAAAGTAGCGGTCTCCGGCAAGGGTGGATCCGGGAAGACGACGATCTCGGGCACGCTCGCGCGCCTGGTTGGCCGCTCGGGCATGCAGGTTCTGGCCATCGACGCCGACACCAACCCGAACCTCGCTCTGACGCTCGGCATGGGAACCGACGCTTTCGATCACCTGGTCCCGCTGCCGCATGGGCTCATGGAGCACCGCCGGGTCGACGGCGAGACGAGACTCAGCCTCTCGCGACCGCTCGAGGAAGTTACTGCGGAGTTCGCGTCCGCGGGCCCGGACAACGTGCGCCTGATGATGGTGGGGCAGGTGCGGGGCGCGGGCACCGGCTGAATGTGCTCCTCTCACGCCACGGTCCGTGGCCTCCTGCACGATCTTCCCGAAGACGAGATCTTCGTGTTGGTCGATGCAGAAGCATCGCCCGAGCATCTCAGCCGCGCGACGGTCGAAGCGGTGGATCTCCAGCTCGTGGTTGCGGAACCGTATTTCAAGTCGCTCGAGACCGCGCGTCGCTACTCGAAGCTCGGTAAGGAACTCGGGATCCCGAACGTCGTGATCGTCGCCAACAAGGTGAAGAATCCCGAGGACGAGAAGGCGATCGCTGAGTTCTGCGAGACCCACGACATGGAGCTGTTCGCGGTCATCCCGTTCGACGAGTCACTGGCGCAGGCAGAGCGCGCAGGTGTCGCACCCCTCGATTTCGATCCGGATGCGCAGGTGGTGAGGTCCGTCAAGGACATCTCACAGCGCATGAAGGAACGAGTTGCGAGGGTGGGCTGACGTGGAGAGGTTGCACGAGCCCAAGACCGAAGCGCTCCGGGCGATGTTCTGGCGCGACGAGATCCTCCAGGTGATGTTCTGGATCAAGGGCGAGGGGTTCGGCGACGAGGTCGATCCCGAACTGCTCGAGCGGTTCCTGGGCGTCGATGCGGCCGTCGGCGTTCTCTATCTCCGCAGGCTCGTAGATGAAGGGCTCCTGTTCGAGACGGACGCAGGCCTCTTCGGCCTTACAGAGGATGGGCGGCTGCATGGAGGCCGGGTCTTCGCCGAGGAATTCTCGGAGCTGACGCGGCCGGGGCACGGCGAGTGCGGCCCCGACTGTTGGTGTCACGCGGATTCGGAGGAAGCGCAAGCATGCGCCGCCGAACGAGTCGGGCACCTGCACGGGTCCCACGACGCGCATCCGCACGACGACGATCACCCCTAGGAGGAAGACATGGCACGCAGGGAACGAGAGGAGCCAACCGGGGGCCTGCCGAAGAACTTCCTGCGCGCCGCTCTCCTGCTCCTGATCGCCGAGAGATCCTCACACGGTTACGACCTACTCGAACGGCTTCAGGCCCTCGGCTTGAAGAACGCCGACCCCGGTGGTCTCTACCGGGCTCTGCGCGCCATGGAACAGGAGAACCTCATGCGGTCGGTGTGGCAGACGTCCGAGATCGGCCCCGCCCGACGCACGTACGAACTGACCGACGAAGGCCGGGACTGGCTCCACGCCTGGGCGGGCACGCTGCGCGAGACGTCACGAGTGGTGGAGGACTACCTGGGCCGTTACGACGCGCTCGTGGGGCGGTCGAACCAGAGGGCTCGCTGAGACCCTTTAGCGCTTGCGGCGCAAGGGGACTCGGGCACGGAGCACGTGACGGTAGTCGTGCACGAAGCTCGCGGCGGCGATAGCGAACCCGGCGAGCGCCAGGATCGCGAGCGGGGCCAGTAGCCAGGCAGAGGGACCACCCGAAAGAGGCACCGAGACCGCGCCCTGGCCGACGGTCGAGGACCTGACCTCCGCGGGGGTGATCAGCGGATTCATCTCGGCCTTCTCGCTGCTGTGGTGCTCGCCGGGTGGCACACCTCAGGGATCGGCTCGTTACGTGTCCAAGGTCGCTCACCTCCGCTAGCGCAGCGGCACTTGCCGAGCGGGGCTCTGGGCTTTGCTAAGTCCCCCTCGTCGCGCCGCGAGAGTCCTCTGAAAAACCCGTGGTGCACGTGGTGCAACTGGTGCACGTGCACCGCATGCAC
>JACCXF010000133.1 GCA_013697295.1 Actinomycetota bacterium | reverse complement strand
CGCTCCGACCGACACGGCGTCGGCGGCGATCTGCGGGGCCTCGTCCGCGGGCCGGAAGACTACGACGAGATCTACGGCCACGTCAACCTCTCCCAACGCGTCAGGGGAGCGCTCGCCTAGGATCATTTCCTCACGCGGGTTTACCGGCACGATCCGATAGCCCACCTCCTGGAGGTAGCGCGGCACCTTGTTCGCCGGCTTGTCCGGGTTCGCGGAGCATCCGACGACCGCGATCGTGGAGGTCTCTTCATAGAGACCCCGCAGCTCCTCGCTTTCGAGGGCGCTCACGACACCGCCTGAGGGGCTAACTCCTTGAGCAATGAGGCCAAGTGGTCCCGATGCTCCTGGGTGCGGAAGTCGTGCAGGAAGGCCGGCCCCAGGATGTGCTCTCGCACTCGGCCCTCACGCCGTACGTAGGCCACCGGCTGCTGGTTGCGATCAGGGTCCGTCTCTACCGCCAAGGCGATCGCGTCCTGGCCGGGAGAGTCGACGAACGGCGTCAGCGGCAGGATGCCATCGTCGATGATCCCGTGGTCCCTGTCGAAGCTGACCATTTGAGCGAGGTGCACCGGCTGGCGCCACAGCGCCCCCGAGAAGGTCGCCCGTTCGAGCAGGAAGTCGACGAGGGTCGCGGGGTCGAGCACGGACCGTTCGATCTCGATCCCGAGGCGGCGTGCAAGCTCCCTCGCTTGGACCTGAGCGTTGAAGCGAAAGCCACCGACGGATGCCGATCCCGTCGGGATGCCGTGCTTGCGCATGCCCACCTGGCCCTGGGTGGCGGCGCCCGCGAAGAAGACCCCCGGGAGCGAGATGCTCTCCCAGAAGGGCGTCTGCGCCGCGAGCCGGTCCTTGTAGAACGTCTGCAGGCCCAGGTCGCGCAGGTCGCCCAGGGGCGTCCCGAAGCCCGTGGCTGCGATCACCTCGTCCACCTCGAACAGCAGCGGCCCGGGGTTCGTGGTGCCCTCCGCGTGTACGCGCCAGCCATCGCCCGAACGCTCGATCCGTTCGATCGCGCAGTCCACCACGAAGCTGCCACCTCCTAGCAGGGCGTCTTCGTAGACCTCGAGGTAACGGGCGCGCGGTGCCGACGGTATGCCCGTCAGGATCGACGGCCGCACCGGATGTGGCGAGCCCAGGATGATTTGTGACGCCCGGGAGAGCAGCGAGTCGGCGATTTCGAAGGCTGAGTTGCGCTTGCCGATCACGAAGATCCGCCTGCCCTCGAAGGACTCCTCGGTTCGCCCCAGGAGGTCGTCGTAGTGGGGCACGAGTTCGATGCCGGGGGTGGTGGGCGGCTTCCACGGCTGGGCCATCCCGGTCGCGAGCACGAGGAAGCGACAGCGGTACTCGCCGTCCGTGGTGCCCACGACGAAGCCGTCATCCTCGGCGCGCGTGGACTCCCAGCGGCAGTCGTGGCGGATCTCGAGCCGCGAGCGCTCCGCGAACGTCACGATGGCCTGCTCCATCTCCCGCCGTGTCGGAAAGTAGTGCGTGCCGTCCATGAACTCCGGCACGAGCGCGCGGTGGGACGGATCCGCGGACACGAGGCTGTTCCAGTCGTACCGGTAGAAGTGCGGGCTCTCGCGATCCACGATGGCCTCGCGCCGGGAGGAGGTGTTCAGCCGGTGAAAGAGCGGGAAGCGGCGGAACATCCCCCCCGGCCCCGGCTGCTCGTCCAGGAGCGCGTGTCGGACACCCAGGCGACGCAGGTCATACGAGAGCTGAATCCCTCCGGCTCCGCTGCCTACGACAACAACGGGGTACTCGCCAGGCGGGAAGGGCCTTGCGCTCATCGCCAGCGCATCGGATCTCGCAGCCGTCGAGCCTCCGCCTCGAGCACCCGGTACATGATCTGCGGGTTGGCGAGGAGGAACGGCTTCAGCTCGTCGCCCGGGAGCGCGAGGCAGTGCAGCGGCGTTGTGGCCACCACATCCGAGATCGAGGGTTCGTCGAACAGCAGCGATAGCTCACCGAAGAAGTCCCCACGCTTAAGGGCGAGGGGCTTCGTTCCCACCATCATCGTTGCGGTTCGGTCGACCGCTTCCCCTCCCATCATCCACAGGGCCTCACCGGAAAGGATCACGTAGAAGTTCGAGCCCACGAAGCCTTCGCGGAGAGCCCGCTCATCCGACTGGAACCACTGCTCCTCGAACGAGCTAGCCACCTTCTCGAGCTGAGCGGGGGAGAGATCGGCAAAGAGGGAGATCCCTGCCAGGTCAGCAGCTACGTCGGCGCTCGCCACAGGGCTCCCTTCCATTTTCGATCCCCACCTTACCGGGAGAAACTTAGTTCGATCAGTCGTCTGCGTCAATTATCAGGAGGTCAGCTGCCGAGGACCGGCGCAGGTCGGGCGCGCGTGAGATGCTCGGCATCAGCCGTGTCTCTGCGCGCGAGCGGTGTCCCGACGAGGAGGCCTGGAGCACCATCTCGTGATCTCCTAGATCGGGGATCCGCGGGAGGCCCACGTCCGGAGTGCGCGACAAGCAGGCCGCCAGCATGATGCAGCGGATCCCGGCGGCCAGCGGAGGCCCGTTCTCAGGGTTCTCGCGCGCGAAGTGCTCCTGGCGCAGCAGCAGGGCCAACACGTGTCGGCAGACCTGGGCCTCGGGAGCCTCGTCGTCTCCCAGGTCGCACGCGAGCCGCGCAAGCGCGAGCGGCTCGTATCCCGTGCGTCCCATCAGCATCCGCCCCACCGCCAGCACCAGTACCGAGGTCAGGCGTTCGAGGATGATGCTCTGTCCAAGTCGATCGGTGCCCGCTGGCGGTCCGAGATCGAGCGGGTCCTCCCCGGCGAGTAGCCGCCCGGTCTGATCTCCTAGCACCGAACGGAGCTGATCCTCTGACAGGCCAACCTGTAGTCCATGGCGAATGACCATCGCCGCGCTCATGAATGGCGTGAAGTAGGGAAGGTCGCTGCCGAAGAGCAGCTGTCCGGGAGGGATCAGGGCGAAGAGCGCGGCAAGGTCGCTCGGATGCCACCACGCCGTGTCGAAGAAGAGGTTCGGGTGCTCGGGCGCCTCGCGCCAGATCCAGTTGAGGTCCGAGATCGCGGCGTGGGCGAGAATGATGCGTGCGTCCGGGTACTTCCCTGCCAGGGACACCGCGTCGCGCGCGAGCGTGGCGATCCCCCGGCCGGCGTGGATGAGCACCGGAAGTCGCCGCTCGTGCGCCAGCGCGAAGACTGGGTCGATTCCGTCGTGCCGGAGGTCGAATTGCTCGGCGCGCGGATGAAGCTTGATCCCGCGTGCTCCTGCGTCCACGCAGCGTACCGCCTCCTCTCGGCCGTCGCGCTTGGGGTCGACGCGACAGAAGACCACCAGTCGCCCGCCTGATGCCTCGCTCTCCGCGAGCAGGGCATCATTTGCAGGCGGATAGCCGTTGGGCTCGTGCATCGGCATGACCACCCCGCGTGCACCCGCGGCCGCCAGCGTCGCGGTCAGCTCGGACGAGGAGAACTTGAACCCGTCGGGGTCGTTTGATCCGACGTGTCCGTGCACGTCGAACAGGGAAAGGCGGGTCACCCGGGTGATCGCGTCGTCGTACCAAGGGCGCATCAGCTCGTCGTCATAGAGGGCACTCCGCGGCCGCAGCACCACCTCCAGCGTTGTCGAGCCGACTTGGATCAAGTCGCCGGGAGCCAGTTGCTCCGCCTCGATGCGGTCACCGTTCACGAACGTTCCATTGCGGGAGTCGAGGTCACGGATCTCGAGCTCCCCGCTCGCGCCCTCCGCCACTCGCGCGTGCTCGCGGGACATGTCGGCGTCGTCGGCGAGAGCTGCTGCGTCCGGGTTCACGCGGCCCAACAGGAATTCGCGTCCGACCGGGAACAGCGCGCCCGCTCCATTGCCCCCAACCACGCGAAGGTAGCCCGCTCGCACCGCGGTAACCCTAGTGCTCGGCCCGAGTCGCCACAAGCTCGGTCACCAGAGACACGCGTACCCCGGCACGGACGAGCTTGACGCTCAACGGTGTCATGCAGGAGGGACACGTTGGTAGCTCAGGCCGGATTGCTCGAGCTCGAGCGCCTTGGTTGCCAAGCGGAACCCCAGATCCGGCGCGCCATCGAACCTGGATCCGACGTCCTCTAGGTCCTCCTCTAGCGTGAACGGCACAGCGGCAAACCTACGGTGCACCAGGTACCGCTTCTCCATGCAAAGCGACCCGTCGCTATCGATGGCGACTGTGTGTAACTTTCGCGTGAACGCGGAATCCCTCCGAGCCCGTAGTCAGCTTCTGCTTCTGTGCAGCACGGGCCACCTGCGCGTTTGTGCCGGTGTCGTCGAATAGCAGCAGCGCAGGCAATGGCTCGGGCAGGGATTTGGCCTATTCTCGGGGCCGGTCCGGGAGGTGCTCAGCGCGCGCCGAAATGCCCGGTCACGAGCGTCGGTCGGTTAGAGCGCGACAACTCGGCTCCCCCTCGAAGCGCAATCGGGGGCGGCCCGCCTCCACCTTCCGAGCGGCGTTCACTCGTAGGCCACGACGTCCGGAG
>JACCXF010000096.1 GCA_013697295.1 Actinomycetota bacterium | reverse complement strand
CGGCGCAGGGTCGTCCCTCGGTCACGCATTACACCGTCGTAGGGCGATCCGAGACGTCGTCCCTGCTGGACCTCAAGCTGGACACGGGTCGAACCCATCAGATCCGGGTTCATCTCGCGCACCTCGGACACCCCGTCCTTGGTGACCGCCCCTACGGGGGAGTTGCCGATCTCAGCCGTGACCTCGGTCTCGACCGTCCCTTCCTGCACGCGTGGCGCCTGGAGTTCCCCGACCCGGGTGGCGGTCCTCGGCTGGCCGTAGTCGATCCGATCCCGCCCGATCTGCGAGCGGCTCTGGAGCGCGCGGGGATAGCCCCTCCGGCCATCAACAGCTAATCCACAGCTTCAGGCTCTTGTTCCCCACAGGCGGCTCGGGGGAGCCTAGGGCCGCCAGAGGAAAGACCACTTTCCGGTCCTTGACACGGGCATCGCTGCAGGTCGATGGGGCGTGCTTGAAAGCGCAGGTCGCCAGGTGTAACTAGAAGTACAACCTTGTGATTCGGTCGGTGGCCGGATAGGCGGCAGAGTTAAGGAGGGCCGCTGGCATCCGTTATCGACCGATGGCTACCGGGATCCTCTATCGAAAGGGCTCGACAGGCGTGAGAGGGCGGCGTTCGGCTTGAGTTTCGTTCATCTCCACGCGCACACCGAGTACTCCATGCTGGATGGGGCCAGCCGCATCGGAGACATGTTCGAGGCGGCGGCCGCAGCGGGGATGCCGGCCTGTGCCATCACCGATCACGGGGTGATGTACGGCGCCCTCGAGTTCTACAAGCAGGGCACCCGATCGGGAGTCAAGCCCATCCTGGGTATGGAGGGCTATCTCTTCGACGGCAACCGTCGCGAGAAACCGGACCATCAGCGCGACAACACGGAGCGGACCTATCACCTGACGTTGCTGGCGGCCGACGACCGGGGCTACAGGAATCTCACCAAGATCTCGTCGCAGGCCTGGCTCGAGGGCTTCCACTACAGGCCCCGGAGCGATTGGGAACTGCTGACGGAATACAACGAGGGGCTAATCTGTCTGTCCGGCTGTCTCTCCGCCGAGATCCCACGCCGGATCGTTGCCGGCGACCTCGCCGGCGCCCGACGCAAGGTCGCTCAGTACCGGGAGTTGTTCGGCGACCGCTTCTACCTCGAGCTCCAGGACCACGGCATGCCGGTGCAGCAGCCGCTGAACGACGAGCTGGTGCGGATCGGGCGCGAATTGGGGATCCCCTGGGTCGCCACGAACGATTCGCACTACACCCACAAAGATGATGCCGGCGCACACGACGTGCTCCTGTGCATCAACACCGGCTCCGAGCTCTCGGATCCGAATCGCTTCAAGTTCGACTCGGACGAGTTCTATCTGAAGACTCCCGAGGAGATGGCGGCGAAGTTCGCGCGCTGGCCGGGCGCGTGCGAGACGACCCTCGAGGTCGCCAAGCGGTGCAACGTCGAGATCTCGATGGGGAAACTGCTGCTTCCTCGTTACGAGGTGCCGTCGGGCCACACACTCGAGACCTATCTGAGAGAGCTCGTCTTCGAGGGGGTGCGTCGTCGATATGGAGACGCGGGAGGGGCTCCGGCCGAGCGCGCCGAATACGAGCTCAAAGTCATCGGCGACATGGGTTTCGACGGTTACTTCCTCGTCGTGCAGGACTTCGTGAACTGGGCGAAGAACCGTGGGGTCCGAGTGGGCCCGGGACGGGGGAGCGCGCCGGGGTCGATCGTTTCCTACGCGCTGGGCATCACCGAGCTGGACCCGATCGCTTACGACCTCATGTTCGAGCGATTCCTGAACCCCGAGCGCATCGCGATGCCCGACATCGACATCGACTTCGACGAGCGCAGACGCGGTGACGTGATCCGTTATGTCCAGGAGAAGTACGGCTCCGATCACGTTGCGCAGATCGTCACCTACGGCACCATCAAGGGCAGGCAATCGATCAGGGACGCCGCTCGCGTCCTGGGCTTCCCTTATATGGAGGGAGACCGCCTCACCAAGATGTATCCGTCCCTCATCATGGGACGCGACTCGGGGCTCGGATCCGCCCTCGAAACGTGTCACGAGCTGCGCGAGGCGTACGCCGCCGGGGGCGCCGCAACGGAGATCATCGACACCGCGCTCAAGATCGAGAACCTGAAGAGATCCGCGGGTATCCATGCGGCCGGGGTGGTGATCGGCCGGGATCCGCTCGTCGAGCACCTTCCTCTCAAGCGCGGAGATCATGGCGAGGTCGTCACGCAGTTCGACATGAACGGCGTCGAGGAACTGGGGCTCTTGAAGATGGACTTCCTCGGTCTCCGTAACCTGACGGTGATCGATCTCACACGCGACGCCGTGAAGGTGAACCGGGGGACCGAGATCGACGTCGATTCACTCGATCTCGCCGACCCGAAGGTCTTCGAGATGTTGCGGCGGGGCGACTCCGATGGGGTATTCCAGCTCGAGTCCGAAGGGATGCGCCGGCTCTTGGTGCAGCTCAAACCGGATCGTTTCGAGCAGATCATGGCCCTCATCGCTCTGTACAGGCCCGGCCCTATGGAGCAGATCCCGGCTTACATCGAGCGCAAGAACGACCCCTCCAAGATCGTCTACCTGCACCCCGCTCTCGAGGACATCACGAAGAAGACCTACGGAGTCCTCGTGTACCAGGAGCAGATCGTGCTCCTGCTGCAGAAGCTGGCCGGTTATACGCCGGGCCAGGCGGACCTGGTGCGCAAGGCGATCGGGAAGAAGAAGCGCGACATCATGGCCGCGGAGGAGCCGCGCTTCATCGAGGGGTGCGTGCGCTCGGGTGTCACCGAGCTCGAGGCGAAGAACCTGTGGGCCCTCATCCAGCCGTTCGCCGACTACTCGTTCAACCGCGCGCACAGCGCCTCGTACGCGTACGTTGCGTATCAGACCGCGTGGCTCAAGGCTTACTTCCCGGTCGAGTACATGGCCGCGCTTCTGACGTCCGTCAAGGACCGCAAGGATGACAAGCCCAAGTACCTTGGCATGGCTCGCAAGATGGGGATCCCCGTCCTGATCCCAGACGTCAACTCTTCCGAGATGGACTTCACTCCCGTTGGGGAATCGATCCGGTTCGGACTCTCTGCCGTGCGCCACGTCGGGGAGGGCGTAGTCGAGCGGATAATCGACGCGCGCAAGGCCAAAGGCGACTTCGAGTCCTTCTACGACTTCTGTCGCAGGGTCGACTACCAATGCATGAACAAGAAGACGCTGGAGTCGCTCATCCGAGCAGGTGCGTTCGAATCCCTCGGGCACACGCGCAAGGGATTGCTGGACAAGTACGAATCCATCTCAGCCGAGATCAGCGAGCAACGAAAGCAAGAGGAAGCGGGCCAGTTCTCGCTCTGGGGAGGTGGCACAGAAGACGGCACCCCGCAGTATTCAGACACCCCTGTCTCCCTTGAGGAGCACCCGAAGGACATCTTGCTGGCCCAGGAGAAAGAGATGCTCGGCCTCTACGTCTCGGACCATCCGCTGCTCGGGGTCGAAGGGTTGCTGGCCCGGATGTGCGATTGCTCGTTGACGGGTCTCGTCGATCGATCTCCGGGAGACGTGCTTACCGTCGGCGGTCTGATCGCGACGGTGACCAAACGCGTAACCCGCAAGGGCGACATCATGATGTTGCTGCAACTCGAAGACCTCTCCGGGTCGAGCGTCGAGGTCATCCTGTTCAACAGCACGTACGAGAAGTTTTCGTCGGTGGTTCGGCCGGATGCGATCCTGCTGGTCAAGGGCCGGCTGGACCAGGATGCGCG
This sequence comes from Actinomycetota bacterium, assembly GCA_013697295.1. Classification (GTDB taxonomy): domain Bacteria; phylum Actinomycetota; class CADDZG01; order CADDZG01; family WHSQ01; genus JACCXF01. The sequence continues at coordinate 1,023 of JACCXF010000096.1, read as the reverse complement.
CGATGACTCGCTCAAGATCATCGCGCTCGAACTTCACGAACCCCGGTTGGAGGAACGTCCTTTCGAGATAAGCGTCGAGGTGGATCTCTGCACCCCCAAGCTGGTTGACGACCTCAAGGAGATCCTCGGGAACCACCCCGGGAGCACCCAGGTGTTCCTCCATCTCGCGACCGGCGAGCGCACGACGGTGTTGCGTCTGGGCACCGAGTACTGCGTCGACACGACGAACGGTCTCTACGCGGAGCTGAAGGCCAACCTCGGCAGCTCGCTGACGATCACGCTCTAGCCGACGCCTCTACTCGGGTGCCTCGCATGTCGAGGGCCGGCCCCGAACCCGGCTTTGACAGTCAGTTGGTCAGCGCTGGATCGGATAGGCCGAGACGGGAACGACGACGCTGTCGGAGATCTTGTCGTGCCACGTCTGCTTCTCCTTGTCCCACAGCATCCATAGATAGCCCAGCAGGCAGATGTTGCCCGAGATGAACGACCTGATAAGCGTTCTGACGAAGGCTTTCCCGTAGCCGATGGGTCCGCCGGTCTGCATGCTGACCACTCGGATGCCCACAGCCTTCTTGCCGAGGGTCTGTCCCGTGGCGCCGCCCTCCAGAAGGATGTAATAGGCGAAAGCTCCCACGCTGATCAGCACCCAGAGCAGTATCGATACTCCTGCGGCGGCGCCGTTGACCTCCCCGGTGCCCTCGTCCACTCCCGGCGAGACGGCCAGGGCCATGATGATCCCGACGATCGCGAGAGGGACGAACAGGAGCAGCAGATCGAGAAGCCACGCGCCGAAGCGCTGGCCGAAGGTCGCTCGGGGGCCCGACGAGCCTTGAGGCGCCGCTCCGTAGGGCGGGGGCCCTCCCTGGTACTGCTGGGGATACCCCTGACTAGCCGATGGTCCGGAGGGCGGTGGGCCCGGCGGCTGGGACGGTGTGTCCGACATCGGTGGCTCCTTTCTGCTTGATGGACTACAGGATCGAGAAGCGAAAGAGCTGAAAGACCCACATCGCCCCGAGGGTGACA
>JACCXF010000095.1 GCA_013697295.1 Actinomycetota bacterium | reverse complement strand
GCTCAAACCGGATCGTTTCGAGCAGATCATGGCCCTCATCGCTCTGTACAGGCCCGGCCCTATGGAGCAGATCCCGGCTTACATCGAGCGCAAGAACGACCCCTCCAAGATCGCCTACCTGCACCCCGCTCTCGAGGACATCACGAAGAAGACCTACGGGGTCCTCGTGTACCAGGAGCAGATCGTGCTCATGCTGCAGAAGCTGGCCGGTTACACGCCGGGCCAGGCGGACCTGGTGCGCAAGGCGATCGGGAAGAAGAAGCGCGACATCATGGCCGCGGAGGAGCCTCGCTTCATCGAGGGGTGCGTGCACTCGGGTGTCACCGAGCGCGAGGCGAAGAACCTGTGGGCCCTCATCCAGCCGTTCGCCGACTATTCGTTCAACCGCGCGCACAGTGCCTCATACGCGTACGTTGCGTATCAGACCGCGTGGCTTAAGGCTCACTTCCCGGTCGAGTACATGGCCGCGCTTCTCACGTCCGTCAAGGACCGCAAGGATGACAAGCCGAAGTACCTCGGCATGGCGCGCAAGATGGGGATCCCCGTCCTGATCCCAGACGTCAACTCCTCCGAGATGGACTTCACTCCCGTCGAGGAATCGATCCGGTTCGGTCTCTCTGCCGTCCGTCACGTTGGAGAGGGCGTAGTCGAGCGGATAATCGATGCGCGCAAGGCGAAAGGCGACTTCGAGTCCTTCTACGACTTCTGTCGCAGGGTCGACTACCAATGCATGAACAAGAAGACGCTCGAGTCGCTCATCCGAGCGGGTGCGTTCGAATCCCTCGGGCACACACGTAAGGGATTGCTCGACAAGTACGAATCCATCTCGGCCGAGATCAGCGAGCAACGGAAGCAAGAGGAAGCGGGCCAGTTCTCGCTCTGGGGAGGCGGCACCGAAGACGGCACACCGCAGTACTCAGACACCCCCGTCTCCCTCGAGGAGCATCCGAAGGACATCTTGCTGGCCCAGGAGAAAGAGATGCTCGGTCTCTACGTCTCGGACCATCCGCTGCTCGGGGTCGAGGGGCTCCTCGCACGGATGTGCGATTGCTCGCTGGCGGCTCTAGTAGATCGATCCCCGGGTGACGTTCTAACCGTCGGAGGGCTGATCGCGACGGTGAACAAGCGCGTTACCCGCAAGGGCGACATCATGATGTTGCTGCAGCTCGAAGACCTCACCGGATCGAGCGTCGAGGTCATCCTGTTCAACAGCACGTACGAGAAGTTTTCGTCGGTGGTTCGCCCGGATGCGATCCTGCTGGTCAAGGGCCGGCTGGACCAGGACGCGCGCGACGACTCGCTCAAGATCATCGCGCTTGAACTTCACGAACCCCGTTTGGAGGAACGCCCTTTCGAGATAAGCGTCGAGGTGGACCTCTGCACCCCGAAGCTGGTTGACGATCTCAAGGAGATCCTCGGGAACCATCCCGGGAGCACTCAGGTGTTCCTCCATCTCGCGACAGGAGAGCGCACCACAGTGTTGCGGTTGGGGACCGAGTACTGCGTCGACACGACGAACGGTCTCTACGCGGAGCTGAAAGCGAACTTCGGCAGCTCTCTGACCATCACGCTCTAGCTCCGCGGTCGCGAACGCGGTTGCAGACGCGCTGGGAGCCCGGGCTCACGTAACCCGGCTGCCCTAAGAGACGCAATTGGTCAGCGCTGGATCGGATAGGCCGAGACGGGAACGACGACGCTGTCGGAGATCTTGTCGTGCCACGTCTGCTTCTCTTTGTCCCACAGCATCCATAGATAGCCCAGCAGGCAGATGTTGCCCGAGATGAATGACCGGATAAGAGTTCTCACGAAGGCCTTCCCGTACCCGATCGGTCCGCCGGTCTGCATGCTGACCACTCGGATGCCCACGGCCTTCTTGCCGAGAGTCTGTCCAGTTGCCCCGCCCTCTAGAAGGATGTAATAGGCGAAGGCTCCCACGCTGATCAGTACCCAGAGCAGTATCGATATTCCTGCGGCGGCGCCGTCAACCTCCCCCGTGCTCTCGTCCACTCCCGGTGAGATGGCCAACGCCATGATGATCGCGATGATAGCGAGGGGGACGATGAGGATCAGCAGGTCGAGAAGCCACGCTCCGAGGCGCTGGCCGAAGGACGCGCGGGGGCCCGACGAGCCCTGAGGCGCCGCTCCGTAGGCCGAGGGCCCTCCTCGCTGGTACTGCTGGGGATACCCCTGACTAGCCGACGGTCCGGAGGGCGGTGGGCCCGGCGGCTGGGACGGTGTGTCCGACATCGGTGGCTCCTTTCTGCTTGATGGACTACAGGATCGAGAAGCGAAAGAGCTGAAAGACCCACATCGCCCCGAGGGTGACA
>JACCXF010000092.1 GCA_013697295.1 Actinomycetota bacterium | reverse complement strand
CTGTGGCTGACCGTGGACTCCGGCCACTTCGCGCACAGTCATCACGGCGACCCGTTCTGGAAGCGCTTGGCGCGGCCATTTGCTGCTCGTGTGTCCGAACGATTCTACGATTTTGGGCTCACGGAGGACGCCCTGGTAGGATGCCTCGCCGAAGCGGGGTTCGAGATTAAAGAGTTGCTTCATTGCAACCTGTCCTGCCTGAAGCCGCTCTACGCGGAGCTCGATGAGGGCGACGCTCAGGCCTTCATGCCTGCGTGGTTGGCATTCGAGCAAGAGCTTGCGAACCGCAAGTTCTCGAACAGGTCCTTGTTCAGGGGAATCTACGCAGCCGCTTGTCGGATGTAGCGATGATGAAGGAGTGAGCGTGGTCGTCTGGAGGGCAGGAGTCTTTCGAGAAGCAGATGTGCGGCGTCGCGGGCTACGCTGACCTCGACGGGCGTCCGGCCGACGAGATGCTCGCGCGGCGGATGACCGATCTGCTGGCTCACCGGGGCCCCGATGGCGCCGCCGTTCGGGTCGTGTCGGCCGAGGCCACTGCGCCCACCGTGATCCTCGGGCATCGACGGCTGGCCATCATCGATCTCAGCGACGAGGCGGCGCAGCCGCTCGCGAACGAGGACGGCTCGATCTTGGTCGTCTTCAATGGGGAGATCTATAACTTCCGGGAGCTCCGGCGCGAGCTCGAGGCACGAGGACACACGTTCCGGACGCGCTCCGACACCGAGGTCATCGTCCACGCCTACGAGGCCTACGGGGACGACTTCGTTTCGCACCTCGATGGGATGTTCGCCTTCGCGCTATGGGACGGTCATCGGCGTCGCCTCATCCTTGCCCGAGATCGAGCTGGGAAGAAGCCCCTCTACTACGCGTGGGACGGGCGGAGGCTGACGTTCGCGTCAGAGATCAAGTCCCTGAGACTCTGTCCGTGGATCGACGGGGGCATCGACTGGGAGCGACTGCCCGAGTTGCTCGCCTTCGGCTATGTGCCCTGGCCCGCGACGCTGCACGCGGGCATATGCCAGCTCCCCCCCGCATCCGTTCTGGTTCTGGAGCACGATCGGCTCGTGGGGCCCCGCCCCTACTGGGACCTGCGCTTTGCCTCCGAGGATGAAGCCCGCCGGATCGGCTGGCCGGAGGCGGAGGACACAGTGCGCTCGCTGCTGCGCGCGGCCGTCGAGCGCCGCCTGATCGCGGACGTTCCGCTCGGCGTGCTGCTGAGCGGCGGGATCGACTCGTCGGCGATCGTGGCACTGATGAGCTCCCTGGGCTCCTCCGTCAGAACGTTCACGGTGGGGATCGGCGATGAGGCCTCGTTCGACGAACGGCGGTTCGCAGCCATGGTGTCGCGCCGGTTCAAAACGCACCACACCGAGGTCGTTGTTAGGGCGGACGCCACAGAGCTGATCGAGCGGATTCTCTGGCACGTGGATCAGCCGTTCGCCGATTCGTCGGCGTTGCCCACCTACCTGATCGCTCGGGCTGCGCGCGAGCATGTGACGGTGGCCCTGACGGGTGATGGCGGGGACGAGGTCTTCGCCGGGTACGAGCGGTTCGCGGCGGCACTCCTGGCGAATCGAGTACCCGCGGCGTTTCTCGGACCCCTCGGCCCGGTTGCGCGGCTCCTCCCCCGGACGGGCGGATATCACGAGCTCCGACAGCGTGTGAACCGATTCGCCGCGAACCCTCAGGCTCCCACGGAGCTCCGCTACCGGAACTGGGTCTCGCTGTTCGATGAGGCCGCGCTGCTTCGCGTTCTCTCGCCCGACCTGCGGGCTCAGATGGATGGTTTGGAACCGTTCGCGAGCTTCGATCGGGCGTTGCGGGAGGCTGGATCGGTCCCGCTCCTCCACCGCCTCCTTCATGTCAACTTCCGCACGTATCTGCACGACGATCTCCTGGTAAAGACGGACCGCATGTCGATGGCCAACTCGCTGGAGGCGCGATCCCCGTTCCTCGATATGGAGCTGGCCGGCTACCTGGCGTCCCTTCCGCCCGAGATGAAGGCCACGCCGTTCGCAATGAAACGCTTGCTCCGCCGGTCTTTCGAGGGGGTGCTGCCCCGGGAGATCGTCCGTCGGAGGAAGCATGGCTTTGGGATCCCGGTCGGACGGTGGTTCCGCGGCGAGCTGCGCGCCCCGTTCGAGGAGCTCGTGCTGGGCTCCGGGGCTCGATCAGCCGAGGTGCTCGACCCGAGCGGGGTGCGGGCGCTCTTCGGGGAGCATCTCGCAGGCGAGGACCACGGTGGACGACTGTGGCTGCTCCTCTCGCTCGAGATGTGGTTGCGCACAATGGAGGGGCCACAGCGGTTGGAGCCCCCCTCGGAGCCGGAGGTGCTGGTGTGGGAGACCCGATCCGAGTAACCGCACCGAGGTGGGAAAAGATGCCAACCTGCGCAGCGCGGACTCGACCGAGCTCGTCGCGCAGCACCGTGAGACCACAAGGCATGCCGTCGGCTACGAACTCGACGGGTCCCGGGGCCTCCAGCTCAACCAACGTGCCCTCCGGCCTTCTCGCACCGTTGGTATCACTTCGTCGACCAGGATTCACGATCTAGTCCATGATCGATGTATGGACAACGCATCGTCGCTCCTGCTGAGAGATCTGCAAGGACGTCCGGTGAGCCTCGGTGACC
>JACCXF010000053.1 GCA_013697295.1 Actinomycetota bacterium | reverse complement strand
GGCCGCCCCGTCATCGACAGGACATAGCCGGTCGGGCCCGTGCCGGTATAGAAGAAGTTTCCCACCGCCAGCACCGCGACGTACGGGGCCGCCTTGGCGGCATCGCTGCCGCCGAACAATTGCACGAAGAGGTCCGGTTCGAGGATGAGCGCGGCGTACACCGGGAACGAGAAGGTCACCACCCATCGTGTGATCGTCTGGTAGAGCGATTGGAGGCGGTCGATGGCTCCGCGATCGTGAAGGTCGGATACGACCGGCGCCCAGATGTTGACGATGCCCGAGAGGAATACCCCTCCAGGTCCCTGCAGGGCCAGCGCGACGGCGAAGAGACCCACTGCGGCGTCGGAGGCCTCGATGCCGAGGATGATCACGCCGAGCCCCAGAGACTGCACCCCGAGAAGCGAGGAGCCGCCCTGGGGAAGAGCGAAGCGGATCATGGGCCCGGGCGTGCTGCAAGGGAAAGCGCTTCGCTCTTCTTGCGTCAAGATCCGTCGCCACGCAAACACGCCCGCGATGGAGCCCACGGCCATGCTCGCCGCAAGCGACCCGACTGCGCCGGTGACGGACGCGCCCACGGCGAGCAGACCGACGCCGATCGCGAATCGTGCAGCCGGCTGGATGATGTTTCCCACTACTACCGACGGCACCATCGTCTTGTAGGCCTGGGTGCAGTAACGCAGGACCTGCATCAAACCGAACAGCGGCACGTATACCGCTCCAACTCGGAACAGATCCGCCAGCTCCGCCTGTTCGGCGGCAGGTGCGCCGGCCTTGAAAACGCCGGCCAGGAGATCGGCGCCCATGATGATGCCCGCCATCACCACCAGAGACGCGCTACCCGTTCCGGCAAGCGACACCCGCGCTGCCCCGCGCACGGCAGGCGCGTCCTTGCGTACGCGCGCCAGAGTGATGAACCGCATCGCGGCGTAGTTGAAGCCCGCGAGGCCTAACTGTCCGGCGATGGAGAGGACCTGCGCCACCTGCCGGTAGAGGCCGAAGCCTGCTGCTTCGAGGACGCGAAAGGCGATCGCGTTGAAGAAAAAGGCTGCGCTCCGTGCGGTGATCTGACCAACGATCTGTACGGCGCCGCCCTTGGCGACGGTGCCGACATCGGTGGCAGCCTGCTTCGAGAGAGTGTGTTCGTCCTTGAGCGGGTCCCCCGTACCGGTCAAGACCCGTCGACCGCCGCCGGCCGCTTCCAAGGAAGCAGCGATCCTCGGAAGGACCCCACGCCGGCCATGGCGATACCCAACAACAAGGAGATGGTTAGCGTGTAGATCGGTTCCACATAGAGACTGAGGATCACCGCGTGAGCCGCTGCGATGATCACGGAAGCCGTGACGAGAGAGCTGAAGAGGCCTTCATCATCTCGCTCACGTCGAGAGCGCGCCCGCGAGTGCAGTATGGCGATCGCGTACAGAACGATGACCGCCAGAGCCCCCGGGATGCCCGTCCGGAACGCGTAGTTGAGATAGGTGGAGTGGGTGCCGGCGTTCGGTATGTACTGTGTGCCCACGTGCGAGGTTCCCGTATCGGAACGCGGCCTCTCGGTCCCGTATCCGAGGACGATATGGATGCCCTGCACAACCGAATCCACCGTCTCCGTGTAGACGTTCTGCCTCGTCGTCACGCTTCCTTCGGCGCCCGCGCGCGCGTTCAGCGGATCGGAGTTGTACCTGAAGACGAAGACGCCCATCAGAACCAGTGCTCCGGCAAGGAACGCCGCCGCCGCCCCCATCTTCGCCCGCCGATCCATCACGCCGTCGACCAGCAGGTAGATGACCCCGATCAGGATGGCCACCCACGATCCACGGGCGAGCGAGAAGCCCGCGCCGAAGAGGCACGAGGCGACGGCGAGAACCCCGAACCACCTCGACCGGTCGCGGCGCCGCCACGCGAAGAAGAAACCCAGCGGGAACAACGCTGCGGAGACGCCCGCGTAGGTCAACGCGTTACGGGGGAACGAGCGAAGGCGAGGAACCCCCGCCCCCGGCGCCAGTCCCACGTTGTCGTAGATGAGTTCGATGTCGAGGGGTGCCAGCTGTTCCTCGAACTCCCGGGCAGAACCGTCGAAACGGACGACCAGGTCGGTGTCGAACGCCTTGAACCCGGGTCGGAAGACCTCGAAAGCCGGCAGCCCCGGCGTCTCACGAGCCAGGGCTTCGAGCTTCCCTCTGAACGCCGGCGCCCCACCTTCCTGGGCGCGGGCGTACTTGATCATGCCGATGTTGTTGGGAAACGCATCGAGTCCGTATGCGGCTTCTGCGCGCGCTGCCACACTCGTGTCCTGCAGCGCCTGGATATTGATCCCTACCCACTGCGCCAGAACCGCCACCGATAAGAGGACGACGAAGCCGAGCAACCCCCACACGATCGTCATCCGATCCCGGAGCGAGGCCATCGAGTCCACCACCGCGAGCATCGTGGCGCTCGATACGACCTGGATCCCGAATAGAAGCAGGAACCTCTTCATGTCGAAGCTCGAGACGACCAGCACTCCCAGCGCCGTCCAGGCGGCGAGGGCCACCGGCAACCAGATCCACCGCCCCCCGCGCGGGAGACGGCGCTCCTTCAACAGCCCCAGCGCCCATCGGAGCGAGACGGCGGTCCATGCCGCAAGCAACGCCAGCGGCACCATGTTGACGAGCCATGCGAAGAGCGACATGTAGAGCGGCGACACGAACGCATGCGGAAGAGGCAGGACGAGCGCCACGCCGACCGCCGCCGCGACGAACAACCACATCGCGACGATGCCGAAGTCCAGGGCCCAGCATGCGATCCCGGCGACCAGCGCGAGGAGCGACAGCCCCAACAACAGCGAGCGCAAGGTAGATGATCTGGACGCCCCCTCTTGCGAGGAACCCTTCTCCACGTCCAGGCGGTCGAGGACGGACCTCAGGTTCACGCCTGGGCCGGGCCGCGCCCGCTTTCCCGCGCCGGTCGCCGGGTGAAGAACCACAACGCCGCTCCAGCAACGGCGGCGACCACCGCGGACGCCCATGCGACCGGGGTCGAGAACGGCGAGCGCAACAAGGCGAGGACAACCACGCCGGCCAAAGCGAGGAGCGCCATGGACAGAGCCGGTGCCAGCGCGAGCGCTTCCGGGAACTCGGCATCGGGCAGCACCCCGCGCAGTGCAATGACACCGGGCACCAGGAGCAAGGCCAGAGCAACAAGGACGAGCAGGATGTGCAGCGGTCCGGGGTCATCCGGCGAGGCATCCGGCGCTCCGGCCACCGGTTCGCCATCCAAGGTCGTCACCTCGCCGTCGTGAAGCACCCAGACCTGCCCCTCACCAGCCTCGGATGCCTGTCGCTCGCGAGTGGCGATCTCGGCGTTGGCTCCACTGACGTTGAACGCGCTCGCGATCACGACCACTGGCTCCTCGCCGCTGGCCTCGATGGCGCGATCGCTCTCGTCCAGCAGCGCGGGTGAAAGATCATCGTAGGTCTCCTCACCGCGAGTCGTCGGCTCACCGCCCAGGAAGCTCTCCAACGACCCGAGGTAGAGGTATGCCTGATCGATCTGCTCGCGGGGCAACCCATAGCGCGACGTGTTTCCCGAAAGTTTCGTGTGACCCCAGATCTGAAAGCTCGCGTCCTCGTCATCGATCACGAATACAACTGGCGTGTCGCGCGAGACGTTCTCGTCGAGGGCACCCCGCAGCGCGTCCAGGTCCGCGCGTGTCTGAGGAGCGAGCCACCCCTTGTTCGGGTCGTTCCACCCCTGGACGCTGAAGCCGTCGGCGAGGTTGGTTGCGAAGATGAAGCCCACGGCGAGCGTTACGACGGCTGCGCCCACGGCGAACAGGGTCTGACCCGTCCGGTCCAAGAAGAAGCGGATCAGGAAGTAGCCACCCAGACCGACGAGCAGGACCCACGAGAGGGTCGTGTTGAAGAAGCGGTAGTACGGATAGGCGATCCCGGCGAGGAACCCGAAGGCCCCTGCGAGAGGGGCGAGCCACACGATCGTCAGGCGGCTCAGGTCGTCCTCCGCCCAGCGACGACCCATCGCAAGCACACCCACGATCCCGATAAGGAACAACGGTCCGTTGAGCGCCGGCCTCATCGCATCGAGCCACAGAACCATGCGGTCGACGAAGAAGCTGGACCCGTAGGGCGGCGGTAGCGCAGCTTCACCCAACGAGGCAGACGTCCCCCACAGCCCGATCTGCCAGATCAACACCGTGACTACAGCTGCCGCGAACGCGGTCAGCAGCGTGGGCCCGTCGTCTCGAAGGACGGAGCGAAGATCGAAGCGCCGGAACAGCAGGCGCACCACAGCCATGGCCCCCAAAATGAGACAGAAGATCACGAGGGTCGTGGGATGGGTGAATCCCGCGAGCAGCAGGAAGATGAAAAGCGCTATCCGCGGCCCCCATGTTTCGCGCGCGGGTCCGATGAACCAGATCGCCGCTGCAAGGAACATCAAGCAAAGGATGTTGTCGAGATACCCCACGAAAGGTGGAGTCAGGTACAGGCTTGCAGCACCGATCGCGACGACATGGAAGATCAGTGGATCCTTTCGCTGCCTGTACGCGTAGCCGCCGAGGAGCAACGCGGTGGCGACGGGCACCAGGACCATCAGGAACGCAGTGACCTTCAGTGATGAGAAGCCGGCCGCCTCGCGCAGGAACCCGCCGAGGACGGGGGCCGCCACGCGATAGCCCCCGGCGAACATGTCGAACGCTCCCTGGACGTCGAGCAATGTTCCCGGATCCTCCGACACGAGGGCTTCCGTGCGCCACGTGTAGTAGGCCGGGTCCTTGGTGGGAGCCACCCGGTCGGGATTCGTGATGAAGGTCGAGCCGAACACAGCGAGAAGGAGCAACGCCGTCGCCAGGTAGGCCAGAGGGTGCCCCAGGATCCGGTCCACGGCTCCGGACCTGCGAGGGCTCGGCCGCTCTGGAGCGGGCTGGTTGGGGGTCGTCTGGGTCATAGGCGGGGGCATCCTAGTCCGTGGTGGAGGGCTCGGCACCCGGGCAGCTCATCGTCGGGAGCGAGGCAGACGGGATGGCCATGGCGAACAGCCGGTCCCCGGGTTCGAACCGTCCGGCCCCCAGGACGTCCTCGTCGGGGCGGATCGAGTTGTCGGCCAGGGTGTAGCCGCCGATGTAGCGGGCCACCTCTTCGATCGAGACTTCGAGCTCGTCCATTACGTCTTCGTCCACGAAGAGCTCGGTCGGCCAGGCGGCGAGCGCGATGTCCCCACCGAACTCCTCGTTGATGTCCGCCTCCAGCTCGTTCGGGTCGATCCCGTAACCGTCAACAGCGGCCGCATCCGGTTGCTGACCGTGATCCGCCGTAACCGTGAGAACGTAGTTGCCGCGGCCCACGTCAGAGTCGAGGAACGAGACGAGCTCGCCGAGCTGCTCGTCCGAGGCGATCACGGAATCGTGTACCTCTTCCGACGCCATGTTGTAGTAGTGACCGATCCTGTCGATCTGCTTGAAGTTGGTGAACATCAGGTCGGTGAGCGCATCGCGCCCGTAGCCCTCGTCCCGCATCAGCTTGATCATCGCGCGACCGTGATAGGCGATGAAAGCGGGGGTTTCCTCCGTGCGCTCGGGATCATCCAGCCGAACGTTCTCTCGCCACGTGTCGTCGACCTCTCCATCTGCGGCATCGAGCTCTGCGATGTCGGCATCGAGTCCCCTGGTCTCGGGCAGAGACGGAGGCAAACGGTAATGGTCAGGGTTCGTGATCCACTCGTTCGTTTCGACGTCGAGCCAGACCGCGTCATCCTTGTCACCGCCCGGCTTCTCGGCTCCCTTGCCGATCATCCCGAGATGCCACGGCTCGTAGCCGACCATCCCGATCAGAGCGCGGTTCCCATTCTGCTCGTCCCACCGTTCGGCCAGTGCTTCGACATTGATGAACCGGGACGATTCCCCTTTGAGGAAGGAGTCCACGATCTCTCCCTCTTCATCCCGCTGCGGAACGCCCGTTATCCCGTGCGTCGAAGGCCACACCCCCGTGCCCAACGTCGTGTGAACCGAGGGAGTGACGGAAGGAGATGACCCGACGGTCGCGTCGACGTAGGACGCACCCTCCTCCATGAGGCGGCGCAGGTGAGGCCAGTCATCGGGCCACTGCTCGAGCGTGTTCCACCCACCTCCATCCCAGACGACCGTGACGATCAGCCTTGGGGGATCGGCGGTCAGCGTCGCCTTGTTCAGCGCAGCAACCTCGCGCAGTGGCCGACCGTCGGTGGCGACGTTCCCGCGCAACATCGCTGCGTAGGTGGGGGCGATGTCCGCCGTCGTCACGGGACGATCGACATCCCCGAGGGGAGGCGCGATGCCGGGTGCATAGACCACGAGAGGCACCCTCTGGAGATAGGGCCAGGGACCGGAATGACTCCAACCGCCGGCCCCCGAAGCCATATAGGCGGGCTGTCGCGGGAGCAGGGAGATCTGCCCAGAGCGACCCTCGTAGAACCCCCGCTGGGTTCGCTCAAGCCACGGACGCGGGATCCCGCACGCCTGAGATCGGAATGACGGGACCGGGCCTCCACCGCCCCGCAGCCACTCGGGCAGAAACAGCGCGACCGCCACGAGCACGACCACGAGCACCGCGATACCGGCGATGCGCGCCCGGGAGAGGTTGCTCATGCTCGCAACGCCGGCTTCACGAAAGCTCAGCCGTGCGACGAGGCGGTTCGCGCGCTGTCCCCGGTCGGCGCCAGCAGCCCGGCCTTCCGGTACCACGCGCGGAGGGCCGCGAGCCCGATCAGGAAGACGATGCCGCCACCGGCGATCAGCGGACCGTCGATGTTGTCGCTTCCGGCGATCTTCAATGCCCCTGCGGCGAGCACCCAAGCCAGGTTGTAGGCGATGTCGTATAGCGAGAACGCCCGCCCTCGGAAATCGTCGCCGAGCGCCTGCTGCACCATCGTGTCGAGCGAGATCTTTGCGAGGAAGAACCCGAACCCCAGACAGAAGGTCAGCGCCGCCAGGGTGAACCCCTTCTCGAACCATCCGAAGACCGTCACGCCGGCCCCCGCGACGGCCGATGCAGCGAGCACCAGGTGCGCGGTGGTTCTCATGCGTTCCAAGAGCCGGTGAGCCAAGATGAAGCCGAGCACGGCTCCGATCGCGCCCGCTCCCCCCGTCAAGGCCGCCAGGAGCAGATCATCGTCGCCGAGTAGTTCCCGGGCGACGAGTCCGACGGCGGCGAGCGTGAAGCTCCACAGCAGGCGAAGCCAGAAGTAGGTAGCTATGGACGCCCCGGCCTTCGGCCGGCGACCCACCTCGCGGAGTCCATCGATGATGTTGCCCACGACGCGCGCGAGCTCACGGCCGAACGTCGTTTCGGGTCGAGGCTCGCCGACCCGGCGCAAGGTCCACGCGAAGGCCGCGCCCACCGCATAGACCAGAGCGCCGGCGATAACGATGATGTCGGAATCGATTACGGCCTTTCCCACCAGGGCGACACCGGTGCCACCGAGTTGAAAGAGGGCACCGCCCAGTTGAGACACCGCGTTGCCTTCGTGCAGCGTGTTGTCCTCGAGCGTCTCGGGCATCGCTGCAGCCTTGGTAGCAAGCACGACGCGCGTGCACATGAGCGTCAGGAGGAAGGCCAGGAACAACGGCGCCTCGCCGATGTCCGAAACGCCGACGACCCCGATGAGGAGAAGCACTACGAAGCGCAGCGCGTTCACGAAGATCAGCAGGCGGCGTCGATCCCAACGGTCGATAACCACGCCCAGAAACGGACTGAGGATCGTGTAGGGGATGAAGATGTAGAGGGCGATCCGCAGGATGTCCTCGGGATCCTTGGCCCCCTCGAGGTCGAATCCCTTCTGACCGCCGAACGCGATGACAGCGGCCAGCGCGCCCTGCACCAGGCCGTCTGCCGCCTGCGCAGAGAACTGCACGCCCATCAGCTTCCCGAAGTCGGGCCGCTTGACGAGAAGGTTCAGACCGCGCTTGATCATGTCCATAGCCGCTCGACCCTACCCCTGGGCGTCTTCGTCGAGGCGTCCCTCCGGGTATTCGCCCTCGCCGAACGCCTCGATCTCCTCGGGCGTTAGAGACGAGAGGTAGTCGGTCGAGAAGACGCCTGCGAAGACAGTCTCCTCCAACCGGGCCTCCGGCACGCGGTCGGCGCCGGGCTGCTCTTCGGGGACATTGTCCTCGATCGTGTAAGTGCCGAGGAAGGACGCGATCTCGTCGATGTCGACGCCTTCCTCTTCGACGACCTCGAGATCCAGGTACACGTCCACCGGCGTCACCTTCGTGACGACATCCTCGCCGAAGCGCTCCTTGATGTCGGCCCCGAGCTCCGCCGAGTTGATACGCCACCCTCCCGTCACCTCGGGAACGGGCTGCTGCCCGTGGTCGGCACTGATCATGATGAGGTAGTTGCCGCGCCCCACCTTCCGGTCCAGTTCCTTTCGGAAGCGGGCGATCTGTGTGTCCACCTCGGCGATGACATCCTCCTCCTCGGGCGAGATCATGTTCCAGATGTGACCGGCGTAGTCGGGCATCTTCATCTCGACCCAGAACATGTCGGTGATCGCATCCCGGCCCCAGTCCTCTTTGCGTAGGACATCGACAACAGCGTCTCCAGTGAAGCGCGCGAAGGCGGGTGTTCCCGGGCGCACGCTGGCCAGCGTCGCGTGATCGGGATCCTCTGGGTCCGTTGCATCCTGGATCGATTCAAGATCGTTACCGAGCCACAGCCCGTCGTCCTCGCCATCGCGTTCGTCGAGTTGCCGCTCGTACCTCTCGAGGGTAGCGAGGTCCGTCTCGCGCAGGTAAGGCGGCAGCGTGTAGTAGTCCTCGTTGATGAACCACTCGAACTCATCTTTCTCCCACAGCACAGCTATGTCCTTGTCGCCGCCCTCGCGCTGAGCGCCGTGTCCGATCATCCCGAGGTGCCAGCCCTCGTACGAGACCGTCGCGACGATCGCGCGGTTCCCGTTCTGTTCGTCCCAGAGCTCGGCTTGCGCGGGCTCCTCCATGTAGCGCGGGTCCGCGTTCTCGAGCCACGTGTCGATCGTCGGATCGCCCTCGCGCCCCTCGCCCTCAGGGTCTCTCATCTGGTTCCCCGGGAAGCCGTGCTCGAGCGGATAGTGACCCGTTCCGAAGGTCGCATGTAACGCGCCGGTGATCGATGGTGCCGAACCGATATTGGCGTTCGAGTAAACGGTTCCGCCGTCACGCAGAGCTTCGATCGTGGGCCACGCGCGTGGGTGTTCCTCGAGAGCGTTCCACCCGCCGCCGTCGATGACCACGTTGAAGATCACCTTCGGGTTCCGCTTTTCCCCGGTCGCGCTCAGAACCTCGTCAAGGGGATCCCCGGCCCCCTCGAGTGGCTCGGCACCCAGCATTTCCGCGTAGGTCGGGGCGATCGACGAGATGTCGACAGGACGAGCAACGCTGACCCCGGAGTCGATCAAACCGGGCGCCCAGAAGACGATGGGCACGTGAACGAGGTAGCGCCACGGATTCGGATGCGAGCTCCCCGGCTGGAAGTCGGGAGTTCCCAAGACGGTGAGATCGGGCTGTCCGTACAGATAATTGTTGGGCTTCGGTACGAGCATGATCTCCGCCGATCTGTCCGGCACGTGCCCACGATGTAGCAGCTGCATGACGGGGGCGCCGATGTTCTCGGCCATCTCGTCCTGGGTCGGAGCATCGTCGGGTGCACCGGTCGGCGGTTGAAGCAAGAAGACCGCCACGAGCGCGATCGCAACGGCGACTGCGGCCGCGACCCAAACGCGCCAGGACAAGATTCGACCTCCGAAGGAGATGTCAGGGGGGACGCGGGCACCCTAATACAGGTACGGAACGGCGGGCTCCGGTACCTCCGAGATGTCCTGCGCCTGCACGTAGAAGCCGGATTCATCTCTCGCCACGCGCCCCTGCACCTCCAGCCAGTCGTTCTCCAGGGGTGCGAGCCCGATCGAAGGACCTATCCGGACCGAGAAGGGAAGCGCATCCGCCGCGCAGCAAGAGACGTAGAAGCGCGTGAGGTCGAAGCCCTCCCCCGGTGCGTCCGCGGCGTGCGTCACGAAGCCCGTCAGGCGGATCGGCGTCCCTTCGACGACGCCGGCTTGAGCCGCGTACTCCTCTGACTCGTTCGCGTACTGGATCTCTGCGAACGAGATGTCGCCGTCCGGATCCGGCGCCGCGGGCGCGAAGGCTCCGACCTCCCCTCCTCCCGCCGAGGACAGCTTCCTCGACGCGGCCAGCGCTCCAAGCTCGGCGGAGGGGATCATCAGCACGCCGACGATCGGGATGAGGAGCGTAGCGACGCTCGCCATTTCGGCGCGGGTCGGCCGTCGAGGTTCCGTCTGCGTTCGCAACGTCGCGACGTGAGCGATGGCCGCTCCGCCGAGAGCCACCGCCCCGAACGTCACGACCCAGTAGGTACGAGGGCCCAGATAGCGCGTCATATCCCCGCTGATGCGGAGATATGCAAAGAAGATCGCCCACGCGGCGAATACGGCAGCGCGCAGAACTCGCCCCGTATCGATGTTCATCGCATCAAGACCTCGAACCACAGCGAACCGGCGAGAACGATGGGCGCGGCCACCACCACCAGCTTCACGACGAAGCGCCGTCGAAATGTCGCCCCGTAAAGGAACGCCAGCTTGGCGTCGACCACCGGCCCGAACACCAGGAAGGCGAGCTGCGAGCCGATCGGGAATTGAACGAACGACACCGCAACGAACGCATCTGCTTCAGAGCACAGCGACAACAGGAAGGCGAGCGCCATCAATGCCAGAGCGCCAAGGACGGGGGTGCGCGCCACACCGGACAAGAGCGTCTGAGGGACCACGGCCTGTAAAGCCGCAGCCAGCGCGCTCCCGATGACGACGAACTTGCCCATGAAGTAGAAATCGGCGGCCAGATGATCCGTGAACGCTCGAATCCTGTCGCCCGGAGATGTAGGAGTCGCAGGTGCAGGATGCTCATCATCAGGTCGCGCCCTGAGGATGTCGCGGGCTCCCTCTCCGCCGATCGCCCATCCAGCCACCATCGCCAGCAGCAATCCGAGTCCAGCGCGACCGAGCACCATCTGGAGAGCGAGGCCGCGACCCTGGTACGCGATCCACGTCGATGCCAGCACGATCGGATTCATGATCGGGGACGCAAGCATGAATGCCAGTCCCGCCGCGGGATGCATCCCTCGCGAGATCAGCCTTCGAGCAACCGGCACGGAACCGCACTCGCATACCGGGAACGCCAGCCCCCCGAGCGCAGCTCCCGGAACCTGCAACGGAAGGGGGAGACGTGCGAGGCGTTCGAACGCGCGGTTCGGGACGAGCACCGCGATGCCGGCCGACACGAGCGCTCCCAACAGCACGAAGGGAAGCGCTTCGACAACGATCGAAGTGAATATCAGGACGAACGTTTCGGCGAGGGCAGAGCGCCCGATCCCGGCGAGCCTGGCCGCCGCGACCAGGGTGGCGACGATGACCACCATCCCGCCTAGAAGCAGGTTGCCGGCCGGCCTGCGAAGCATCACGGTGGGGCTACTGCTGGCCATCGGATACACGGTAGCGTGACCTGATGGCCGGCCGTTCCCGTCTCGTCGCGCTTCTGGCGGTCGCCTCGCTGCTGGCGGTTCCCGCCCTCGTACTACGCGTCTTCTGTGTCGGCCACTCGTGCGATGAGGCCGCGCAGGCGGAAGCTAGGGTCCCCTTCTGCTCGCTCCCAGAGGACACCCGCGCGCGTGTCGCGGCTGGGTTCCGCGAAGGACGATCGCCCGAGGTCCTGGCCGTAGCGGGACCGCTGTCGCTTCGGGGCGGATCCGCGTTCGGGCCCGGGGGACCGCGGCCCATCTGGCCCTCGACCTCGGGCGAGGCGGACGCCGCCCGCGTCCCACTGGGTTTCTCGGGGCCGGGGGTCCAGGCAGGTGCAACGCTCCAGAGCGGCGCCACGCTGGATTCGTTGGCACCCTCGATCGCCGGGGCCATCGGTCTCGAGCGGCCACACCCGGAGGTGCGCTCGGGCCGGCCGCTCGATGCGATCGACGGCGCATCCGCGCGCTTGGTGGTCGAGGTGGTGTTGAAGGGGATAGGGAGCATCGATGTCGAGCGCTCTCCGGGCGCGTGGCCCGATCTGGAGAAGCTGCTGGCCGATGGAACCTTCACCATGGACGCCGATGCGGGGTCGTTGCCGCTCGACCCGGCGGCGATCCTTGCGACGATCGGGACGGGGGCCCGTCCGGCGCAACACGGGATCACGGGCACGAACCTTCGGGATGATGAGGGGCGGTTGGTCCGGGCGTGGGGGCCGGGCGCTCCGGTGTCGGTGGTCGCGACCCTCGCGGACGACCTCGATGAGGAGCGGAGTGGAGAGCCGAAGATCGGGCTGGTGGCACCCGATCCGTCCGACCGGGGGCTCATCGGTGGCCGCTGGTACGTCGACGTCGATCGCGATGACGTCACCATCGGGCAAAGGCGTGCGGCCCGGACCGTCCGTGCGCTGCTGAAGCGAGGCTACGGGCGGGATGCGGTGCCCGACCTGATCGCGATCGTCCTCGATGGCTCCGCCGCGGCCATGAACGCCGAACTGGGCGCGATCGATGCGGCGATCTCGCGGGATCCGAGGCCCCCGCTGGTGATAGTGACCGCGACCGGGTCCGCTACGCCGCCGGCCGGAGAGCGCCTGGATCACCGGCTCGTTGCCTCCTGGGTGGAGCGTGGCTTCGCGACCGGCGAGCGGATCGTCGAGGCCACGACGCCGGGGGGACTCTTCCTGGATCAGCGAATCCTCGCGCGCGAGGAGATCTCCGAGGACTCAGTGATCGACCGGATCGCCCGGATGGACCATTCGGGACGGCGAGTCTTCGCCGACGTCTTCCCCGCCATCGCCGTGTCGTTCGCGAGGTACTGCTGATGGTCGATCTCGCTAGGCCCGCGCCGCCGCGCACCGGGTCGTGGACCAACGTCCTTCTGTTGGGAGGGGGGTTAGCCCTCGCGGCGCTCGTTCTTCGCGCGATCGATCCGGGTCGGATAGCCGGCCTTCAGAACTTCTTCATCATCTTCGGCTCGTTGTTGATCGAGGCCGTTCCGTTCATCGTGATGGGCGCCGTGGTCTCCGCCGGGATCGAGGTGTTCGTCCCCGCGCGCGCCTTCGACCGTATGGCCACCCTGCCCAAACCTCTGCAGCTTCCGGTCGCGGGGATCGCGGGGTTCGCGTTCCCGGTCTGTGAGTGCGGATCCGTTCCGGTAGCGCGACGGCTCGCTGCCAAAGGTCTGTCCCCCGCGGCGGCGGTGACGTTCATGCTGTCGGCGCCGATCCTCAACCCGATCGTGATCGCATCGACGTACGTCGCATATCGGGGGCGGGACACGTTGTGGGCGATGGTTCTGGGCCGCTCGTTCTTGGGACTGATGGCGGCGATGGCGGTCGGGTGGGTGGTGGCCGGCCGGAGCTCTTCCGAGATCCTGCGACCCCGTCCGGATGAGGAGCACCACCATGAGTCCGGCCCCCGGTGGAGCTCCTTCGCGGGGCACCTCGCCGGCGACTTCCTCTTCATGGGCCGCTATCTCGTGATCGGAGCGGCGGCAGCGGCCCTGCTGCAGACGTTCGTCCCCCAATCGATCATCGGTTCGGTGGCGGATACCCCCGTCCTCGCCCTCGTCGCGATGATGGGGCTCGCGTTCGTGTTGTCCCTGTGCTCCGAATCCGATGCATTCGTCGCAGCCTCGTTCGTTCAGTTCGGCGTCGGCGCTCAGCTCGCCTTCCTCGTCTTCGGGCCGATGGTAGATACGAAACTCGGCATCCTGTACTCGGCCACGTTCAGCAAAGGATTCTTTCGAATGGTCGTCCTCGTGGTGGGCACCGTGACGCTGATGGGAACCCTGTGGATCGAGGTCCTGGTTGGATAGGGCTCTCGATACTCGACTCGATCGTCCGGCGGAGAGGGTGCACCGTGCCGGCTTGAGTCCCGTGCGCGTCGCGAGCGCTCTTGCGCTCGCCTCGTGGGCCGGGCTCTTCTGGTTCCTCATCGGGTCCGGGCGGACGTCTCTCTATCTGTCTTCCCGCACCGACTGGGTGGTTCCCGTGGGAGCGATCGTCCTCACCGCTGCGCTCGCGGGCCGACTGCTCTCTCTCAGAACCGCGCGGCCTGAAGCCCTAACGCGCAGGGAAGCGCTTGCGATCGGGTTGACGATCCTGCCCGTCGTTACGGTCCTTGCGCTCCCGCCGGCTTCTCTGGGGTCGTTCGCCGCCGATCGCCGGTCGAGTCTCGCTTCGGCCGGCTTCTCGGGCGATGCGGGCGACATCTCGAGCGGGGAGGTCACGCTGGTGGATGTAGCCTCCGCGCTCAGGTCCGGTGAAGGCATGCAGCAGCTGACCAAGCGGGCGGGGGCCGAGGTGGGCTTCGTGGGGTTCGTCACCAGGGATCCTGGGATGCCCGCCGACGAGTTCCTCCTGACACGCTTCCTCGTCTCGTGTTGTGCAGCAGACGCTCTCAGCATCCAGGTCCGGGTCGTAGGCGCGCCGCCCGGACGCTTCGAGGCGGATCAGTGGGTTCGCGCGGAAGGCCTCCTGTATCCGTTGGGAGGAGAAGTCATCGTCGATGCAACGCTCGTCGAGGGTGTCCCTCGCCCCGATCGGCCCTATCTGAACTCCTGATGGCAATCGTCCGATCGGCCAAAGGAGCCGGCACCCGCAACCGCATCCTGGACGCAGCCCGCGACGCCCTCGCCGAGGAAGGCATGGAGGGCTTCTCTCGGCGGACGAAGAGGACGCGTGGAACGACCTCTTCCAGGAGGTCGTTCAGGGCTGATCAGCCGAGATCGGGCGCGGA
>JACCXF010000010.1 GCA_013697295.1 Actinomycetota bacterium | reverse complement strand
GTGACGGTGTTCCCCTCAGTGGTCTTTCCCATCCTCGTGGTCGCGCCGGATCGATGCAGGAGGGCCTCGGCAAGCGAAGTCTTGCCGGAGCCGCCGTGACCCACGAGGACGACGTTGCGGATGTTTTCTGTCGGGTAACTCTTCACTCGACCTCCCCATATCCGTCCTCGAGAGGGAGCCATCGTAGCCGGGAGGGCCCCACGCGGCACCCCGACTTAGGATGCGCGGGTGCTGAATGCGAGGATCCGCCGAGGCTGGGATCACATGATGAGGCCCGTGGGGTCGAGGGTCGGCTCCCTGGGGTTGTCGGCCAACCTCATCACGCTGCTGAACGTCGCCGTCCAGGTCGTGGTTGCCTACCTCATCATCGAGGGCCGCTTGCTGGCGGCCGGACTCGTGGCCATCGTGTCGGCCCTCGGGGACACCCTGGACGGGGCGGTGGCGAAGGCTCAGGGCACCGCCTCCCCGTTCGGAGCGCTCCTCGATTCGACCACCGATCGCCTGTCGGACGCGCTGTTCTTCGTCCCCGTCGCCTGGCTCTACGGCGTGTCGCCGGGCCCGGAGCAGTCGGACCAGGCGTGGGTAGCGGCCCTCGCCCTCGTCGCACTGGTGGCGTCGTTTCTCGTGTCCTACGTCAAGGCGCGGGCCGAAGGATTGGGGTTCGAGTGCAACGTCGGCATCGCCGAGAGAGCGGAGCGTCTCATCCTCATGATCGTGGGCCTCATCCTGAGCTTCATGCTTCCGACCGTGCTGGCCGTACTCGCGCTGCTATCGATCATCACCGTCTTCCAGCGGATGTTCCACGTCCGCGGGCAGATCAAGAGTGCCGCGTAGTCGCCGCCCCGAAGGCGAGGGGTGGCTCATCCAGATCGCCTTCTACGGGTACGTGATCGCCTCGCGCGTCGCGCTTGCGTTGCCCGAGCGGATCGCATACGGGCTCTTTCATGCGATCGGCGGTATCGCGGCACGGGTATCAAAGAAGAAGGAGGTCGTGGCGCGCAATCTGTCTCGCATCACTGGGGAAGCGGCGAACTCTGACCATGTCGAGTCGTTGGTAGTCGAGGCTTACAAGTCTTACGCGCGCTACTGGCTCGAGACCTTCAGATACGTCCGGGAGGGCAAAGATTTCTTCCTCGAACGCTTCATCGTTCCTCGTGCCCACAAGATCGACGAAGTCAGGGCGCGGGGGAAAGGCGCGATCGTGGTTGTCAGTCACCTTGGTAATTGGGACGCCGCGGGAGCATGGGCCGGCGCCTCGGGCCGCTCGGTGGTGACCGTGGCGGAGGTGTTGCGACCTCGTCGCCTGTTCGATTTCTTCGTCCAGCATCGGGCGAAGCTAGGGATAACGATCCATCCCGCCGAGCGTGGGGTTTCGTCGAAACTGATCGAGGCGGTCGAGAACGGACGGGTCGTCGCGATACTCGGTGACAGAGATCTGAAGGGCACCGGACCCCGGGTGACGTTCTTCGGACGGGACGCAACCTTGCCAGCTGGGCCCGCCTCGATAGCGTTGCGAACCGGCGTGCCGTTGTTGTTCGCCGGCATCCACAGCATCCGGTTGCCCGGAGGGCGATGGGGGTGGCAGGCCGACATGAGCGACCCGATCGAGTTGCCCGAGAGTGCGGGTCGAGAAGCGCTGGCCGAGCTCACGCAGAGAGTGGCAGACCAGCTCGAAGCCGCCATCGCCGAGCATCCCGCCGAGTGGCACGTTTTCCAGCCCTTCTGGACCGAGGATCGGAAGCAGGGTTGAACATCGCCATCGTGTGCCCGTATTCGTGGGACCGTTTCGGTGGCGTCCAGAGTCACGTCCGCGCCCTTGCTCGAGCGCTCGAAGCGCGCGGCCATACGATCGGGGTCCTCGCGCCGCAATCGTCCGGCCAGGACGGAGAGTCACCCGAAGGCGTCACCTTCGTGGGGCGCGCCTTGTCGGTGCCGGCGAACGGCTCGATGGCGCCGGTAGCCTTCGGGCCTCTCGCCGCCGCAGGTATGCGACGAGCACTCGAGGCATTGGAGCCGCAGGTCGTTCACGTGCACGAACCACTTATCCCGAGCTTGTCCTTGCTGGCTCTGTGGAACGCCGATGCGCCGACGGTTGGCACGTTCCACGCGGCTGCGGAGAGCAGTTTCGGATACAGAGCGTCCCGTCCCGTGCTCGCGCGCGCGGCCGCACGCCTCACCGTGCGAACCGCGGTGTCGGATGCGGCGCGAGGACTGGTCTCGCGCTACTTCCCGGGCGAGTACGAGCTCACACCGAATGGGGTCGAAGTACAGCGTTTCGCGAACGCGGACGCGATGGATCTCGGGCCCGGGAAGAAGGTCCTGTTCCTCGGACGCCTCGAGAAACGTAAGGGCCTGGACGTCCTGATCGAGGCCATGACGTTCTTGCGCGATCTCGACGCTCGTCTCGTGGTCGCGGGTGGGGGCCCGGAAGAGAGGTTCTCGAGGTCCTTCGCTCGCCGCCTTGGGATCGAAGCGACCTTTGTCGGCAAGCTGTCTGAAGAGGATCTCCCGCGCGCTTTCCGAGCCGCTGACGTCTACTGTGCTCCGGGGCTAGGGGGAGAGTCCTTCGGGATCGTTCTCGCCGAGGCGATGGCCGCCGGAACGCCGGTCGTGTGCTCGGACCTTCCGGCGTTCCGCTCGGTCGCGGGGGACGCGGCTCTCCTCGTTCCCCCCGACGAACCCGCGGGACTGGCGCGCGGTCTGAGACATGTGTTGACCCAGCCGGATGTTGTTCGCGGGATGGGCGAGCGCGGGCGCGAGGTGGCACAACGCTTCGATTGGAGCCGGCTCGCCGCCGGCGTCGAGGACATCTACGAGAGAGCGCTGACGCGGCGGTAGCCTGGCGTCATGGTCCACCAGCCGGGAGAGATGTCGCACGGTCGCAGGGACGCGTCGTCCTGGGGAGAGGTCACGACACATCAGCCCCGGGCGCTGCCGTGGCTGCTACCCGCGGCCTCGGCGGTCGCGGCCTCGGCGCTCATCGGCGCGCTGGTAACGGCCCTCGCGAGCTCACTCGCTGGCGTTGCCGCAGCCGTCCTCGGCGTCGTGGCGGTCCTCGCGTGGGTGGCGACCCAGCCCCGCTTGGTGCTAATCAGGGCAGGCGCCCGCCCGTTGCGAGAGGGGGAGCATCCTCGCCTCGTGAATGTCGTGGGGGGAGTAGCCGCCGACCTGGGCCTGAAGGAGCCTTCGATCCGCGTGATCGAGGAGGGCGAGCCGAACGCGCTCGCTTCCTACGTTGGCGCGCCGGTCGTCGGCATCTCGACCAGCTTCCTCGACGCCCTCACGCGCACCGAGCTCGAAGCGGTCGTCGCCCAGACGTTGCTCCGCACCGAACCGTCGATCGTCCGGAGTTATGCAGTGGAAGCAGCCCTCGGCCCGCTGGCGGGATCGTTCCGCCGGCCCGTTGGACCGGATGACGACCTGCGGACCTGCGCGGTCACCCGCTACCCACCCGCCCTGGCGGCAGCGCTGGCCAAGGCGAGCGCCGGAGCGGTCCCCCGGGCGGCCTTCTGGTTGGTGGGCCGGGACGAGCGACACGCGTCGCCGGAGGAGCGGATCGCGGCTCTGCTGGACCTCTAGGGGGTCCAGCCACGAGTGCGGGAGCGTTTCGTTGCGGCCCCGCATTTCCGCGGCCCGGTCGTGCCACCGTGTTAGCGTGACCCGGCGCCGGAGGGCGCATTTTTCGCGTCCCGCGCAGGCTCGGTCGATGTGAGAGACGGGTGACGAACCACGGCCGCCGCCCATGCGGTGAGTCGCCCCAGCAGAATGATTCCGGGTGCAACCGCGACGCGGCCACGGAGTCAAAGAAGAGACGTAGACGAACGAGGGGGCAGCGAGCTTGTCGAACAGAACCAAAGCGATCCTGGGCATCGGAGGGGGCATAGCGGTCCTGGCCGTCGTGGCGTTCTTCTTGTTCGGAGGCGCCGAGAAGGTCCCCGGCATCCGGGGTCTCGTGGCGCCGAAGACCTGTCCCTTGACCGGCGAGGAGCCCGATGACGAGGCGATCCTCGACCGGCCTGCGGTTGCGGTGAAGATCGAGAACGCCTCCGTTGCCTACCCCCTCTCCGGCCTCGAGAAGGCCGATGTCGTGTACGAGGAGGCGGTGGAGGGTGGAGTTACGCGTTTCATGGCGATCTATCACTGCACCGACGCCGCCAAAGCTGGTCCGGTGCGCAGCGCTCGGGCGGTCGACCCGGCCATCATGATCCCTACCACCAAGATCCTCGCGTTCTCAGGGGCGAACGAACCGGTCATGCAGGCCCTCGGCGACAGTGAAGTCGTGATCGTCGACGAGGACAGTGCAGACAGCGCCATGCGCCGCATCGAAAGGCCCGGGATCTCTCTGGAGCACACTCTCTACGCGAACACAGCGGGCTCGCGCAAGGTGGGTCAGAAGGAGTTCGACGAGGCGCCATCGGGGGACGGCTTCGAGTTCGGCGACTTCGAGGGGAAGACGAAGAAAGCCACGACGGTGCAGATCGACTTCAGCGCCGCCACCTCGATCACCTACGAGTTCCAGGGCGGCGCTTACCTGCGCAGCCAGGCGGGGCAACCGTTCGTGGCCGAGACGGGCAAGCAGATCGCCGTGGACAACGTGATGATCGAGGAGCACGAGGTCAACTTCTCCGACATCCTGGACGTTGCCGGGAACCCCTCGCTCGAGATCGCCGACGAGACCGGTTCGGGTCGAGCCGTCCTGTTCCGGGATGGCAAGGCGATCGTGGGGACCTGGACCCGCGCGGAGCTCGAAGGCTCGGTGCGGTTCGAAACGAAATCGGGCGACACGATGCTCTTGACGCCGGGCTCTACGTGGATACACCTGGTGCCGAGCCAGAAGGGCGACGTGAAGGGCTCCTTCTCCTATGAGTAGGCGGCCGAGGCTTCTCGTGGCCGGGGTATTACTTCTGGTGCTTGGCATGGCGGCGTGCTCGGATAGCGACGACCCACAGGCGGCTCCGCCGGAGGAGTCGTCTTCGCCCGAGCCCGCTGAACCGGCCGTCTGCCCTGTCACGGGCGAGGCCATCCCCAAGGGGATCAAGGTCACCCGCCCGGCGGTTGCGATCAAGATCGAGAACTCGCCGGAAGCGCGTCCTCAGAGCGGGTTGGAGAAGGCCGATCTCGTATACGAAGAGCTCGTCGAGGGCGGCATCACTCGCTTCATGGCGATCTTCCACTGCGGCGAAAGCTCAAAGGTGGGCCCCATCCGGAGCGCCCGGTTCGACGATCCGCAACTCGCTCTCCCGTTCACGCGGGTCCTCGGGTTCTCAGGAGCGAATTCCATCGTCGAGCGCGAGCTGAAGAAGAACAAGCTGGTGGCTCTCGACGAAGAGAACGGCGGCCAGGCGTTCTTCCGCGACCCTCTGGGGTCGACGGACGTCCACAGTCTGTTCTCGAACACTGAAAAGGTGCGCGCACGGGCGCCCAAGAAGCTGGAGGCCCCGGAACAGATCTTCGAGTTCGGCGATCTCGCCGGCAAGTCAAAGAAGGCGCGGAGCGTGACGCTCACCTTCGGCTCGGCCAACACCATCGAGTATCGCTGGGTCAGGGGGGCCTGGCGTCGCTTCGAGGCGGGAGCACCCTTCACGGTCACATCGGGCAAGCAGATCGCCGTGCCCAACCTCGTGGTCCAACAGGTGAAGGTCAGTCCCGATCCACACATCACCGACGTCGCGGGAAATCCTTCACCCGACATCTCTCTCGAAGGGAAAGGCACCGCGCTTCTATTCCGTGACGGCAAGGTCGTCAAAGGCAAGTGGTCGATGAAGGGCAAGAGCGCGATCCCGCACTTCACGGTGGCGGGAGGCGAAGAGATGACGTTCGAGCCCGGTCCGATCTGGATCGAACTGGTTCCGTCGAAGAAGGGCGCGATCAAGGGCTCCATCACCATCAAGTAGGCCGTGAGCGCGGTCGAGCATCGGGCGCCGCCTGTTACGATGAGTGCGACAAACATCCAGGTCAGGGGCCCTATTTAGCGTCCGGGACGGTCCGACGGGCCCCCCGATCGCCGTGGAGAGGGAAGGGCATGGTCGACACTTCGAAGGACACTGGAGGCCTGCGGGTGAAGCGCGGGCTCGCGGAGATGCTGAAGGGCGGCGTCATCATGGACGTCACCACCGCGGAGCAGGCCAAGGTCGCCGAGGAGGCGGGCGCCGTAGCGGTGATGGCCCTCGAGCGGGTCCCCGCTGACATACGGGCAGAGGGCGGCGTCGTGCGCATGGCCGACCCCGACAAGATCACCGAGATCATGGAGACGGTTTCGATCCCCGTGATGGCCAAGTGCCGTATTGGCCACTTCGTCGAGGCGCAGGTGTTGCAGGCTCTTGGCGTCGATTACATCGACGAGTCCGAGGTCCTGACCCCAGCGGACGAAAGCCACCACGTGAACAAGTGGGACTACGACATCCCGTTCGTATGCGGCGCCACGCATCTGGGAGAGGCGCTGCGAAGGATCGGTGAAGGGGCGGCGATGATCCGCTCCAAGGGCGAAGCAGGGACGGGCAACGTCGTCGAAGCAACCCGGCACATGCGCGCTATCACCTCGGAGATGAAGCGGCTAACCACACTGGGCTCCGAAGAGCTCATGACCGCGGCCAAGGAGCTGGGCGCTCCCTACGAGATCGTTCGCGAGCTCGCCGAGACCGGGCAGCTGCCTGTGGTGTTGTTCACCGCCGGAGGCATCGCCACTCCGGCGGACGCGGCGATGATGATGCACCTTGGAGCGGATGGCGTGTTCGTTGGTTCGGGCATCTTCAAATCCGGCAACCCGGAGGTACGCGCGAAAGCCATCGTCGAGGCCACGACCTACTTCAACGAGCCAGAGATCATCGCGAAGGTGTCCCGTTCGCTAGGCGAAGCGATGGTGGGTCTGAACGTGAGCGACATACCGCAGTCCGAGCGCCTGGCTTCCAGAGGCTGGTAGCAGCTCGATGAAGGTCGGCGTTCTGGGTCTGCAGGGGGACGTGCGCGAGCATCTGATCGCGCTGGGATCCGCGGGCTCGACCGCGACCATCGTCAAGCGACCGGACGAGCTTGCGTCCGTGGACGCGTTCGTTCTTCCGGGCGGGGAGTCCACCACTATCGGGAAGCTGCTGGATAGGTTCGAGCTGCTGCAGCCCCTGCGCGAGCGCGTTCGCTCCGGGATGCCCCTATATGGAACCTGTGCCGGGATGATCTTGATGGCGACCGACATCGCGGGCCGCGAGGACGCTCCGCACCGCCTTGGAGTGATGGACATGGCCGTTCGCCGGAACGCATACGGGCGTCAGGTCGACTCGTTCGAGGCGGATCTCACGGTCGCCGGTCTCGACGAGCCTTTTCGCGCCGTTTTCATCCGCGCCCCCGCCGTCGAGCGGGTGGGTGATGACGTCGAGGTACTGGCTTCGTGCGACGATCAACCCGTGCTCGTACGCCAGGGACACATGATGGCGTCGAGCTTCCATCCGGAGATGACGGGGGATGCGCGGATCCACGAGCTCTTCGTTGCCATGGCCGGCTCCTAGATGTCCGGTCACTCGAAATGGTCGACGATCAAGCGCAAGAAGGGCGCCGCGGATGCTCAGCGTTCGAAGATGTGGGGCAAGCTGCTGCGCTTCGTCGAGGTAGCTGCCCGCGAAGGTGGCGGCAGCGTCGATTCGAATCCAACGCTGGCGGCGGCCGTTCAGAAGGCTAAGGAAAGCTCGGTCCCCAACGACAACATCCAGCGCGCGATCAAGCGAGGCACAGGAGAGCTCGAAGGAGAGTCGTACGAGGAGACCTCATACGAAGGCTACGGTCCCGGCGGCGTCGCGATCCTGGTTCATTGCCTTACGAACAACCGCAACCGCGCGGCACAGGATGTTCGCAGCGCTTTCAACGGGTTCGGCGGGAAGCTTTCCGAACCGGGGGCGGTGTCTTGGATGTTCGAACCGAAGGGGATCGTGATCGTCTCGGGTTCCTCAGCTTCCGAGGACGATGTCTTTTTGATCGCGGCGGATGCCGGGGCCGAGGATGTGCGGTCCTCCGACGAGTCCATCGAGGTGATAACTCCTCCGGATGCTCTCAAGCCGGTGAGGGACGCGCTCGAGGGGGCGGGGATGGCGATCGAGTCGAGCGATCTGACCCAGGTGCCGAAGACCACGATCGCGCTCGACGAATCCGACGCGAAGAAGGTCCTTCGCCTCGTCGATTCCCTCGAAGAGCTCGACGACGTCCAGGACGTGTACGCGAACTTCGATATCTCCGACGAGATTTTGGAGGCTGTGGCTGGCTAAGTGGCGGGGGGTTGGCCCCCTGTTCTTATGCCCGTGCGCGGCGGGCTGCTCCGACGAGGCTCGCCGAGC
>JACCXF010000346.1 GCA_013697295.1 Actinomycetota bacterium | reverse complement strand
TTACCCCTCGCCGAGGTAAGCCTTTCGCACCTGATCGTTCGTGAGGAGCTTGTCGGCATCGTCCTCGAGAACGATCTCTCCGGTTTCGAGAACGTAACCTCGATCGGCGATCTGTAGCGCCACCTGCGCGTTCTGCTCGACCAGCAAGATCGTCGTTCCCTGCTCGTGGACCTTTCGAAGCAGGTCGAAGATCTTCTCCACGAACAAGGGCGCGAGGCCCATCGAAGGCTCGTCGAGCATCAAGAGCCGTGGGTGGCTCATAAGAGCGCGCCCCACGGCGAGCATCTGCTGCTCGCCCCCGGAGAGCGTCCCCCCCATCTGCTTTTCGCGTTCCTTCAGCACCGCGAAGAGCTCGAAGACGCGATCGAAGTCCTCACTGAGAGCCTTTCCACCCTTGCGGCTGAACGCCCCCATCGACAGGTTCTCTCGTACGCTCATGCGGGGAAATATGTGCCGTCCTTCCGGGACCTGCGAGAGTCCCATCTCGACGATCTCGTGCGACGGCAACGCGTCGATCCGCTCTCCCTCGAAGTAGATCTCTCCCTCGGCAAGTTTCTTGACTCCGGAGATCGTTCTCAGCGTTGTCGACTTGCCCGCGCCGTTCCCTCCGATGAGGGTTAGGAACTCACCCTGTGAAACGTTGATGGAGATCCCTCGGACCGCTTCGATGCCCCCATAGCGGACCACCACGTTCTTGAGCTCGAGCATGGCCTCAGGCATTCGCATCTCCCGAGGGCGCAGAGGGTGAAGAGTCGTCTGAGGTGACATCCTCCATCGACGGTTCTCCGCCGTGTGCCTGCGCCCCGGCGCCCAGGTATGCCTCGATGACCTTGGGATCGCGCTGCACTTCCGCCGGCTTCCCGTCCGCGATCTTCTCGCCGTGGTCGAGTACGGCAACGCGATCGCAGACGTTCATGACGACCTTCATGTCATGCTCGATGAGAAGAACGGTGACGTCCTCTTTGCGGATCTTGCTTATGAGCTCCATGAGCCGCGACTTCTCGGTGGGGTTCATCCCCGCGGCAGGCTCATCGAGCAGAAGGAGCTTCGGCTGAGTGGCGAGAGCGCGGGCGATCTCGACCCTGCGCTGATCCCCGTAGGACAGGTTCCCGGCCAGCTCGTTGGCATACTCGTGGATGCCGACGAAGCTCAGGATCCGCTCGGCCGCCTCCTGACCGTCGCGCTCCTCTTTACGCATGCGCGGGGTTCGAAAGATCGCGTCGAAAACGTTCTGCCGGTGATGTGCGTCGCGGCCCACGGTTACGTTCTCGATCGCAGTCATGTTCTGGAACAGTCTGATGTTCTGAAACGTGCGTCCGATGCCGGCCTGAGTGATCTCGTGCGGCTTGCGCTGTCGCTTTCTGAAGCCCATCGACTTGACGGCGAGGATGTCTTCGCCGTCAAAGATGACCTCGCCCTTCGTGGGCGGGTAGATCCCGGTAATGAGGTTGAACAGAGTCGTCTTGCCCGCTCCATTGGGGCCGATCAAGCCGCGTATCTCACCCGGTTGGATGTCGATATCGATGTCCTTTACGGCGGTGAGGCCCCCGAAATTCTTGGTGACCTTCTTCGCTTCGAGTATCGCCATCGCCGCTATCAGCTTCCTGCGTGGGACGCATCGTAGAGTTGCTCGCCTTGGGATTCGCCCAGGAGCTCGGCCTTGCGACGCTTCGAAGGCAGAACGCCCTGGGGTCGGAAGATCATCATGAGGACGATGGCGAGCCCGAACACGAAGAAGCGGTAGTCCTCGAGACCACGGAACATCTCGGGCAGCAACACGACTATGGCGGCGCCGACGATGGCGCCGGGGATCGAACCCATGCCTCCGATGACGACCATGCTCAGGATAAGGATCGACTGCACCACGTTGAAGGTCGGGGGGCTGATGAACCCAACTTGCTCCGCATAAACGACCCCTCCGACGCCGGCAGTGCACGCTCCGATGGCGAATGCCGCCAGCTTCATCTTGACGATCGGCACTCCCATCGCGGCCGCGGCCACCTCATCCTCGCGGATGGCGACCCATGCTCGTCCGATCCGCGAGTGATCGAGCAATCGGATCGCGATAACCCAAAGCACGACGAGCGTCAGTAACAGCCAGTAATATTTCACGTCCAGGAGAGTTCCCCATTCTACGTTGATGCCTCCCGCCTCTATTCGCGGATGCGGGACATTGCGCACTCCGCGCGGCCCGCCCGTGATCCCGTCGAGGTTGTTGGCTGTGATTCGGATGATCTCGCCGAATCCGAGGGTAACGATGGCGAGATAGTCACCGCGCAATCGCAGTGTCGGGGACCCCAGGATCACCCCTGCGATGACGGCCACCACGAGCGCGAGCAGCAGGATTCCCCACATCCACATCGCGAATACCGGCTCGGCGCCCTCCTCGGTACCCGAGATGCGGGCTTGAGTGAAGCTGTGCGCACCGGTAGCGATCCCAGCGGTATAAGCGCCGAGAGCCCAGAACGCCACGTACCCGAGGTCGAGTAGACCCGCAAACCCCACCACCACGTTGAGCCCGAGAGCGAACAGTGCGAACAGTGCGAAGCGAGCAAGCGCGCTGCCGCTGGTCACGCGCGACACCCACAAGGGGAGGTCCATCCAGTCGTCGAGATACGGCAGAAGCGCTGCCACCGCGATCAATAGGAACCCGATCAGCGGATGGGTCCACTTGCGGTGTTCCTCGATCTTCGCACGCAGCTTTGCCAACGGGCCCGTTACGGGTTGCAGATCCTTGGAGATCGTCGTGCGTAGCCGGACCGTTTGCGTGATGCGCTTTTCCCGCAGGTCTGCTTTCCGCTCGCGCCACCGGCGCTGCCATGTTTGCTTCCTGGCGGGCCGTCCGGCTTCGTCGTCGGACGGGGTTCGGTCTTGTTTCACGGGCGTCTCCTCGGCCACGTCAGCTGCCGACCTCCTCTCCCATGATGCCCGTCGGGCGGAACAACAAGACCAGAACCAGCACGACGAAAGCGGTGACATCCGTCCACTCCGCTCCGAAAAGCGGCACCGAATACGCTTCGACGAGTCCGAGCAGAAGCCCACCGACCATGGCTCCGCGGATGTTGCCGATCCCGCCGAGGACCGCGGCGGTAAATGCTTTGATCCCAGGCAGGAAGCCGATGAACCAGAACGCCGGCACACCCAGGACGAGGATGTAGAGGAACCCGGCTGCGCCGGCCATCAACCCCCCGACCGCAAACGTGACCACGATCACCCGGTTGATGTCCACGCCCATCATCGACGCAGCCTCTGCATCCTGAGCAACGGCCCTGATGCCGCGACCCATCTTGGTCTGGCGCACGAAGCGGTCCAGCACGAACAGCATGAGTGCTGCCGCGAGGATCACGATGACCCGTTTGTTGCTGAACGGCGTATCGAACACCGTGAACACAGTCGATGTCTCCATCACGGTGGGGACCGTCTGCGGGCTTGGCCCCGCGATGTTCGGAAGGTCGAAGAAGATCAGCGAGTGCTGCCCGTCCATCAGGACGAAGAGGTACTGGATGAAGAAAGAAGCCCCGATGGCGCTGATCAAGAACGATAATCGCGGTGCTCCTCGTTTTCGCAGCGGCCGGTAAGCGAAGCGCTCGATCAGTACCGCAAGGACGGCTGAGAAGATCATCGCAGGGATGAGGCCGCCCATCAGCAGCACCAACAGTCCAACGCCCGACGCGGGGGCGACGACATTGAACCAGTCCCGGTACGCGAACAGGGTCGTGAATGTGGAGACCATGAATACTTCGGAGTGCGCGAAGTTGATGAGCTGCAGCACTCCGTAGACCATGGTGTAGCCCAGGGCGATCATGGCGTAGATCGAGCCCAGAGTCAGGCCGTTGCGGGTTTGCGGCCAGAACTGGTCAACGAAATTGCTGAAGAACTCCACCCCGGTTCCCTTCTGATCCTCGAGCCAGCAGATCGTAAAGGAGGAAGGGCGAGTCGACTCGCCCTTCCTCCTTCCTTACGTGCTCAGATGCGACTCTTAGAGCTCAAGACTCAGGCCCAGGTCGACCGCGTTACCCACTTCCGTCATCTCGCCGCTCTTCACCTCGTAGAAGAAGAACAGCTCGGCGACGTCCTCCGCCGCAAGCTCGTGCGTCTCCGGGTCGAATGCGTAGGACTTGGCGACTCCCTCGAACGGAGCATCGACGAGTCCGTCGAGATACTCCTTGATTCCCTCGCGGATGGTCTCGGCGTCCTCCGCACCACCCTCGATGGCGGACTTGATGCCTTCGCCGATGAGGCTGGCGACGTCGTACCCCTCGGCCGCGTAAACCGGCACCGTCGATGCCTCGCCGCCGTACTCGGAGTTGTACTGCTCTGCGAAGTCGCCGCCCAAGTCGGACGGGATGCTGAGGTGAACGCCCTCTGCCGAATCTCCGGCGCTCTCGATGAATGTGTCCGAGACAGATCCGTCACCCGACATCATCGTGCCCTCGAAGCCGGCCTCGACCGCCTGATCGACGATCTTCGCGAAGTCGGCGTCGTAGCCGCCGAAATAGAAGGCGTCGGCCCCCGACGCCTGGACGTCGGAGATCAGAGCCGAGTAATCATCTGCACCCGCCGCCGCTCCCTGGCGTCCCACGATCTCGACGCCCTCAGCCTCCGCGGCCTCTGCAACGGCGTCCCCGAGGGGCTGGCCGTACTCCGACTTGTCGTCGGCGACGAACAGCTTGGTCGCGCCTATCTCCTTGGCGAGGTACTGGCCGCCAAGTCCGCCCTGGCCCGCGTCGTTACCGATCGCGCGATACCAGTAGTCCCAGCCCTCTTCGGCCAGCGCCACACCAGTGGCCGACGGGGAGATGAACGGGATTGCCGAGTCGTTATACGTGTCGCCCGACACCGCCGACTCGCCCGAGAATCCGGGTCCGACCACAGCAACCGTTTCGGTGTCGCTGGCGACCTCTTCGACCACCGGCGGCGCGTTGTCCGGGCTACCCTGCGTGTCGCCCTCCTTGAGGGTGATCTCGGCCGGGAACTCGGGGTCCTCGTTGAGCTCGTCGAAGCGAAGCTGCGCGCCCTGGAAGCTCGGGATGACCAGATAGTTGTACGGGCCGGTCAGCGCTCCCTGGAAGTAAACCGACACGGGAACCTTCTCTACTTCTTCCCCCCCGCCCCCGGTGTCGCCGTCTCCGTCGTCGCCACCGCAGGCTGCGGCTACGAGCGAGAGCGCGGCCAGCAGCGCGAGAAGAACCTTCCACTTGGATCTCTTCATTCGTTCCCCCTTACTAGAACAGAACCGTCGCTGAAGCGCGGCCCCCTAAACGACAGCAAAACAGGCAGGACCTCCCAGAGCGCCGACATTCTACCTATCACCCTTTCGAAGTCCAGTCCCACACGAGGAAACCTCGGCGCCCGTGCGATTCCACCTCCTGTCTACTACAAGTGTAGGAGAAACGAGGGGTAGTGTCTCCCCCTTTTCGCAACCGCGATCTCCGGCGGACCATCACGCGAGCAAAACGTCTTCTGCCACGTCCCTCATCGGGCGCCGCTCGTCCATCGCCCTCTTCTGGATGGTTCGGAAAGCCTCGGCCTCGCTGATCCCCCGCTCGTCCATCAGCCGGCCCTTCGCCCTATCGACGAGTTTCCTGGTCTCGAGCTGATCGGCGAGGTCGCTCGCCTCGTTCTTGACGGCGATCAGCTCCGCCTGTCGAGCCAGCGCAACCTCGATGGCCGGGAGCAGATCCGACTTCTGGAACGGTTTGACCAGGTACCCCATCGCGCCCGCCTCGGCGGCTCGCCTCACGAGATCCTTCTGCGAGAAGGCCGACAGGATCAGCACGGCCGAGACCTCGTCCTCGACGATCCGCTCGGCGGCGCTCAGGCCGTCCAGGCCAGGCATCTTGATGTCCATGATCACGAGGTCCGGCCGGTGCTCGCGCGCCAGATCGATGGCTGCCTCGCCGTCGGATGCCTCGCCCACCACGTCGAAGCCCTCCTCCTCGAGCATCTCCTTGAGGTCGAGCCTGATGATCGCCTCGTCCTCGGCGATCAGGACGGTGTCGGCTCGAGGGGTTGGGGCCCGCACCTAGGAGGCCGGCACCTAGGAACGAGGGCCGAGCATGCGGTCGAGCAGCCGGTCCTGCTCGCCCTGCAGCTCGACGATCTCGGCTTGGGCCCGTCCACGCTGCGCGACCAGGCGCTCGTAGTCGTCCCGCGCCGTGCGGAACTCACGGTCGGCGAGGGGGGTTTCGGAAACGAGCATGCGGGTCTTGGCGTCCTCCATCACGTCGCTCTGGAACAGGACCTGCTCCTCGGCGATGCGCAATTCC
Organism: Actinomycetota bacterium; assembly: GCA_013697295.1. Taxonomy (GTDB): domain Bacteria; phylum Actinomycetota; class CADDZG01; order CADDZG01; family WHSQ01; genus JACCXF01. Next base: position 692 of record JACCXF010000346.1, on the reverse strand, counting down.
TCGCGCGCCTTGCTCAGCCGCTCCGAGATCTCCGAGAGATTCTTCTGAACCTTCATGGGCCGAAAAGTATAGGGGTGCAAGCCCCGCCGGGGAAGGCCCGGGTCTGGGCGACGGAGCGTCCGATGTCTACTTCTTGAGGGCCTTCCACACTTCCTCAGAGGGCCAACGGCGTGCCCAGTCAAGAGACACGAACTTGTATCGCGATGTGGCGTCGTCGGGTGGGCGGATCTCGATCAGGTCCTCAACCTCGAAACCGTTCCTCCGCAGGAGGCGTATCCAGTCCCCGTTCTCGTCGTCCTCGGCGCACAGCTTGAGGAGCGTGTCGTTCACGAGGAAGATGAGCGCACCGCCGGGTCGCAGAACGCGTGCGGCTTCAGGTATCCAGCGGTAGGGATCGCTCCAGATGCTGGCGCCGTACTCGGAGATGACGAGATCGAAGGAAGCATCTGCGAAAGGGATCATCTCCGCAGCAGCGGAGATGAGGGGGAAGTGAAGATCGAACTCGTCCTGGAAAGCGCGAGCCGTCGAGAGCTGCGCCCAGGTCGGATCGCGTCGCATGACCGCGTCGTGCCGGGAGCGGGACTCGAACCCGCACGCCCGTGAAGGCAATGGATTTTGAATCCATCGAGTCTCCCGATTCCTCCATCCCGGCTCCCGGCCATTCTAGAAGGCGGGCCGACCGTTTCGATCTG
>JACCXF010000325.1 GCA_013697295.1 Actinomycetota bacterium | reverse complement strand
CTACCGCTGCGATGCGTGCGGGAACAAGACGCGCTTCGACGTTTTCGAGACGAAGAGGGTAAGAGCCTTCCAGCACTTCACGCTGGCCGGGGGCATGTCGGTGGAGGAGGAGGAGATCCTGTCCCGTACCGTCGAGCGCGTCGTGTGCCGGTGGTGCGGCGGGAGCGATGCCATCATCGAGGTCGAGGCCAGTACGGTCCCCGACAACCCGAGGCCGTGACCCTCCCTCTAGCGGGCATCAGGGTTCTCGATCTGACCCGGCTCCTCCCGGGCGGGTACGCGACCTTGTTGCTCGCGGACCTGGGGGCGGACGTCGTCAAGATAGAGGAACCGGGGAAGGGCGATTACATCCGCTGGACGCCGCCGATGATGGGGCAGCTATCGGCAGGACACGTGGCTTTGAACCGCAACAAGAGGTCGCTGACGCTGAACCTCAAGAGCGCTGCCGGTAGGGACGTGTTCCTGATGATGGCGGCGACCTCGGATGTCGTCGTCGAGTCCTTCCGTCCGGGGGTCATGGCCCGCCTCGGTGTGGGTTGGGAGGCCCTGCGGGAACGGAACGACCGGCTGGTCTATTGCGCTATCACCGGGTACGGGCAGGATGGCCCGCGCGCGCAAGAGGCAGGGCACGACGCCAACTACATCGGTTTGTCGGGAGCTCTCTCGATCACGGGTCCCGAGGGCGGTCCGCCGACGCTCCCCGGGGTCCAGATCGGGGACCTGGGTGGAGGCGGGATGGCGGCCGTGATCGCGATCCTGGCGGCTGTGCGCCAGCGCGACGTCACGGGACGCGGGGACTTCTGCGATATCTCGATGTTGGACGGGGTCGTGTCGTGGCTGGGGCTGCACGCGGCGGGATTCTTCGCTACCGGCGACGTTCCCAAACGGGGCCGGATGCCACTCTCCGGCGCCTACCCTTGCTATCGCGTGTATCCGGCCGCCGACGGTTATCTCACGGTGGCTGCCCTCGAGCCGCAGTTCTGGCACGAGCTCTGCCTCGTTCTCGACAGGTTGGATCTGCACCACGACGCGTTCGCTATGGGGGAGCGAAAGAACGCCGTGGTCGCGGAACTCGAGGCCATCTTTCGGAGTCGAACGAGGAAGGCATGGATGCAGTTGTTCGAGGGCCGGGATGTATGCGTGGCGCCAGTGAACGACCTAAATGAGGCTCTCGAAGAAGAGCAGATACGAGGGCACTCGATGGTCGTGGAGGAAGAGGTGCCTTCGGTGGGGGTGATCCGCCATATCGGGAATCCCATAAAGATGGGCTCTTCCACGGGCGGCAGCGTCGTCAGGCGCTCGCCTCCAGATCTTGGCGAGCACACTCAGGAGGTGCTGGCGGAGTTCGGCATCGACCGGGCCGGCCACGAGAGGCTCAAGGACGCGGGCGCGATCTAGATGCGCTCCGTACCCGACGACATCGCGATCTCCCTCGCCCGTTCGCTCGGCGCTTACATCGGTGCGACGCCCGCCCACGAGCTGCCCGGACCGCTGCGTCGGTTCAAGGGTTTCAGGCAACAGACTCTCGCCACGCGACATCGCGCGGACTTGCTGGCGCGGCTCGAGCACGATGCCCTTCGGAGAAGGCTAGTTGACTGGCTCGATGACGGTAAGCCCTCGATCTCGAAGAGAGACAAGGAGATCCTGCGGCTCGCGTGCGAAAGACCCAAAGGGTGGAGATCCGAGCTCGAGCGTCACTCGCGCCACAAGAAGGCGCCGCCGAAGGGCGCGGAAGAGAAGGTCGTGGAACTCGAGGCACAACTCGAACGAGAACGAGCGAAGGTTCGCAAGGTCCGCGAGGAGCTCAAGGGGGTCAAGGAGTCGGCGCGCGCCGCGGCAGCCAGCGAGCGTCTCGTCCATGCGGAGCTGATGACGGATCTGCAAGACATGAAGAAGCGCGTCACGGCCGCTGAGAGAGCGCGAACTGAGGCGCAGGCCGCGGCCGAGAAGGCGGAGCTGGCGCTCGAACGCGATCGGCGCAAGAACCGGCGTGCCGGCGAGAAGGCTGCATCCGACAGGGACGACGCGCGAGCGGAGCTCAAAGAGGTTCGTAGGACCGTACGCACGCTCAAGACTCGTATCCGTGAGGTCGAGACCGAAGCCCAAGTCGCGCGGGCGCGACGTTCATCCAGAACGAAGACGACTCCGGCACCCCCCGGCAAGCGTTCGCGACTGCGCGCGCCGAAGGGACTCTTCGACGACGCGCCGGAATCTCTGGCGGCATGGTTGCAGACGGAGGGAGTCCGGTTGCTCGTCGATGGATACAACGTGTCCAAGGCCGAGGGCGCCTACGGCGAGCTGGATCTCGAGAGCCAGCGGGAGCGCGTCGTCGACGGGGTCGCCCGGCTCGCTCGCAAGAAGAACGTCCAGGCGACGGTGGTGTTCGATGGTTCCGAAGTGCCTCCTCGAACCTCGAGAAAGAAGAGCGGGCCGGTCACGGTCGAATACTCATCGGCGGCCGAGACGGCGGACGATCATCTAGTAGCTCTGCTCGAGAAGTGGCCCACGGTACCGGTCATCGTGGTGACCAGCGACAGGGAGCTTCAGGAGCGGGCTGCGGCGCAGGGGGCCACCATCGCCACTTCATCTCAATTCATGGTTCTGATCCGCTAAGCGGGTTATTTGTCGCAGGGCTTCGCTACGTTGTGGCCGTGAACCGAAAGGGCGAGGCAGGGGGCATCCCGGGGCCCCGCCGAGAGAGGGAGGGCACCGAAATGAGGATCGACTGCGCCGAATGCGAGATGTACCGCTCCGAGCACTGCGACGATTGCCTCGTCACCGCCATGCTTCATCCCCCCACGGGACCGGTCGAGATCGACGAGAACCTCGATTCCTCCCTCCGCACCCTCTCCGGCGCCGGGCTGATACCGGTGCTCAAGTTCCGGCCGCGCTCCGAAGGGGCTTCGAACCCCACAGAGGGGGAGCGTGGACGGGGCGAGGCGCGCGCCGGCTAAACGAAGCTCTTGGCTAGGGTGAGACCGTGAGCAGCTGGCGAGCGATCGCGATCGTGACCCTGGTCGCCGTCGCCGGGGCGGTCGCCGTCGCGTTGGTCTCTCGCACGCCGGCGAACGTCCGGGATGCCGGCCCGGGTCGCTCCGCGACCGATCCTTCGCTCGGCCCAACCTTCACGGATGCGCAGGTCGCGCGACATGCGGCCTTTCGGGGGCCGGGCTACCTAGCCCTGGCCGTGACCCTCGTAACCCAGATCGTCGTGCTGCTCGTGCTGGCGCGCGGACCCTTCGGGCGGCTCGTGGGAGCGGTCGAGCGGCTTCCGGGCGGGATCCTGGTGCACGCGGCCGCGGTCGGTATCGCCATCGCGGTGATCGTGACGATGGCCTTACTGCCTGTGGGGTTCGTCCGGGGCTTTATCGTGGCGCGCGATTGGGGCTTGTCGACCCAGGAACTCGGCGGGTGGGTCGGGGACACCTTTCGTGGAACCCTCGTCGGTTCCGCCACGGCCGGTATCGTCGCGGCGGCGTTCTTCGGCATCGTGCGCTGGAGGCCCGGCTCCTGGTGGGTCTGGGGGTGGGCGGGATTCACGGTGCTGACCGCGGCGCTCGTCTTCCTGTGGCCCGTCGCCATCGCTCCGCTCTTCAATCGGTTCACCCCGCTCGAGGATGCAGCTCTCGCAGCGCGGATCAAGACGATGGCGCGCCGTGCGGGCGTCGAGGTTGATGCCGTCCTGGTGTCCGATGCAAGCCGGCGAACGACTGCCGAGAACGCCTACGTGGCCGGGCTCGGCGGCACCAAGCGGATGGTTCTGTACGACACCCTCGTCGAACGCGGTGGCGAGGACGAGACGCTCTTCGTTGCGGCTCACGAACTGGGTCACGAGGCCGAGGGACATGTGCTCAAAGGCGTCCTGGTGTCCTCGATCGGTCTCTTGCTTGGATTCGGTGCTCTGACCCTTATCGCTCGGACCCTTCCCGGGCTCTGGAGTTGGGGTGGGGCCTCGGGCGTGCGCGACCTCCGCGCCCTGCCTCTGCTGCTCCTGTTCGCCCTTATCGCAGGCGCTGTGGCGTTGCCCGTCGAGAACGCGCTGTCTCGCAATCAGGAGGCGACGGCGGATCGGATCGCCCTGCGTTTGACGGACGACCCCGAAACCGCCGTGCGAGTGTTCCGCCGCCTGGCGTTCTCGAACCTGGCGGACCTCAGGCCCCCAGCGGTGGCGACGTGGCTTCTCTACACGCACCCCCCGATCGATGAACGGATCCGGAACGCCATCGAGTTCTCCCCCGCAGCGCCCCGCGGGTGAACTTGATTTGTCAATAGGGGTCGGGTCGGACAAGATTCGGATATACGAACGAATCGAATCCGTGCTGGCAAGGGGGACGTGATGGCTGAGACGATCGTCGGGCGGTTCTGGGAGCGCGTGGGGGAACACCCCGAACGGGTCGCTCTACGCCACAAGAGCGACGGCGGGTGGCGAGACGTCACGTGGCAGGGGTACGGCGATATCACCAAGCGCGCCGCTAAGGGCTTGCTGGCGCTTGGTTTCTCGCATGCGGACAAGATGAGTCTCCTGTCCCACAACCGGCCAGAATGGTTCTACGCCGACGTGGCGTGCATGTCGCTCGGCGGCACCACGGCACCGATCTACGTGACCAACTCCGCGGACCAGGTCGCTTACGTCATCGAGCATTCGGAGTCCAAGGTGGCGATCGTCGAGGACTCCGAGCAACTCGAGAAGGTGCTCAAGATGCGTTCGGAGCTTCCCGCTCTCGAGAAGGTGATCGTCTTCGATGGCTACGACGGGGACGCCGACGGGGACTTCGTCATGACCTGGGACGAGTTGCTCGCGAGCGGCAAGGACGTGGACGATTCGAAGTTCGATGCGGCGCTCGGGTCGGTGACGCCCGACGACCTGGCTACGTTCGTTTACACCTCGGGAACGACCGGCCCCCCCAAAGCCGTCATGCTGTCGCACTCGAACATCTGGTGGACGGCCTCTCACTCCCAGCAACAGATCCCCATCGCCGACGCGGAGAAGGGTCGCGCGCTCTCCTACCTACCGCTCTCTCACATAGCGGAGCGGATGATCTCGCACATGCTCCAGATCTATTACGGCACCCAAACCTGGTTCGCCGGATCGATCGAGACGCTGCTCGAGGACCTCAAGGAGTGCGAGCCGACGTACTTCTTCGGCGTGCCGCGCGTGTGGGAGAAGTTCTACGCGGGCATCCAGGCGAAGATGGCCCAGGCCGATCCGGACGACCGCAAGACGAAGCTCGCCAAGAAGGCCATCGCGCTCGGACGGACAGTGACGGAGGCGGAGCAAGAGGCCGTGCGACAAGGCGGGAAGATGACCGACGCGAAGCTCGGACTCGGCGCCCGTCTACAACACGCACTCCTCGACAAGCTGGTGCTTCACAAGGTGCGCTCGGCGATCGGGCTCGGACAGTGTGAGCTCTCGCTGTCGGCTGCCGCTCCCATCAACTCCGAGCTCCTGTGGTTCTTCCACTCGATCGGCCTCAAGATCGCCGAAGGCTATGGGCAGTCGGAGGATACCGGGCCCACCACCTGGAACCCGCCGGACGCCATCCTCATCGGCACGGTCGGGCCCGCCCTTCCGGGCATGGAAGTGAAGATCGCGGAGGACGGCGAGATCCTCGCGCGCGGTGGCAACGTGACGAAGGGCTACTACAAGAACGAAGAGGCGACGAAGGAGCTCCTCGACAACGAAGGGTGGATGCGTTCCGGAGACGTGGGGAAACTCGACGGCAACGGCTACCTCACGATCACGGACCGCAAGAAGGACCTGATCATCACCGCGGGCGGCAAGAACATCGCACCACAGGAGATCGAGAACAAGATCAAGTTCCACGATCTGATCTCTCAGGCGGTCGTGATCGGAGACCGGCGCCCGTTCCTCACGGCGATCATCACGTTGGACGAGGAGAAGGCACCCGGGTGGGCCAAAGAGCATGGGGTGGACGCATCCGACGTGGCCGGTATCGCGGGCGACGAGAGAACCTTGAAGGAGATCGAAGCCGCCATCAACGAGGTAAACAACTCGCTGGCGCGGGTGGAAGGCGTGAAGAAGTTTCGGGTCCTGGACCGGGACTTCCTCGAGGAAGAGAACGAGATCACGCCTACCCTCAAGGTCAAGCGGAAGCAGATCGGCGAGAACTACAACGAGCACATCGAGGAGATGTACAGGAAGGACTCTCCGTCCTCGGCCCCGATGAAGGCTCCTCAACGGAAGTAGCCATCCCCGCATAGGCGAGCGCTCCGTTGTTCGTCCCATCGTCGACGAGTCCGTTTGGCTCCGGCCCGCGGGTCGCTCGGCGACGAGGGGCGTATCATCGTATGAAGACTGCGGCTACCTTCGAGGAGGCGACAGTGTCCATCACCGTGCGTGACGTGCGCGCGTTCAAAGAGCGGGGCGAGCGATTCGCGATGCTCACCGCCTACGACTTCCACTCCGCCCGTCTACTGGACCGCGCGGGGATACCGGTCTTGTTGGTGGGGGACACCCTGGGCATGGTCGTGCTTGGGCACGACTCCACCCTCCCGGTGACTGTGGACGACATCGTGCATCACTCGGCCGCGGTAGCTCGGGGAGCGACCGAAGCCCTGGTGGTCGCGGACATGCCGTTCATGAGCTACCAGGCATCCGGCGATGAGGCCATCCACAATGCGGGACGGATGTTGAAAGAGGGGGGCGCTCACGCGGTGAAGCTGGAGGGTGGGGCGCGTGTGACCGATCTCGTCGGCCGCATGGTCCAGGCCGGCATCCCCGTCATGGGACACCTAGGACTCACCCCCCAATCGGTGAACCAGCTTGGCGGCTACAAGGTTCAGGGTCGTGATGAAGAGGCCGCACACGGGATCATCGAGGACGCCAAGGCCCTGGAGGCCGCCGGTGTTTTCTCGCTCGTCCTCGAGGCCGTCCCCAGTGACCTGGCGCGTGAGGTGACCACTGGCCTCGCCGTTCCGACGATCGGGATCGGCGCCGGGCCGGAGTGTGATGGCCAGGTCCTCGTGTTCCATGACTTCCTGGGCCTCACAGACGGGCGACCCCCCAAGTTCGTCAAGCGGTATGCGGATCTCGGAGACGCCATCGAGACCGCCGCCCGGACGTTCGCAGACGAGGTGGCCGACGGGACCTATCCAAACGCAGACCACTCTTACGGATAGTCACGAAGAAAAGGCCAAAACCGCCACTCCGGACTACAGGCCCCCCCCTCCGCGACCGATGTGAGAGAGATGAGATGTCCTCACTGCGGGGGCTTGAATCCCCGCGACGCCGAATGGTGCGGTCAGTGCCTGACGAGTTTCGTCGCCCCGCCGGTGACGGCCGGGCGTGCTGCCCCCGCCTCGGCCCTCCCGCGGCCCGCTTACGTACCGGGGGCCGGCAACCCCGCGCCTCCCGTCTCCCTCCCAGGTGCCACTAACGGCATCGCCCCTCTCTCCGCACCGGAGAACGGTGCGCCTCGCGTTCCGGGAGCGGATCACTCCGGCCACGACCGGGTCGTCGGCACCTCGCCGGTCTCGAGTAACGGACACGGGCGGGGGACCGCCACCGACACGTTGCCAAAGAGTTTCAAGGTCACCGACTCGGGGATCTCGTGGGCTTGTCGGATGTGCGAGACGGAGAACCCCCTGGCCGTCAGTACCTGCTCCGTCTGCGGCTCGACCTTCGCCCAAACGCTGAAGGAACCCGAGGAGAAGGTCATACAACGCGACCCCGGCACCGTCACGCTCATCTCGATGTTCCTGCCCGGCGCCGGGCACGCCTACCTCGGTCTCTGGCCCCAGGCGATCGCGCGCGGGGTGATCTCGTTCTTGGTGGTAGCGGTGACAGTGCTCGCCGCTGTCGCTCCCGGATCCCAATCGAAGGCGCTTGCAGGGGTTTTCTTCATGGTGTCCTTCGGCTGGTGGGCGGTGACGGCTCACGACGCATATCGCGAAGCGACCCACCGGCATTACGCGGTGATCCTCAAGGACCGTAGCTTCCTCTTCGTGGTGCTCGGCATCCTGCTGCTCTTGACCGCGATGGTCGTGGTCACCCTCGCCGGAGCGCGCTGACCCCGATCAGTCTCGTGCCGGACCCAGACACACCGCTCCGATCGGCCCCTCGGGCCCCCACACCGACCACGATCCGCCCCTGAAAGCTGCTCCGACGCGACCGCCGGTATCCAGGGCCAGCAACCCGGCGGCCACCTGCTGCCGCTCGCCCAACAGCGAGACCGTGCGTTCGCAAGCCGCCTGCGGATCGAGCCCTTCTTCGATCAATCGGGCGGCGCGCAAACAGGCGAGGGTCTCGAGGAACAATTCGCCGACCCCCGTTCCGACGACGGCGGCGCCGGAGGACGCGTAGGTCCCCGCCCCCAGGATCGGCGAGTCACCGACGCGGCCGGGCAGCTTCCCGAGCACCCCTCCGGTTGAGGACGCAGCGCAGAGCCGAGAGGCCTCATCGAGAACCACCACTCCGACGGTGTCCACATGCTCCGAGCGGCCGTAGGACTCGAGTCCCAGGCGACCCGCGTCGCGTTCCCGCGCCCATCTCTCGTGCTGCTCGGGGGACGACTCGTTCATCTCCTCGAGTCCGAACGCCACGCCGGCTTCTTGCGCGCCGGTTCCGGCGAGCAGAACGTGGGGGGTGCGCTCCATCACCATCCGGGCGAGCGAGACGGGGTTGCGGAACCGCACGTTCGCGACACCGCCCCATCGCCCTCGTGCGCCGTCGACGATCGCAGCGTCGAGTTCGACCTCGCCGGCTCGGTTCAAGACCGCGCCGTAACCGGCGTTCAGCTCGGGGTGGTCCTCGAGCGAGCGCACCGCCTCCTCGGCGGCGTCGAGGGCATTGGACTGTGTGGCGCCCGCCCTGATCGCATCCTGCAGGCCCGGCATCGCTTTGTCCACGCCGGAGACCCCCCCGTGAACCAGGACGAGGGTCATCGCGTGAGGGAACCGGGGCCGCTCGACATGCCGTACTCCTACTCCGCGTGGGGGCCGGCGTCAAAACGCCATCCGCTCGATAGCATGGCTAGATGTCCATCTACGTCGTCTCGGATCTGCACGGAGCTCCAGATGATCTCGTGAAGGCGGTTCCCGAGGGGGCGACGCTGCTATTGCTCGGCGACCTCATCAACTTCATCGATTACACGTCTATGACCGGGATCCTCACTGAGGTGTTCTCCGTGGAGGCGGTCGAGAAGGTCATCCGCCTGCGGGCCGAGGGCCAGTTCGAGCTGGTGCGGCAGGCGATGGTCGAGCGAACGGCGGGTCGTGAGGACGAGGTGCGAGCCGAGATCGGCCGGCGGGTGCGAGAACAGTACGACGCGGTTTTCTCGGTCTTTCCGGATCCGACATATCTCATCCTTGGGAACGTCGACAACCCGGCCCTCGTATCCCATTGTTTGTCGTCGAGCCCCGCCGTTCGCGACGCGGACGCTAGGGTCATCATTCTGGATGGCGAGCGATTCGGGTTCGTCGGCGGCGCCCTCCCAACCCCACTGAACGTCGCCGGAGAGATCACCGAAGAGCACATGAGGGAGAAAGTCGAGTCTCTGGGCCCCGTCGACGTCCTCTGCTCCCACATACCGCCGGCCGTTCCCGATCTCTGTTTCGACACGTTGGCCGGGAAGGCCGAGCGGGGGAGCGTCGACCTTCTGGAATACATCGAGGAGTACCAGCCTCGTCGGGCCTACTTCGGCCACGTGCATCAGCCGCTTCTGTCATCGATGCACATCGGGGGAACGTTGTGCATCAATGTCGGCTACTTTCGCTCTACCAAGAGAGCTTTTCCTCACCGCAAAGAAGAGCGCGTTTGACCTCACGGAGGCGACATGGCTGAAAGCGTCAAGGATTCGATCGACATCTCCGCAACCGCCGAAGAGATCTTCGACGTTGCAACCGATTTCGAGAAGTACCCGGAGTGGAACCCGCAGATCAAGAAGGTCAAGATCCTCGAGACGGACGAGGACGGTTACGCCACCGAGGTCTGGTTCGAGGTCGATGCAAAGGTGAGGAAGGTCAAGTACACGCTCGAGTACGACTACTCGAAATGGCCCAAGGGCTATTCGTGGAAGCTTGTCGAGGGCGATGTCAAGAAGCTCAGCGGCTCGTACAAGTTCGACGAGTTCGAAGACGTGACGGATGTCACCTACCAATTGTCGATCGATCCCGGTTTCAGCGTTCCCGGATTCCTCAAACGGCAGGGCGAGAAGCAGATCGTGAAGGGTGCCCTGGAGGATCTCAAGAAGCGCGTCGAGAAGGGCTGAACTCGCGTCCATGCGGATCGTTCTGTTCACCGGTAAAGGGGGCGTCGGTAAGACGACGGTCGCGGCCGCAACCGCCCTCCGCATTGCTGCGAGTGGACGGAAGACCCTCATCATGTCGACCGATCCGGCGCATTCGCTCGCCGACGCCTTCGCTGCCGAGCTGGGCCCCGAGCCGAGCGAGGTCGCGCCGAATCTGTGGGCCGAAGAGATCGACCCCCAGCGGCGGCTCGAAGAGAACTGGCGCGACATCCAGCAGCACGCGATCGCCGTACTTAACTGGGCGGGCCTCGACTCCATCCAGGCCGAGGAGCTGTCGATCATCCCGGGTCTGGACGAACTGTTCTCGCTGGCCGACGTCAAGAGTCATCACGACGAAAGTCCTTACGACGTCTTGATCGTTGACTGCGCCCCTACCGGCGAGACCCTGCGGCTGTTGTCCCTGCCGGACATCATCCAGTGGTACATGGACCGCATATTTCCGCTCGAGCGTCGAGTGATGGGCGCGTTGAGGCCCGTCGCTCAGCGCATCACGAGCTTTCCGCTGCCGGGAGCACCGGTATACGACGCCGTGGCGCGCTTCTACGAGAAGCTCGAAGGCGTTCGCCAGGTCCTGACCGATCCATCAACCACGTCTGTCAGGCTCGTCGTCAATCCCGAGCGCATGGTGATCGCAGAGGCGATGAGGACGTTCACGTATCTGAACCTTTTCGGGTATCGCGTCGACTCGGTCGTCGTCAACCGGTTGTTGCCGCCCGAGGTCTCCGACCCCTACTTCGATCGCTGGAAGCAACTCCAGGCCGAACACCTAGCGACCATCGAATCCGCCTTCACCCCGGTCCCGTTGTTGAGATCGCATCTCCGGGATCGTGAGCTGATCGGATCGGAAGCCCTGGCCTCGATCGGCGAGGAGTTGTACGGCGAGACGGATCCGGCCGGGGTTCTATTCACCGACGACCCCATGAGGATCGAGCCGGAGGGCGAAGGTTACGTCCTCAGCCTGCGTCTGCCGTTCGCCCGCAAGGAAGAGGTAGACCTCTCGACGAAGGGCGAGGAGTTGTTCGTCCGGGTAGGCCCTTACCGGCGAACGATCGTCCTCCCAGGCGTGCTGCGCAGTCGCAAAGTCGTATCGGCGACAATGGATGACGATCGTTTACAGATCTCCTTCGAGAGAGGCCATCACGCATGACCGATACGGGCGCTCAACAACACGAGGACGAGGACGCCAGGGCGGCCCGCTACAGCGACCTCTTCGCAACGAGTCACGACCACACCTCGGACTGCTCGTTATGCCCCATCTGCGCCACGATCTCGGTGCTACGACAGACCAAGCCTGAGGTCGTTGAGCACCTCGCCACGGCGGCACGTGAGTTGCTGGCCGCGGCTGCGATCCTGATCGTTGAGGCCGAAAGCGTGGTGGGTGCGGCTGGGGAACCTTCGGCACCCGGGCCCGATAGCTCGACGGTCCGACGTATCGACGTGGTCTGAGCCTCACTATCCTGAGAACATGGAGACCATGACGAGTGTGACCATGACACGCGATGCAGCAGTCGGGCTGGATGTGGGAGCCACCACGACCAAGGGGGCCATAGTCACGCGCGCCGGGGAGGTGCTCCTTCGGGTCGAGGTGCCGACGGATCGACACGCGGGCACGAAGAGCATCATCGCCGTCATCGAGGAGCTGATCGAGAACGCCGGCGACGTTGACGCACAACCTGTTGCCGTTGGAGTGGGGGCCGCTGGCTTTATCGATGCCGCTACCGGGTCGGTGACGTTCTCGCCGAATCTCGAGTACGGCGATCCGGAGGTGGCCGAGGCGGTGAGGTCCAGGTCCGGACTTCCCGTCGTCGTCGATAACGATGCCAACGCGGCCGCGTGGGGCGAGCGTCGTTTCGGAACCGCACAGGGCACGGACTACCTCGCCTACATCACGCTGGGAACCGGTATCGGAAGTGGGTTCGTCGTGGACGGCCGTCTCATCAGGGGATACACCGGCGCGGGGGCGGAACTCGGGCACATGGTCGTCGACCCCGACGGGCCCCCCTGCCCGTGCGGACTGCGTGGGTGCCTCGAGCAATTCGCCTCGGGGACGGCCATCGCCAGGATCGCGCGCGCGGCCCTCAAGGAGGGCGACCATCGGAGCTCCATATTGTCGTTCGCCGGATCGATCGAGAACGTCACGGCGCTCGATGTCGCGAAAGCGGCGCGCGAGTACGACGAAGTGGCGCGCGACGTTCTGGCGAAGGCGGGTCGGATGCTCGGCGTCGGTCTGTCGAATGTGGCGAATATCTTCGATCCCGAGGTCATCGTCCTCGGGGGAGGTGCAGTGCGAGCCGGTGAGGCCTTTCTCGGAGCGGCGCGCGACCAGCTCGCGAGGATGACCGAGGCTCAGCGACGGCGGCCGATGCGGCTGGACGTGACGAGTCTGGCGCAAGACGCCGGGATCATCGGGGCCGCGACGCTGGCCCTCGATGAGGTGGTTCAGACGGAGCGAACACAGAAGAGGGGGCTGAGGGAAAGATGATGGAGCCGCGGGACATGAGCGCTGCGAGCAAAGAGGAACGTCAAACGCAGTTGAAAGAGTACGCGTTGATCGCGCCGCGGCTCCTGAAGCTACTGGGTCGTCTGATGCGGGATCCGAGAGTGCCGGCCCGAAGCAAGGCCATCCTTCTATGCACGGTCGGGTACGTGCTGTCGCCCATCGACATCATCCCGGACGCCATTCCAAGGATGGGACGGGTCGACGACATCGTTCTCACGGCTTTCGCGCTCGATCACATCCTGAAGCGCGTTCCCGATCACGTACTGCACGAGCACTGGGATGGAGACGGAGATGTACTCGACGTCATCCGGAACATCATCGAGATCGGCGCCGGTCTCGTCCCCCGCTGGATCCGCAAACTGATCCCCGACTGATCCGGCGCATGAGGTCGACTTGAGCGGCCCGGCGGCCGTGGTTGTGCTCGTGCTCCTCGAGTGGACCTCCGGGCTAGCGGCCGGAGCGGCGTGGACCCAGTCGTGGGCCGTTGTCAGGCGAGGCCATTTCAAGATCGTCGCCTGGACGGTGCTCGTTCTCGCCGTTCTTGCGGCGATCGCGGGTCGGGCCGCCGATGCGGGGGGAGTCGGGGGGATCCTCGTCACCGGTGTCGTGGTCGTGGCGGCACTGAATGTAGCGCTCCAGTACTCCCGCTCGGAGGTACCCGGCGTCGTCGCGGGGTACGCCGTGGGCGCAGTGGGGGCCGCGTCGCTGGCGGTGGCCGGGGGACTGGTCTCGGGGTGGGCACACATCGCAGCGGGCCTGGCCTTGATCGTCGGAGCGGGCCTCGTGGGGGCGGTTACGAATGGGATGTTGCTGGGGCACTGGTATCTCAATCAGCCGGGCTTGAAACCGTGGGCCCTGGGGCGGCTCACGGATGCCGCGCTGGTGACGACCGCGGCATCTCTCGTGGCCGGCGCGCTCGCAGCTCCCTTGCTCGCGACGGCCTCGACCGAGGGGGCGGTCCTCGGTCTCCCCGGTTTCGGCGACTCGTTCGCTCTCGTTTTCTTCGGGATATGGGCTGCGCTTGTGCTGTTCACCGGAGCGGTGGTGTGGGCCGCCCGACGGTGTATCAAGATCCGCTCGATCCAGTCGGCCACCGGCCTCTACTACGTCGCCTTGCTCACGGCCGGGGTATCGGAGTTCCTCGTGCGCTATCTCATGGTGAACGCATCGTGAGCCTGTCTCTCGGGATCACTCTTCCGCAGTTCTCGCCGGATGCCCATGACCTCGTCGCTGGCGCCCGCAAGGCGGAGGACCTGGGCTTGGATTCGATCTGGGTGTTCGACCACATGTGGCCGTTGAGCGGGAAGAAGGTGCGGCCGATGTTGGAGTGCTGGACCTCGCTCGCGTATGTGGCGGAGGCCACCCGTTCGATCACCATCGGAACGCTGGTGACGCGGTCGACCCTGAGGCACCCTGCGCTGCTCGCGAAGATGGCCTCGACCGTTGGTTCGATCGCGCCGCAACGAACGATCGTCGGGTTGGGAAGCGGCGACGCGATGAGCGCCGATGAGAACCGGGCTTTCGGGTTCGCTTATTTCGCGGGCCCGGATCGGATCGCCCAGCTCCGCTCTAGCGTTCGCCTCCTGCGCGCCTGGTTCGACGGAACAACCGTCGATGTCGGTGATGAGTTCCATAGCGTGCGCGAGCTCCCGGTGTCGCCCAGGCCCGAGATCCCACCGCGGATCTGGATGGGGGGGCGTTCGGATCCACTGATCGAGCTCGCTCGCGAGTACGGGGATGGGTGGAACGCCTGGGGCGTGGACCTCGACGAGCTTGCCTCCGGCATCGCGAAGCTGGCCGGCTCCGCTCGCCCCGTCGAGATCACGTGGGCGGGCACGCTGATCATCGGGGCCGATGACGCGGATGCGGGCGCACAGCTCGGCGAACGCGATCCGGCCGGCTACCTCGTGGGTGGACCCCAGACGGTTGCCGACAGGCTCGGCGAACTCGAGGAGGCGGGGGTGACGCACGCCGTGCTCACGCCGCTCGAATGGGGGGACGGACGCACCCTCGATCTGGTGGGGAACCGAGTGGCGCCCCTGGTTCGCGGTTGAGCTATATACCCCTCGGGGGTATCCTGTGAGCATGGCCACGACGCCCAGCACCGCCCGGGAGGGGAACGAGAGCGAGCTCCGGCTCGATTTCGATGTCACGGGCATGACGTGCGCCGCTTGCGCGCGGCGCGTCGAGAACACCCTGGCGGAGCATCCTGGGGTGACCAAGGCAGGGGTGAACTTTGCGCTGGAACGAGCCTCGGTCGAGGTCGATGATGCTGCCCGCGGCGGCGAGCTGATCGTCGCCGTCAGGGGGGCCGGGTACGACCTCGAGCTGCGCGATCACGATCGACCGGATGCTCCCGGCGCGGACGAGGTCGAAGACCGAACCCGGTCCGCTCGCAACCGCTTCCTGGCGTCCCTAGCGTTGTCGCTTCCTGCGGTGATCCTGGCGATGTTGCTCCCGATGCCTGATCGGGTGCGATGGGCGCAATTCCTGTTGATCACACCGGTCCAGTTCTGGACGGCAGCGCCGTTCCTGAAAGGCGCGTGGGCCAACGCGCGTCATCGGGCCGCGAACATGGACACGCTTGTCGCTCTGGGCACCTTGTCTGCCTACCTCTACTCGCTCTACGCACTGCTGGCGGGCGAGCACCTCTACTTCGAGATCATCGGGGTGCTCGTAACGTTCCTGTTGCTCGGCAAGTACCTCGAATACCGCTCGCGAAATCGCGCTTCGCGCGCCATCTCCTCGCTCATGGAGATGGGCGCGAAGCATGCACGTGTGATCCGATCGGGGATCGAGGACACCATCCCGGTCGACGATGTCGTGCCCGGCGACCTGATGAAAGTGCGGCCGGGCGATCGCGGGCATCGCGATGGCGTTCTCCTCGGTAAGTGTCGTGATGAACGCGTTGCGATTGCGTCGTTTCACTCCGGAATGATCTGACCGGAGTCGATCGAGGCAAGCTTGTGGAGTCGAGCCGTAACCCCGTGCTATAACAGAAGAATGATGAAAGCGGTATGCGACGTGGGTTCCAACGTGTGGTGTTCGCACAAAGGACTTGCCCACAAAGGGTTTCTCGAAGCGGCGATGGTTGTGCCTCTGCGCGCGTCCATGCGACCGTCGAGACCTCCGGCCACGGAGAGCACCCCGCGCATCTGCTTCTCCGCCGCCTGAGGGCCCCGCAAGAACTCGTCCTCGCGCCGCCTCTCCGCCACTCGTGCGCCCTGTCGCACCGTGACGGCTCTTACCAAAGGAACACGACATGCTTCGCATAGATAACAAGATTCGAATACTGATGCCCCTCCGGATCAAGGACTTCAGGCTCCTGTGGATCGGAGAAAGCGTTTCGCTGCTGGGTGACGGCATCTACTACGTCGCCCTCGCGTGGCAGGTCTACGCCCTTTCGAACGCTCCTACGGCGCTTTCCGCTGTGGGCGTTGCCTGGACCGTTCCGATGGTCGTGTTCATGCTGCTGAGCGGGGTCCTGAGTGATCGGTTCGATCGACGCGCTCTGTTGATCCTCTCCGACGTCATCCGTTTCGTCGCGGTTGTGGTCATCGGGGTGCTGTCCATCACCGGGGACCTCGAGCTCTGGCACATGTTCGTGTTCGTCGCGATCTATGGCATCGGGGATGCCTTCTTCGGGCCCTCGTTCGGAGCGATCATCCCGGACCTCGTGCCCCAGCACCTCCTGGTAGAGGCGAACTCTCTCGGACAGTTCGTCCGGCCTCTGGCGGAACGTCTCCTGGGCCCGGCGGTCGGAGGGATAGTCATCGCCGCCGCCGGAGAGGGCAACGAAGGCTACGCCTTCCTGTTCGACGCGCTCACGTTCGTCGTCTCGGGGGCCTGCATCTACGCGATAACGGCACGCAAGGGCGCGCCTTCGAGGGAACGACAGGGTTCGATGTTCTCGGAGGTTGCGGAGGGCCTGCGATTCGTCAAGGCCCACACCTGGCTGTGGGCGACGCTGGCGGCGGCCTCGTTGATGCTTCTCTTCTGGGTGGGCCCGTTCGAGGTCCTGCTGCCGTTCGTCATCAAGAACAACCTGGCCTCGGGCGCGGATGCTCTCGGACTGGTCTTCGCTGCGGGAGGCGTTGGCTCGATCCTCGTGGCCGTGGTGATGGCGCAGCGCGGGTTGCCCCGACGACACATGGTGTTCATGTACCTCAGCTTCGCGGTGGCGGCGGGAGCGGTTGCCGGTTTCGCCTTCGTCACGACCGTCTGGCAGGCGATGATCTTTGGCTTCATCGACGGCGCCGCCGTATCCGCCGGGATGATCGTGTGGAGCACGCTCATGCACCGGCTCGTTCCGCGCGACCTCTTGGGGCGTGTGCAGAGCCTCGATTGGATGGTCTCGACAGGCCTCACGCCGTTGTCATTCGCGTTGACGGGTCCCCTCTGGAAGCTGATCGGGTTGAGGGCGACACTCATCGGGGCAGGCGTGCTGGGTGCGGTCGCCATGCTTTCGTTCATGGTATTGCCGCGCCTGTACGACACCGAGAAGGACGAGCGGATGAGGATCCGCGGGGCTTCTCGTAAGCCCGAGGCCTCGTGGGATCGCGACAGTGAGGAGGAACGCGACATCGAACATTCGGCGAAGATGTCGGGCTGATGATCGATCGCATGTACCTCGACGCTCCTAGCCTCGTATACCGGGCGTTCTTCGCCCTTCCGAAAACCATCCGGGACCCTCAGGGCAGGTCGGTCAACGCCGTGAGGGGTTTCATGGAGATGACAACGCGGTTGCTGACCGACCGGCGACCGCGCGAGGTCGTAGCCGTCTTCGACGCGGACTGGCGACCCGCGTTCCGCGTTGAGGCCTACGCCGGTTACAAGTCGGAGCGGCAGGAAGATCCTCCGGAGCTCCCGCGCCAGTTCGATGTGCTGGCAGAGGTTCTCGACACGGCGGGGATCGTTCGCGCCGAAGCGGCTGGGCTCGAGGCCGACGACGTGCTCGCGACACTGGTCGCACGGAAGCCTCCGGAGGAGCAGGCGGCGATAGTTTCCGGCGACCGAGATCTGCTCGCCCTCGTTCGCGATCCCGACATCGTCCTTCTCTTTCCGGTCAAAGGAGTCAGCGAGCTGACCGTGTTCGACGAGTCGGCCGTGGAGGAGAAGTACGGCGTGCCTCCGTCGCTCTACCCGCAGTTCGCCATCCTGCGAGGGGACAGCTCGGACGGATTGCCCGGGGTAGCCGGGATCGGGCCCGTGCGGGGGGTGAAGCTGCTGCGCGAATTCGGATCGGTCGACGCGATCCTCGAGAACCTCGCGACCCTTCCCCCCAAGCAGGCCCTGGCCTTCGACCAGGCGCGGGACTATCTCGAAGCTATGAAGACGGTCGTGGGCCTGGTGCCCGATGCCGAGGTCGAGATGACCGAGGCACACCAACCGAACGACGATGCCTTGCATGAGTTGGGGGAGATCCACGGTCTGAAGAGCTCCTCCGCGCGCCTCGCCCGAGCCGTAGCCGGCGGGTCCCAAGGGGGAGCAAGATAGTGAGGACGGGACGGGCAAGAAGATGACGACGATCCTGCTGATCCGACACGGCTCGACGGAATGGAACGACAAGCGACTCGCGCAGGGTCATGCCGACATCCCTCTCAACGACAGGGGTCGCCGAGAGGCGACGAAGACCGCGGCCTCACTCTCGGGTAGGGACATCGATGCGGTGTACGCGAGCGATCTCAGTCGTGCGGTCGAGACCGCGCGCCCGCTCGCCGCAGCGCGCGGCGTGGATGTCACCGCCGATCCGGATCTGCGCGAGATCGACCAGGGCGTGTGGGAGGGGATGCCCGCCGACGAGATCGAGCGTCGCTGGCCCGAGCTCTGGGGCCGGGCCCGGCACTATCACGCGAGGCCTGGCGGGGAGACCCCGCAGGAGGTCAGGGCTCGGGCTCTGCGAGCCCTTGGGCGGATAGTGGAGGCGCATCCAGATGGGACCGTGGCGGTCGTGAGTCATGGTGGAACGATGAGGTGGTTGGTTGCGGAGGCGATGGGATACGACGATCGCGAGTCGGCCCGGCTGCGTGGTGTTAGCAACGGAGGTGTCGTCGAGCTCGAGGTCGGAGCGCGCGATGGACTCCTCACCTGGGGCGACATCAAGCGCCACGACGGGGCAACCACGGCGATGGAGGACGATCCCAATCAATAACGGGCCCCGACTCTGGGCCTGCTAGGTTCATCCGCATGGAGTTTCGGCGCATCGAACGTTTCCCTCCATACGTCTTCTCGATCGTGAATGACTTGAAGATGCAGGCCCGAAGGGCGGGGGAGGACATCATCGACCTCGGGATGGGCAATCCGGATATCCCCACGCCCGAACCGGTCGTCCAGAAGCTGAAGGAAGCGGTCGAGAACGGGCGCAACCACCGCTACTCGGCGTCGCGGGGGATCCCGAAGCTTCGTCAGGCGATCTGTGACCACTACCAACGGTCCTGGAACATCGACCTCGATCCCGACACCGAGGCCGTGGCCGTGATTGGAGCTAAGGAGGGACTGTCACATCTCGCGTGGGTTCTGTGCGAACCAGGCGACTCGGTGCTTGTTCCCGAGCCGACCTATCCGATCCACACCTACGCGATGATCCTGTCCGGAGCGACCGTCACCTCGGTCCCTCTGCTCTTCGGATCCGACTTCTTCTCCGATCTGGTGGACGCGTACGAGCGTTCCGAGCCGCGGCCTCGGGCCGTTCTCTGCTCGTTCCCCCACAACCCCACCACAGCGGTCGTTGGTCTCGATTTCTTCGAACAACTCGTTGATTTCGCCAAGGCTCGCGACATGATGATCGTGCACGACCTCGCATACGCCGACCTGGTGTTCGGTGAAGAGAGAGCTCCATCCTTATTGCAGGTCCCAGGCGCTCGCGATGTGGGGATCGAGTTCTTCTCGATGTCCAAGTCGTATTCGATGCCCGGGTGGAGGCTTGCATTCGCTGTCGGCAACAGCGAGATGATCGGGGCGCTGACGAAACTGAAGTCTTACCTCGACTACGGGGTCTTCCAGCCGATCCAGATAGCCGGGATCATCGCCCTGAACGAGTGCACCGAGGTTCCGAAGCAGATACGCGAGATCTATCTGGGCCGCCGGGATGTGTTGTGTGATGGGCTCGATCGTGTTGGCTGGGAGATGCAGCGGCCGCCCGCAACGATGTTCGCGTGGGCGCCGATACCCGACGCGTTCGCACACATGGGCTCGCTCGAATTCGCCAAGCATGTGCTTACGCAGGGCAAGGTGGCCGTATCGCCGGGCATCGGTTTCGGCCCGAATGGGGACGGGTTCGTGCGTTTCGCACTGGTCGAGAACGAACATCGCATCCGCCAGGCGATCCGCGGGCTCCGCAAGGTCCTGGCGGAGGGCCCTCCCGCCTGATCCGTTCTAGTGCTTGTCGCCTTGCAGGATGCCCCTGAGGCAGAAAGCGACGGCTTCGTCGGCGAGTTGTGGCCGATCGCTGGTGGCTTCTACGTCGGTGCCGAAATAGATCTCTACGAAGTGAAATATCGCACCGAGGATGCCGTGCGCCATCAGCTCGGGGTCGCCGTGACGGATCGAACCGGCGGCCATGCCTTCCTTGAGGTGGGTAGCGGTGTCGTCCGCGATGATCTGGTGTCCTTTGTCCACGAAACTCGCAAACTCCTCGTAGCGGGCCGCTGTCCGGATCAGAGTGAGCAAGCCTGGTGTCTCCCGAAAGAATGCGATCGACGCCCGGATGCCCTCCTCGAGGCGGGCAACCGGATCGTCTACCTTTTCGATGGCGGCGTGCTGTGCCCGTCGCAGTTGCAGGAGTGAATCCTGTAGGAGCTCCGAGAAGAGTTCCTCTTTCGACGGGAAGTACCAGTAGAAGACGCCCTTGCCGACCCCCAGGGTGTCGCAGACATCACCCACCGTGGTCCGGTGGTAACCCTGGTCTGCGAAGAGCCTTTGTGCCGCTTCCATCACCTGCTCGCGGCGTCGGGTCCCTCTCTTCGTCAGTCTTCTCTCTGCCATTGGCGCTTCGTACCTTCTGCTTGTAGGCGGTGTAGTGTCCCGGCTCGATGACCAAAGAACAGCGTAGACGACGCGTTCTGATCGTTGGAGCGGCCGGCAGGGACTTCCACAACTTCAACGTTGTGTACCGGGACGACGATCGCTTCGACGTCGTGGCTTTCACGGCCACTCAGATCCCGGGGATAGACGAGCGGACCTACCCGTCCGAGCTGGCGGGACGCCTCTATCCGGATGGGATCCCCATCCACCCAGAGGACGAGCTCGAGAGGCTCGTGAGGGATCTCGCGGTTGACGACGTCGTGTTCTCCTACTCGGACGTGTCGCATGAAACCGTCATGCACGTGGGCTCGAGGGCCCTGGCGGCCGGTTCCGACTACACGTTGCTCGGCCCCCGGTCGACCATGCTGACGTCGAGCTCCCCGATCGTCGCGGTGTGCGCAGTGCGCACGGGATCGGGCAAGTCACAGACGACCAGGGCTGTGACGAGGTCACTGAAGGCGGCCGGCAAACGGATCGCGGTCGTTCGTCACCCGATGCCGTACGGCGATCTCGTCAAACAGAGGGTTCAGCGCTTCGAAACGTATGAGGATATGGACGCAGCGGATTGCACGATCGAGGAACGTGAGGAGTACGAGCCGCACGTCGCGGCGGGTTCGATCGTTTACGCCGGTATCGATTACGAGCAGATCCTGCGAGCAGCCGAGAAGGAAGCTGACGTGGTCGTCTGGGACGGCGGCAACAACGATCTGCCGTTCTACTCGCCCGACGTGCACATCACGGTGGCCGATCCACTCCGCGCCGGGCACGAGACCCGCTACCACCCCGGGGAAGCCAACCTCCGGATGGCGGACGTCATCGTCATCAACAAGGTCGATTCGGCCGCGGCCGAGGATCTCGACGCGCTCCGGGGAACGATCTCGTCGTTGAATGCAGATGCGGAGACGATCGAGGCGACATCTCCTATCTCGATCGAGGAAGGCATCGACCTAGCGGGTGCGCGCGTGATCGTGGTCGAGGATGGACCCACGCTGACGCATGGCGAGATGGCCTACGGGGCCGGTGTGGTGGCTGCCAGGCAGGCGGGCGCCGAACCGATCGATCCGCGGCCGTGGGCGGTCGGCAGCATCAAGGAGGTCTTCGAACGTTACGGGCACATGGGGCCGCTGCTTCCGGCCATGGGTTACTCGGACCGACAGCGAGACGAATTGGCGCAGACGATCAACGCCGCTGACGTCGACGCGGTGCTCATCGCCACCCCCATCGACCTTCGCAAGATCATCGATATCGAGAAGCCGGCCGCGCGCGTGACCTACGAGCTGGACGATCCGGCGACCGAGGCTCTGGCGCAAACCCTGCGCAAACGCCTGGATCTGTAGCACCTGTAGCGGGGCTAGGTGATCGTGCGCGCTCCCGCAGTGCGCACATCGGCGTCTTCCGAGGGGTCGCTCATCTCCTCGGGGGCCAGGCGCTCCGCCAGCCCCCGGATGAACAAACCGACGTCCGTGATGATGCCGATGGACTGGAACGACCCCCGGTCCATCAGCTTCGTGACGGTCGCCTGATTTATGTCAACGCACACGAGTGGGACCGAGGCGGGTAGGCAGTTTCCGGTAGCGATACCATGCAGCATCGTGCCGACGACGATGCAGAATCCGATTAGATCGCCATCGCCATCTCCCCAGATGATGTCGCGCAACCTGCTTTGTACCTCACGCATGTCGGTGACGACGTCGGGCAGGGGACCGTCGTCCCGCACGCTGCCTCCGAAGATGTAGTCGGCGCCGCGCTTGACGAGGTGGTAGACGATGCCGCCGTTGAAGATGCCGGCGTCGATCGCGGCCTCGAACGAACCGTGTCGTCGTACCTCGTTGATGGCGCGGATGTGGTGTTCGTGTCCATGCTCGGCTGCCACGCCCTTGTCAAGGTGAACGCCTAACGAAGTCCCGAACATGTTCGATTCGATGTCGTGCGCGGCCACGCCGTTCCCGGCGAAAAGGGCGTCAACGAAGCCGCCCCTGATCAATGCGCAAAGGTCCGGTCCCGAGCCGGTGTGGACCACCGCCGGCCCCGCGACCCAGAGGATCCGCTTGCCGCTCTTCTTCACCTCCCTCATGAGGTTGGCAACCTGCTCGACCTGGAGAGCCTTGGGCTTCTCACTGGAGACGTCCGAAGTCATGAACTCGAATGCCTGCTTGTCGCCCGCGTGCGTATCTAGGGGAGTGACGCGGATCCCCAATCCGGCCATCACCACCGACATCCCTGTCTGGACCTCGTTCATGGGGATCGTGCGGGCGGTGTCGTCCTTCACGATGATGCCGCAGTCCATCTCGGTGCGGTCTACCCGGATCCATTTACCCGCCACGCGCACTTCAGTCTCGAGATTGGTCGACGAGTAAAAGCCCGCCGGGAACGCCCCGTCCACGTCGGCCCGCGTTAACTCCGCGTCCTCGACGGTATCGGCGTTCGCTCCTTGTTGCTGGAGCCGATCGAGAAGACGGGCCATGTCGTCCTCGCCCTCGATCTGAACCCGAAGCTTCACGAACGAGACGTCCTCGTGCTTGATGCCAACCTGGAGGTCCAGGATCTCGTACCGCGCTCCGAACTCAACGATCTCGTCGAGCAAACGCGGGAGTGAAAGCGAGTCGAGGATGTGTCCCTTCAAGGTGACGGTCTCAGATGCCATGTATCGAATGCTCCTTGATGAACTTGTGGGTGCGGTCGAAAACTTCTTCCCGGTCGAAGTCGAGGGGCAGGACGTGATACGAGCGATCGAACCACACGATGTCTTTGATCTCGGAGCCGGCGGAGTCGTGAATGAGGTTCGCATTGCTGGGGTGGACAGTGTGGTCGTTCTTGGAATGCATTATCAACAGCGGTGCCGTGACCGCGGGCAATGCCGTGCGTGCCCGCTTGCCGAACCGGATGACTTCGTCCGCCTGAAGTACGGGCAGCCGTTCGTAGCTGATCTCCTTGCTCTCGGGATCTGCGATATCTCCTGAGATCGGGGGAAGCGTCTTGAGGACACGACGGACGATCGGTGACAAGAAACGGCGGGGGTCCTTGGTGATAATGAAGCCCGAGATGGTCACGATCCCGGAGATGTGATCGGGATAGCGAGCCGCGAGGTCGAGGGCAAGGGCGGCGCCGAAGGACAGTCCGACCAGAAAGACTTCGTCCTTCTCGGCTTGCAACTTGTGGAACGAGTCCTCGACCGTCTGCACCCACTCGGCCGATGTCCGAACTGACAGGTCCTCCCAGCTGGTGCCGTGGCCCGGCAGGCGCGGCCCGCTCACGGTGATGCCCCGGGCCGCCAGGTACTCACCCAGGCCACGCAGGCCCTGAGGGCTGCCCGTGAACCCGTGAACCAGGAGCGCTCCAACCGGTCCGTCGCCCAGGGTGAACTCCTCTGCGCCGGTCAGGACCTTTACCTCTTCCACGCTTTTCCTCCCTATCGGGGTGGGTGCGGTAACGGATGCTGCGCCCTGGGTGTCCAAATCCTCACCGATTCTCTACTATCTGGCGAGGGGATCATGAGGGAGGGTCGTTTCCGCTGTGTTTTATTGGTTAGCCAAAGCCATATTGAAGCCGCCGCTGCTCGCGATCTACAGGATCCGGACGCGGGGGCTCGAGAACGTGCCGAAGAAGGGGCCGGCGATCATCGCCGCGAACCATCTCTCGTTCCTGGACTCGTTCTTCATCCCTCTCGTCGTTAAGAGGCGGAAGGTCACCTATCTGGCGAAGGCCGACTATTTCACGAACTGGAAGACCGCGTGGTTCTTCAAGATGTGTGGGCAGATCCCAACCGAGCGCAGCGGTGGGAAGAAGAGCCAGCAGTCGCTGGACGTCGCCCTAGAGGTTCTGCAAGAGGGAAAGCTCCTGGGTATCTACCCGGAGGGGACCCGTTCACCGGATGGTTCCTTACACCGAGGTAGGACGGGCGTCGCCCGCCTCGCCTTGACCGCCGGCGTGCCGGTGATCCCTTGCGGACTCGTCGGTACCGAGGCGGTCATGCCCAAGGCCGCTAAGTTCCCCCGGATACGAGGGCAGCTCAAGGTCGAGGTCCGCTACGGGATGCCCCTGGATTTCTCTCGCTACAAGGGTCGCGAACGGGACCGTTTCGTGCTTCGCAGCGTGACCGACGAGATCATGTACGAGATCATGCAGCTGTCGGATCAGGAGTACAAAGACGAGTACGCGGCTCGCGCACGGAAGGTTCCATCCCCCGAGGAGCCGGTCGACGACATCGACCTGTCAGAGGAGATCCTGGCCGGGTAGCTGATCGGTCAATGCTCGATCCAACCGCGGGTTCGTTCAACTGCTCGCTTCCATCCGTCGTACGCGGAGTCGACCTCGTCCCGAGATGAAGCGGGCTCGAATACTGCAGCTGCGGTCCACTTGTTCCCGATGTCCTCCAAAGAATCCCAAACGCCCTCCGCCAGTCCGGCCAGGAAGCCCGCCCCGAGGGCGGTTGTCTCGAGATTCTTGGGGCGCTTGACGGCGATCCCCAATTGGTCGGCCTGGAACTGGCACAGGAGGTCCATGACGCTCGCGCCTCCATCGACGCGCAATTCGGTGGGCGCAACCTCTGCATCCGCGTTCATCGCGTCGATCACGTCGCGCGTCTGAAAAGCCATCGACTCGACTACCGCTCGAGCGAGGTGGGCTCGTGTCGTTCCGCGTGTGATGCCCATATAGGCGCCGCGCGCGTAGGGATCCCAATGGGGGGCGCCCAGACCGACGAAGGCGGGGACGAGATAGGTGCCGTCCGCGTCCGGGACCGTCTCGGCCAGCGGGCCGACCTCGTCCGATTCCGAGATGATGTTGAGTTCGTCCCGCAACCACTGCACGGCGGCACCCGTCACGAAGATGCTTCCCTCGAGCGCGAAACGGGCTCCCTGGCCTACATCCCATGCGGCCGTGGTGAGGAGGCCGTGATCCGATTGATGCAGCTCCTCGCCCGTATTCATCAAGACGAAAGAGCCGGTGCCGTATGTGTTCTTCACCATGCCCGGCTCGAAGCAGGCCTGACCGCACAGCGCGGCCTGTTGGTCGCCTGCGACCCCGGAGATAGGAATGGGCAAGTCGAATACGCCTGAGTCGGTCTGGCCAAACCGTCCGCTGGAGGCAGCAACTTCCGGCAAGAGCTGGCGCGGGATATCGAGCTGTTCGAGGATCCACTCGTCCCACGCGCGTTCTCGGAGCGAGTAGAGCAGCGTTCGGGAGGCGTTGGATGGTTCCGTGACGTGGACCCGACCCCCGGTCATCTTCCAGATCAGCCAGGAATCGATGGTGCCGAAAGCCAGCTCGCCGGCGCGCGCTCGATCGCGCAAGCCGTCGATGTTCTCGAGCAGCCATATCAGCTTGGTGGCGGAGAAGTAGGGGTCGACCACGAGGCCGGTGCGCCTGCGCAATTCGTCCTCGAGGCCCTCGCTCTTGAGTCTTTCGCAGATCGCAGCGGTACGACGGTCCTGCCACACGATCGCCGGATGCACCGGCTCCCCGGATGCTCTATCCCATACCAGTGTGGTTTCTCGTTGATTCGTTATCCCGATGGCGCGGATATCGGAGGGATCCTTTTCGGCTTCATCTAGCGATCGGCGCATCACGGTGTGCGTTGCGTTCCATATCTCTTCAGCATCATGTTCGACCCAGCCCGCTTGTGGGTATGACTGAGGGAACTCCGTGTACGTCCGGGCGAGGACGGTAGCCTCAGGATCCAGAAGCAACACTTTCACTCCGGTCGTGCCCGCATCTATAGACATGATGAAATCAGCCAACGAAACCTCCCGCCATCACACCGGACCCAGTGGGGTCCGGTATCCGCTCACGGACAAAGCTAGCTTGTCCGCGATCCGGCGATCGATGCGCGCAGAATTCAGCCGGGCGGGCATCGATGGGTCGGTGACGTTCGACTGCCTCGTCGCAGTCACCGAAGCTTGTTCGAACGCTCTTATTCACGGATGCGGCGCCAACGAGGAACCGGACTCGGTCGTTAGCTGGCAGGTCGATCCGACGTGTCTGTCGTTCTGCATCCAGGACTTCGGCGGTCGGGAGTGGTCCAAGACCGCGCACCCCTCTCGTGCCCAGCCAAAGGAGTCGAGTGCCGCCGAGGATCGCATCGGAGGATACGGCTTGAGCCTGATGAGAGGCCTGATGGATCAGGTCGAGATCGGTTACCGGTCGGGTGGAACCAGGGTCACGATGGTGAAAGACCTGCCCGTGGGTCGGCCCGTCACTTCTTAAGGACTACCTCAGCCTCGATCCAGCCGAGCCCCGAGATGCCGATCGCCTGAGCTGAAGCCTCACTAAGGTCTAGGACCCTGTCCCCGACGTACGGACCGCGATCGTTCACATACACCACCACGCCACGTCCCTCATGTTCGACGTACAGCCACGAGCCCAGAGGCAGTGTCTTGCTGGCCGCCGTGAACTTGCTTGGGTCGAAGATGTCCCCGTTGGCCGTGCTGTTGCCCTCGAACCCGGGTCCGTACCACGACGCTATCCCCTCGAAGGTAACGCCCGTGCCGACGAATCCCTGGGGGATCCCTGTAGACGGCCCTCCCGATCCACTTGGGCCCGTGGGAGCGCCGGCCAACAGTTGCTCCAGCGCGTCGGGCTCTGGCGCGCGCTCAGCCGCTCGGCGCGCTTGGCGCTCGAGCTCCTCGAGCCTGCTGCTCATTTCTTCGAGAGCGAGCCGTCGCTCCTCGAGGGTTCCGCTTATCTCCGTGGTGACGACAGCGACCTGGTTCTGTGCCGCCATGAGGCGTTGCTTGCGAGCGTCGATCCGTTCCTCGGCGCGTTCCGATTCGCGGCGGGCAACGATCAGATCATCGAGCTCGTCGGAGTCGAGGGACGCTGCCTGTTCGGACGCCTCGGCAAGAGTCAACATTTCCGGAAGCGTGCGAGCCGACAGCAGCATCTCGAGCTGCCCACCCATGGCGCCCGCCTTGTAAGCCTCGATCGCCCGCTCGACGTAGCGCGCCTGCGCGGCGAGGAAGCTCTCTTCTCTGCGATGTCGTTCCAGCTCCAACGTTGCGAGCTCGCGATCGGCAGAAGCTATCTCGGTCTCGAGGCGCGCCTGCTCTGACTCGAGGTCGCTCAAGCGATGCTCGTAGGAGCTGACCTGGTCGGCGACTTCTTGGGCGCGCTCCCGGAGCGTCTCGAGATCGGACGCGGACGCTTGGGTCACGCCCCCGAGAGCGGCGGCCAGTACCAGAACGCCCGAGATGGGGGCGCGCAACCTTCTAGTGGGTTTCATCTCCCTTAGAGTCGGCGTCACGCGTGGTGGTATTGAGCCTGTGGGCTGAAATGACAGCCCTGTCTCACGGTGGAACGAGCGGGAACGAGGGTCTAGGAGGAGGAGGTGCGGTGGCGCGGATCGGGATCCTTACCGGGGGTGGAGATTGCCCAGGACTCAATGCTGTGATCAGAGCGGTGACCCGAAAGGGGGTCAACGTCTACGGCCACGCCATCGTCGGCTACCGGGATGGCTGGCGAGGGGTCCTCGAGAACCGGACGATGCATCTGACTCCCGAGAACACCTCCGGGATCCTGCACCGCGGCGGCACGATCCTTGGCTCCTCGCGAACGAATCCGTTCAAGGAGGACCGTGGCGTCGAGCTGGTCAAGGAGAATCTGAAGGCCGAACACATCGATTCCCTCATCGCCATCGGTGGCGAGGACACTCTCGGCGTCGCCGACAAGCTCACGGACACGCGCGATGTCCTAGTCGTCGGCGTACCGAAGACGATCGACAACGATCTGAACGCCACCGACTACACATTCGGATTCCAGACCGCGGTCCAGATCTGCACCGATGCGATCGATCGGCTTCACACCACTGCGGAGTCGCACAATCGCGTGATGGTCGTCGAGGTGATGGGGCGTCACGCCGGATGGATCGCGATCCATTCAGGCCTCGCCGGGGGAGCGGACGCGATCCTGGTGCCCGAGAAGCCATTTGACGTCGAAGAGGTCTGCGAACATATCCGCCACCGCCACCACCGGGGACGCACCTTCTCGATCGTGGTGGTCGCGGAGGGCGCCACTCCCAAGGAGGGGGCCGAGACACTGCAGAGCAACGAGAAGGACGCGTTCGGTCACGTCCGGCTCGGGGGCATCGGTGTATGGCTCGAGAACGAGATCGAGAGCCGGACCGGTTACGAGACACGCGTGACGATCCTGGGGCACATGCAGCGCGGTGGGACCCCAACCGCCTACGATCGCGTACTTGCAACTCGCTTCGGTATCGCGGCGATCGACGCCGTTGAGGACGGTGACTTCGGGAAGATGGTCGCGCTTCAAGGCACGAACATCGTGCGCGTGCCTCTGGGCGCTGCGGTAGGAGAGTTGAAAACAGTCGACCAATCTTTGTTCGACGCGGCCGCAGTCTTCTTCGGTTGAGTCGTATCCTGACCAGATGAGTTCGTTGATCGATCTTCGTTCGGACACAGTCACGCGTCCCACTCCGTTGATGCGTCGTGCGATGGCGGACGCCGAGGTGGGCGACGATGTATTGGGCGACGATCCGACCGTTGTAGGGCTGCAGGAGTTCTGCGCCGATCTGCTTGGCAAGGAAGCGGGTCTATTCGTTCCTTCCGGCTCGATGGGCAATCAGGTCTCGCTCGGCGCATTGACCCGGCCCGGCGACGAGGTGATCTGTGAGGCGGGCGCGCACATCCTCCACTACGAGGGCGGTTCGGTGGGCGCCCACCTGGGACTCATGGCGAGGTCCTTCCCGGGGGTCGCGGGCGTGCTCTCTGCGGACATCGTTGCCGATGCGATAAGGCCGGGCAACGACCACGCTCCTCGCACCGCCGTCGTTGCGATAGAGAACACCCACAACGGGGCGGGCGGCGCCGTGTTTCCTCTGGATGAAGCGCGCTCTATCTCGAAGATCTGTCGCGAACGCGATGTCGCAGTACACCTGGACGGTGCCCGCATCTTCAACGCTCAGGCAGCTACCGGTAACCCCGTCCGGGAATGGGCGGACTGCGCGGATACCGTGACCTTCTGCTTTTCGAAGGGCCTCGGCGCGCCGATCGGCTCGATGGTGTGCTCGGACCGTGAGGTCATCACAGAGGCGCACAGGATCAGGAAACGCCTCGGGGGCGGGATGCGTCAGGTAGGGGTCATCGCAGCCGCCGCCAGGGTCGCTATCGAAACGGGAGTTGAGCGGCTGGTCGAGGACCACGAGCACGCCCGCCGGCTCGCCGAAGCGATCGCCGATCTCGACGAGCGCGCCGTCGACCCTCGAGCGGTCCAGACCAACATGGTCTACATCGATCTGAGGCCGTTCGATCTGGATGGTCCCCAAGTTGCCGAATCATTGCTGGCCGAAGGCGTTCTCGCCTTGGGAGCTCCCGGTTTCATGATGCGTTTCGTCACACACCGCGATGTGGGCTCGGATGACCTCGACGCCGCCATCGGCGCGCTACGCCGTGTGCTGTCGCCGTGATGGCGGGGGTCTGGCCCGGGGGTTTGGTCGAGTGCCCGGGCGGGGAGGTAAAAAGCATGGAGGTTCTGTTCTCGCTTGCGCTACCTCGAGACGAAGCCAGCGTACCGGTGGTACGCCAACTCTGCCGCACCTCTTTGCAGAACATAGGCGTGGAGCCCGAGTGCGTGAGCGACATCGAGCTTGCCTTGACCGAGGCGTGCACGAATGTTCTGAAGCACGCGTTCGATTCACGGGAGGAGTACAGGGTCGAGATCAAGCTCGACAATACCAAGTGCTCGATAGCGATCATCGACGAAGGTCGCGGCTTCGATCACTCCGCCCTGGCGAAGGGCGAGGAAGCAGCCATGAGCGCCGAGGGCGGCCGCGGCATCCAGCTGATGCGGGCGCTGGTGGACAAGGTGAATTTCACATCGGCACCCGAGCAGGGCACGATGGTGCACCTGGTGAAGACGCTGGCGCTCCAGGAGGATTCGATGCTCCTGAATCTGGGGTTGTCGAAGCCGGGAGGATACGGGCCCCCCGCTTCCGTCTTGGCCCAGGAGTAGGACCGGGCGCTCGTCCGGTGTCCATATAATCGTTCATGCAAGGGGAGCTCGGAAGACCGGGCTGAGAGGCGGGCCGCCACTGCCCGCGACCCAGGAGAACCTGATCGGGGTAATGCCCGCGTAGGGAGGACCAGATCGTCTCAGCAGGATCCACTTCGGGCTCGGGCATGTGTGACGTCGCGATCATCGGCGGCGGCGTTATCGGGTTGTCGATCGCGTGGAAGGCAGCCGAAGCCGGCATGTCCGTCACGGTCTTGGACCCAGATGTCGAAGGCGCGGCGTCGTCCGCGGCCGCGGGGATGCTCGCCCCCGTCACGGAAGCCCATTTCGGCGAGGAACCGCTCTTGGCGCTGAACCTCGAGTCGGCCCGCGCTTATCCGCAGTTCGCGGCGGAGCTCGAGAAAGCCTCCGGGGAGCCATCCGGCTATCGGGCCACCGGGACCCTCGCTGTGGCCCGCGACCTCGACGATCGAGCGGCGCTCGACCGCCTGGCGCGCTTTCAAACGTCCGCAGGCCTGCAGGTCGAACGGCTGAGGTCTCGGGAGTGCCGGGTTCTGGAACCGGGGCTCGCCTCCTCCATCCGCGGAGGCGTATTCGTCCGAGACGATCATCAGGTCGACAACCGGGCCCTGCTTGTAGCGCTGCGCACGGCCAGCGAGCGCTCGGGGGTGGTCGCTCGGCGCATCGCGGTGAGACGCATAACCGTCGAGGGGGATCGGGCAACGGGTGTTGAAGTGGATGGCGGCGAGCATCTGCGGTGTGGCCGATGCGTCCTGGCTGCCGGGGCATGGTCCGCGTTGGTGGCCGGCCTTCCCGATGACGCGAGGCCCGCGGTGCGCCCGGTGAAGGGACAGCTTCTCCATCTGAACGGCGTCCCGGAAACGGTTCCGCAGCACACCATCAGAGGAGCAGACGTCTATATGGTGCCGCGCGGCGACGGTCGTCTGGTTGTCGGCGCCTCGGTTGAGGAGAAGGGCTTCGATACCTCGGTCGCGGCTGGAGCGGTGCACGATCTGTTGCGCGACGCGTACGAGCTGTACCCGGGGGCCGCAGAACTCGAGTTGAGCGAGGTCGCCGTGGGCCTTCGTCCGGGTACGCCGGACAATGCTCCACTGTTGGGCGAGACTCGTATCCGCGATCTGATCGTGGCCACCGGCCACTATAGGAACGGCATCCTGCTGGCCCCCGTCACCGCCCGGACGATCGCCCACCTCCTCTCTACGGGAGAGACACCTCTCGAGATCCAAGCCTTCTCACCGCGGCGATTCGGCTCGGCTCGTGAGGCGGTGTCATGAACCTGGTCGTCAACGGTGCGTCGCGTACGGTGCGTGAGGGCGCAAGCGTTGCTGATCTCGTGGCGGCACTTGGTCTGTCGCGTAGTGGGTCGGGGATCGCGGTGGCGCTGAACGGCGAGGTCGTGCCGCGTTCAGAATGGAGCCGTGCTCTGGGTGAGCTAGATCGGGTCGAGATCCTCACCGCGGTCCAGGGGGGTTAGCGATGGACGACCCCTTTGTCATCGCCGGAGAGACCCTGTCATCGAGATTGATCATGGGAACCGGAGGCGCCCCGAGCCTCGAGGTGCTGGAAGGTGCTCTACGAGCCTCGGGTGCCGACGTGGCTACTGTCGCGTTGCGGCGGGTGGATACCGCGCAGCGCGGGTCGGTGTTGGACGTGCTCGAACGTGTTGGATGCCGAGTGCTGCCGAACACCGCCGGTTGTTACACCGCGCGCGACGCGGTCATGACCGCCAGGCTCGCGCGCGAGGCGTTGGCGACGGACTGGGTCAAGCTCGAGGTCATCGGCGACGATCGCACCCTCCTGCCCGATCCCGTGGAACTCGTTGACGCGGCCGAGACACTCGTCGACGAGGGCTTCGTCGTTCTCGTCTACACGAACGACGACCCCATCCTGGCCCGACATCTCGACGACCTCGGGTGCGCGGCGGTCATGCCGTTGGGATCTCCGATCGGCAGTGGCATGGGGATCAACAATCCGTACAACCTCCGGATCATCGTTGAACAGACGACCGCGCCCGTCATCCTGGATGCCGGCGTCGGAACGGCATCGGACGCCGCCCTCGCGATGGAGCTGGGGTGCGATGCGGTTCTCGTCGCCAGTGCGGTGACCCGGGCGGAGAAGCCGGAGGCTATGGCCGAGGCGGTTCGAAAGGCGGTTGAGGCGGGACGACTGGCGTTCGGGGCGGGACGTATACCGCCCCGCCTGTACGCGCGGGCATCGACCTCAGACGAAGGAGTTCCGGACCTGCCGGGCGAGGAAGGCTAGGGCCGGGCGTAGGGCTTCAGTGGGGGCTCATGGTCGGTGGGCTCCCCCTGGGAGAAGTCATCGAGGTTCGATATCTCGGGAGGAGGGGCTCCCATACCGGGCATGCTTCCACCGGCGCACACCGTCGCCGGGAGACGGTCAGGGCGCCCAGGTCCTGGGTTCAGGAGGGCGTCCATCACCAGTTTGAACGTTACGTAGTCGCCCAGGATGTTGGCGTGATCCACCGGTCGTCCCGGGCAGATGTCCTGGAGGCGCACGTTGCTCGCCCCGGTCAATGCGGAAGTCCCCGACGGCTGGACCAACTCGTCGGTGTCGCTGTAGACGTTCGTGTAGTGGATGGGTCCAGGAGTTTCTCCGTCGCTGTTCAGCGCGGCGATGAACTCGGCGATCGTGCGCATCTGCCAGCACGACGGGAAGCAGCCGTCCCCTTCGGCCGAGGCGTCCGCCACGACGGTGCCGTGGTTGGGGCTCGCAAGGCTGATGTAGTCGGCCACGTGGCGTCCGCTTCGGAACCACTTGATGGCCCACCGTGGCTCCAAACCGCCCTGACT
>JACCXF010000313.1 GCA_013697295.1 Actinomycetota bacterium | reverse complement strand
ATCGAGGTCGTGCAGGATGGCAGCGTCGACCTGGCCCCGAAACGCTTCGAGAAGGCCTACCTCGATTGGATGGAGAACCTGCGCGACTGGTGCATCTCCCGCCAGCTCTGGTGGGGGCACCGGATCCCCGTCTGGTATTGCGACGGATGTGGCGAGGTCTTCGCAAGCCTCGAGGACCCGGACTCGTGCCGCAGGTGCCAGTCTTCGACCATCAGGCAGGACCAGGATGTCCTGGACACTTGGTTCTCATCCCAACTCTGGCCCTTCTCGACGCTCGGCTGGCCGGACGAGACCGATGATCTCGAGTACTTCTATCCGACGAGCGTCCTCGTCACCGGGTACGACATCTTGTACCTGTGGGTCGCCCGGATGATCTTCTCCGGCATGTACTGCATGAACGACGTGCCTTTCAGCCACGCGCTGATGACAGGTCTGGTTCGAGATTTCGAGGGTAGGAAGATGTCGAAGTCCGCCGGTAACGTCATGGACCCGCTCGATCTGATCGAGCGCTACGGCGCCGACGCCTTGAGGTACTCGCTGGTGTCCTCGGCCATCCCCGGCAACGACACCAACTCGTCGGAGGAGCGGATCGAGGGAGCGCGCAACTTCGCGAACAAGTTGTGGAACGCAACCAGGTTCGTTCTGTTGTCGGTTGACGGCGAGCGTCCGGACCTGACGGACACCTCTTCGTTGTCGCTGACGGACCGATGGATCCTGTCCCGACTCGACGCGACGCTGGAGGCGGTTGCGAGCGGCTACGAAGATTTCGCTTTCGCTGAGATGGTGAGGGTTCTCTACCGCTTCATCTGGAGCGAATACTGCGACTGGTATATCGAACTCGCGAAGCTGGAGTTGGGCGGACCGAATGATGAACCGACGAAAGCCGTGTTGGTTCACGCCCTTGACCGGATACTGCGCCTTCTCCATCCCATCACCCCGTTCATTACGGAGGAGCTGTGGTCGAGGCTGCGGCCCGGCTCGCCGAAGCTCATCCGGAGCGACTGGCCCGAGCCCGGTTCCCACAGGGACCAGGAGATCGAGGGCACCATGGAGCGTTTCCAGGACGTCGTCGGAGCGCTCCGGCGGCTCAAGGTGGATCACGGGGTCCCGCCCGGGCGGCGAGTCCCAGTGTCCATCTCAGCCGGTGACTTCGCGTCCGAGGTCGAACAGACCCTGGATGCCATCAGGTCGCTGGCGAAGGTTGGAGAAGTGACGCTGGTGGATGCTCTGCAGACCGGTCCGTCGGGCGGCCGCACCATCACGGCCGCCGGCATCGAGGTCGAGATGGATCTCGAGGACGTCATCGACCCCGCCGTCGAACGGGGCCGCATCGCTCGGAGGATCGAAGAGGCCGATGAGGACATCGCGCGGGCGCAGGGGAAGCTCTCGAACGAGCAGTTCGTCTCCAAGGCGCCGGAGACGGTCGTCTCCAAAGAGCGTCAGAAGCTCGAGGACGCCGCCGCGGCCCGGGCCAAGCTCCAATCTCAGCTTGACGCGCTCGGCGCGTGAGATGAGCTTCCGCGAAGCACAGGCGTACCTGGAGAGCCTCGGGATCGACGCGATGAAAGACCTCACGCCGTCGTTGGATCGCATCGAGGCGTTATGCGAAGCGCTCAACCATCCTCAGCGAGCCGTTCCGGGAGTGCACATCACCGGGACGAACGGGAAGACCACGACGGCGCGCCTCGTTACATCCTTGCTCGCAGCTACGGGGTTGTCGGTCGGTACCTACACGTCTCCGCACCTCGAATCGGTGACCGAAAGGATCTCTCTCTCGGGCGAGCCCCTTTCGGAGGATCTGTTCGGGGAGCTTTTCGAGAACGTGCTCCCTTACGTTCAGCTTGTCGAATCTCGACTGGGCCAGAGGCTCTCCTACTTCGAGTTCCTTACCGGGATGTTCTTCTTCTGGGCAGCCGAACAGCCGGTCGATGCCATAGTCGTCGAGGTGGGCATGGGCGGCGAGTGGGATGCCACCAACGTCATGGACGGCGTGGTCTCCATCATCACCAACGTCGGCTTGGACCACACTGGATTGCTTGGGACCGAGAAGACGGCCATCGCCCGTGAGAAGGCAGGGATCATCAAGCCCGATGGGACGCTGGTCACAGCGGAGCGGGTGCCGGACATACGAAACCTCCTTCAGGAGATCGCGGAGGGCCGACGGTCGGAAGTCGCGCTACTCGATAAGCACTTCGCGGTGGACGACAATCGCGTTGCGTTCGGCGGTCGGTACCTGTCCTTGACTTCGAGCGCGGGGAGTTACGAAGAGTTGTTCCTACCCCTGCACGGCGCGCACCAGGGTCTCAACGCAAGCGCAGCGCTCGAGGCCGTGACTCGCTTCCTGCCCGCGCAGAGGCTGGAACACGAGGTCGTGGCGGAGGGCTTCGGGAACGTAAATGCGCCCGGCCGGCTCGAGGCGCTACGACTTCGCGGCCACACCGCTCCACCGGTGGTGCTCGACGTCGCGCACAACCCGGATGGGATCTCGGCCATGATCTCGAGTCTCGTTGAAGCGTTCGCATTCAAACGGGTGCGATTCGTCGTCGGGATCGCCCAAGACAAGGACTACGAGGGGATGCTTGCCGAGCTCGGGCGGCTGCCCTCGAGTGTCGTGGTTACCGAGCCCAAACAGGTTCGTTCCGTGCCGGCGGAGGAGCTCAAGCGCGTGGCGATGGAGCTGGGCTTGCCATGCGAAGTGATCGAGGACGTCCCCACCGCCGTGGATGCGGCCATCGCACAGGCCGAGCCGATCGAGCTCGTGTGCATCACGGGCTCCCACTACGTGGTGGGCGAAGCACGCTCTCACCTCCTGCGCGGTTAACGAGCGGCCCGGAGGGCCTGCTACGGTAGGAGTCTCTCTCCGGAGAGGATCCCGAACCACCCAGCTTTTCTACTTACGCGAGAGGAACCGAGTGGCCGAGCAAGTTCGCACGTTCGTCATGGTCAAGCCTGACGGAGTGCGGCGCGGCCTGGTGGGCGAGGTGATAGGCCGTATCGAGGCCAAGGGGTACTCCCTGGCCGAGATCAAGCTCTTCACGATCGACCGCGGTCTGGCCGAGGAGCACTACGGCGAGCACGCCGAGAAGCCTTTCTTCGGAGAGCTGGTCGACTTCATCACCTCTGGGCCGGTAGTAGCCATGGTTGTCCAAGGGCCCGATTCGGTCGTAAGCATGCGGAAGATAATGGGAGCCACGAACCCGATCGAAGCTGAGCCGGGATCGATCCGCGGCGATCTCGCCACCGTCATCACCGAGAACATCGTGCACGGATCGGACTCCGAAGAGAGCGCCGCCAGAGAGATCAAGCTCTTTTTCGGCTAATGTCAGAGCCTTCTTCTACGTAGTGAAGTGATCCGAAAAGAAGTGATCTTAAGAGCAATTGGGGATTTGATGGGAGTGGGACATGGATAGCCTGTTTCAGATGATCGGCCGCGATATGGCCGTTGACCTCGGCACCGCCAACACGCTCGTGTACGTGCGCGGGCGGGGCATCGTGCTGAACGAGCCCTCCGTCGTGGCGATCAATACGAAGTCGGGCGCGATCCTTGCAGTCGGCTCCGAAGCGAAACAGATGATAGGCCGAACCCCAGCCCACATCGTCGCCATCCGTCCGCTCAAAGATGGCGTCATTGCAGATTTCGACGTGACGGAGAAGATGCTCCGTTACTTCATCCAAAAGGTGCACCGGCGCTCCTTCCTCGCCAAACCGCGGGTGGTCGTGTGCGTCCCATCCGGTATCACCGGTGTCGAGCAGCGCGCGGTTGAAGAAGCCACGATCTCCGCCGGCGCGCGTAGCGCGTTCATCATCGAGGAGCCGATGGCGGCTGCGATCGGCGCAGGTCTGCCGGTCCACGAGCCGACCGGCAACATGGTCGTCGACATCGGTGGTGGCACGACCGAGGTGGCGGTGGTCTCACTCGGTGGCATCGTCACGAGCCAGTCGATCCGCATCGGCGGGGACGAGCTCGACGAAAGCATCATCAATTACGTCAAGAAGGAGTACTCGCTGATGCTCGGCGAGCGCACCTCAGAGGAGATCAAGATGGCCATCGGCTCGGCATTCCCGATGCCGGACGAGCAGCAGGCCGAGATCCGCGGTCGTGACCTGGTGACGGGACTTCCCAAGACCATCGTGGTGTCGGCGGAGGAGATCCGCAGGGCCATCGAGGAGCCGGTCAACGCCATCGTCGATGCAGTGAAGAACACCCTCGACAAGACGCCGCCGGAGCTCGCTGCGGACATCATGGACAAGGGGATCGTCCTTGCCGGTGGCGGCTCGCTGCTGAAGGGCCTCGACGAGCGACTCAAGCACGAGACCGGCATGCCCATACATGTGGCAGAGGAGCCCCTCTGGGCTGTGTGCATCGGGTCCGGGAAATGCCTCGAGGAGTTCGAGTCCCTCAAGCGGGTCCTGATCTCCTCCACCAGGCACTAGCTCCCTCCTGTCGCTCCGATAGCATTTCCGCAGGTCAGGGCCCTCTTTAGGTCGTCGAGCCCGAGGGGCGTACGATGGATGGCTCCGGGCGACCCGAGCGCAGAATCGCGCTCGCACCAGCAGCGCCGCCCCCAAGTTTTCGCGACCAGCGATGAGGTTTTTGGATGTATCGCCGAAGCGGGCGTGGACGCGTTTTGCTACTCGTTTTCATCGCCCTATCTCTAGTCATAATCACGCTCGATTTCCGCCAGAACCCGGGCGGACCGCTGAAGCGGGCCCGGGACCTGGCGGCGACGGTCGTTGCGCCCGTTCAGCGTGGATTCTCGGCCGTCACCCGCCCGGTGGGCGACTTCTTCTCGTCCTTGGGCGATCTGACGGACCTGAGATCCAAGAACGAGCGCCTCGAGGAGGACCTTGCGGAGGCCGAATCCGATGCCGCTGCACTCCCCCAGATCGAAGAGGACCTGGCGGTGCTCCAGGAGTATTTCGAGCTCGACAAGTCATGGCGTCAGATGGACCGAGTCACGGCGCCCGTCATCGGACGAGCTCCGTCCAATTACAAGTGGGCGGTTGAGATCGATCGCGGCCGGAGCTCAGGGATCAGGCCCGACATGTCCGTGATCGCCCCTCAGGGTCTCGTCGGCAAGGTCATCAGGGCGGGTTCGAACACTGCGACGGTCCTGTTGCTGATCGATCCCGATGGGGCGGCGAGCGCCACCGTCGAAGGAGAGGGGAACAACGGAACCATCCGTGGAAATGGGGGATCCGAGCTTCTCTCCCTCGAGTTCATCAGGACGGATGCGGACGTGAACGTCGGGGACACCGTGGTCACTTCGGGACAGGATGGTGGGATCTTCCCGCGCGGGATCAACATCGGATCGGTCGCGGAGGTGGGTGGCGAGGAGGCCGACGTCTCGAAAGACATCACCGTCGAGCCATTCGTCGACTTCGACGGCCTGACCTATGTGACCGTGCTCCTCGAAACCGGGGATCGGATCGCCGAAGATAGGGCCGAGAGTAGGTGAGCGCTACGGCTAGGGATGTGAAGACCCCCAGCGTCCTCGCGGACATCGGTGTCGCTCGCGGAGCGGCGATCGCCGCCTTGATCGTTCTCGCCGTCGCACTGCAGTCGACGTTGCTCGCCCGCTTGACCCTGCTCGGTGTCAGACCCCAACTGGTTCTCGTCGTGGTCGTCATTCTCGCCTTCCTCGACGGCGAGCGGGTGGGCCTGGTGACGGGATTCTTCGGAGGGCTGCTTATCGATCTCTTGCTGCCCGGATCCATCATCGGGCTGACCGCGCTCGTGTACACGTGCATCGGCTACGGGGTCGGTCTGTTCCGCCAGTTCGCGCCGACCGAATCCGTGTTGTCGCCGGTGTTCGGCGTGGCGATGGCATCGGCCCTCGCCGAGTTCGGTTATGCGGCTATGGCGATTATGTTGGGCCAGCCGTGGGTCAGCATCGGGTTCACGGCCAAGGTGGCGGGCCTGGTCGTGCTTTACAACACACTGATGACCCCGTTCGCCTTTCCTCTGGTCAGGCGCGTCGCAGACAGATTCCGTCCCGAAAGGGTGCACACATGGTCCTGAGCTTCGGGCCCAGCAGCGGCAAGAACGAACCCGGCATAGACCGCACGAAGCTGCGTCTGGCCATCTTCGCCGTGCTTATCATCGGAGCGTTCTTCGCGCTTTTCTCGCGACTCTGGTTCTTGCAGGTGCTCGCATCGGACGACTACCAGGTGCTTGCGAAGGAGAACCGCGTTCGTCTCACGCAATCGGAACCCCCCCGAGGTCGCATCCTCGACCGCAACGGCAAGGTCCTGGTTCAGAACCGGTTGTCGCTCAGCGTCACCGTCGACCGGCAGGTGGTGGACACTCCTCGCGAGATCCAAAGGATCCTGGGGCGACTGTCCAGCATCCTGGACGTCCCCTACAAGGATCTGAAGACGAACCTCGTGGACGAGGCGGTATCGCCCTACAAGCCGGTGGCGGTCGCGCACGATGTCGACAAGCGTGACGTCAATTACATCCTCGTGAGAAAGAATCACTTCCCCGGGGTCGACGTCGAGAAGCTCCAGATCCGCGAGTACCCGCAGGGGACGACGGCCGCTCAGATCCTTGGTTACGTACGCCAGATCTCCCTCGACAACCTGAAGGATCCGCACTTCAAGAACGCGCGGCCCAGGTATCAGGCGGGCGACCTCATCGGAGTCGCCGGACTCGAATACACCTACGACCGCTGGTTGCGGGGGCAGCCGCGGATCAGCCAGGTGGTCGTCGACTCCGCCGGGCAAGTGGTGCGCGCACCCAGGGAACTGCAGGAGCAGGAGCCGGGCAAGGACCTCTATCTGGCGCTCGACGTCGAGATCCAGAAGCTCGCCGAGCGCGCCCTCGAGGACGGACTGGCGGCGGCGCGCTCGTCGTACGCGGCTCCCGCCGGAGGGGTCGTCGTGATGGATGCTGAGAACGGCGACGTGCTGGCCCTGGCCAGCTCGCCGACCTACGATCCGGCGCTGCTCGCCGACGGCATAACGGAGAAGGAGTTCGATTCCCTCGGGGGTGGGACCGAGAGCAACGACGACGACGCTTTTCCTAACCGGGCGATCTCGTCGGGAACCCCTCCAGGCTCGACCTTCAAAGTCGTGACCGCGGGGGCCGCGATGGCGACCGGTCTCGTCACGCCCTACACCTACCTCGGTTGTCCTCCCGTGTTCGAGTACCGGGAGGTCGCGTTCAACAACTGGACCTCGGCGGACATGGGGACGATGGGTTTCCCGCGTTCGCTCGAGGTGTCGTGCGACACCTTCTATTACGCGCTCGGGGCCAAGCTCGAAGAAGCCTTCGGGGCTTCGGCAGGTGACGGGAGCGAGCGATTCCAGAAGTACATGCGGACCGCCGGATTCGGACACGACACCGGGATCGATCTCCCGAACGAGTTCGATGGCCGCGTGCCGGACGAGGAATGGTGCCTCTCCGTCCAAGAGGCCGGACTCTGCACCGAGGGATGGCTTCCCGGCTACACCGTGAACATGTCGATCGGTCAGGGCGACCTTCTCGTCACGCCGCTGCAGATGGCCGTCACCTTCGCCGCCATCGCCAACGGGGGGGCCGTGATGGAGCCGCATGTGGGGGACTTCTTCATGGACGAATCGGATGACGGTGAAGAGAAGATCATCAAGGACATCAAACCGGAGGTGACCAGCAGGTTGCCCCTCGACGCGGCCGAGATCGCCCCGATCAACGACGGGCTGCTGGACGTCATCTCCGGCGCGGAGGGCACGGCGGCAGGCGCTTTCGCCGGGTTTCCTACCGATCGGTTCCCGATCTATGGCAAGACGGGAACGGCCCAGATCGGCGCGCTCGACTCGGGCCTCAACTACGCATGGTTCGTGTCCTACAGCGAGGACCCCCGGTACGTGGTGGCGGTGTACCTCGAGAAGGCCGGCCACGGTGGCGAGAGCGCGGCCCCCGTCGCGCGACAGATCTGGGAGGGCGTCTTCGGGATCGACAAGACCACCGACGTCAACCTGAGCTCGGACTCGTCGGGCTGATGGTGGCGGTCAGGACATCGTGAAGCTCGACGGGTTGTTCGGCGAGGCGGTCGACCGCATCGGCGGCGAGCCGGTTTCCGCGCGCATGGCACGGAAGGCTCCGATCCGTCACCTCGATCCCGCTCTGCTCTTTGCCACCCTCCTCCTGTCCGCCTTCGGCGTCTTGATGGTCTTTTCTGCCACCGTTCACAAGCAAGAGACGGCGGGTCTGGACCCGAACGCCTTCATGGAGCGACAGATCATCTTCGCGATCGTGGGCGCCGGACTCTTGATCGCGATGAGCATGTTCGACTACCGCCACCTAAGGGCGTTCGCTCCGGTGCTGTACGCGATGGCCCTTATCGGGCTCGTGCTCGTGCTCACGCCGCTGGGAGATGTCCGCGGTGGAGCAAGCCGGTGGATCAACCTCGGGGCGTTCCAAGCGCAGCCGTCGGAGCTTGCCAAGCTTGCCGTGCTCGTCGCCATGGCCGCGTTCCTCGCCGAACGCAAGGG
This sequence comes from Actinomycetota bacterium, assembly GCA_013697295.1. Taxonomy (GTDB): domain Bacteria; phylum Actinomycetota; class CADDZG01; order CADDZG01; family WHSQ01; genus JACCXF01. The sequence continues at coordinate 12,782 of JACCXF010000313.1, read as the reverse complement.
TGACGTCGGGGCCAGAGATGTTGCGGCGGTCTGTGGGATCGCGCTCGTTCCGATGGTCCTGATCTATCTCCAACCGGACCTCGGCACCACGTTGGTGTTCGTGATCCTCACCGGCGTGACGCTGCTGGTCGGGGGAGCCAAGCTCCGTCACTTCGGGGCGCTGGCTCTCATCGCGGCGATCGCAGTCGTAGCGGTTATCCAGCTTGGACTGTTGAAGGACTACCAGATCGAGCGCGTCACCGCGTTCCTCGATGCATCCCCGGACGTGCAATCCGAGGGTTACAACCTGACGCAGTCGAAGATCGCCATAGCGTCCGGTGGGATGCGGGGTAAGGGTCTGCGCGCCGAGAACACCCAGACATCGCTCGACTTCGTGCCCGAGCAACACACGGACTTCATCTTCACCGCCGTCGGAGAGCAGCTCGGCTTCGTGGGCTCCGCTACCTTGCTCGGGCTCTTCGTGCTTCTTATCTGGCGAGCGTTGCGCATCGCCACGATGTCACGCGACATGTTTGGCACTCTCATGGCCGGTGGCATTGCGGCGTACTGGGTCTTTCAAGTGTTCGTGAACGTCGGGATGACCATGGGGATCATGCCGATCACGGGCATCCCGTTGCCGTTCATCTCCTATGGGGGCTCTGCCCTGCTGACGAACTTTCTGTGCGTCGGGCTCCTGTTGAACATCCACATGAGGCGGTACGTCTGATGACGCCCGTCGCCCCGAACGCCTGGAGGAACCACGCATGAGCGACAGCCCTGCGCCCAAGCGCGAGAAAGCTCCCGACCTGGCCGAGTTCGAAACGGCGCAGATCGGGCCGACGCCCGCGAAAGCCGATCCCACCACCGAGCCCACCAAGGAACGCTCCGACAGGGGCCGTCGCTCTAACGGACGCTCCCGGCGTCGCGGCCAGCGTAGGCGTCCCCCCCGCCAAGCCGTCGAGCGCGTAATGCTCGTTCATGCGGACCCGGACGGATCGCAGATCGCGGTCCTCGAGGCCAACAACATCGTCGAGCATTACGTCACGCGGGAACAGGACCGCTCCATCGTCGGAAACGTCTACCTGGGTCGGGTGCAGAACGTCCTGCCCGGGATGGAGGCCTCTTTCGTCGACATCGGCGAGGGGCGCAACGGGGTGCTCTACGCAGGCGAGGTTGGGATCGCGGGTGACGAGGGAGATGAGACGCCGAGGATCGAAACGGTACTGAAGCCCGGACAGCCGATCCTCGTGCAGGTCACCAAGGATCCGATGCGCGCCAAGGGGGCCCGGCTGACCGCTCTGGTCTCGATCGCCGGCCGACATCTCGTGCTGGTGCCCAAGGCTCGATCTCTCGGCGTCTCGCGCCGTCTTTCCGATGCCGAGCGAGAGCGGTTACGCGACCTCGCCCAGGCTCTTAGACCGTCCGAGCACGGACTCATCGTTCGCACCGCGGCCGAGGGCGTCTCCAAGGAGGACCTCGAGCGCGACCTCAAGCGGCTCCTCGACACATGGACCGAGATAGACCAGCGCGCTGGCGGCGCGAAGGCGCCGGCCCTCGTGTACCAGGAACCTGAGCTGGAGCTTCGCGTTATCAGAGACCTCTTCAACCGGGACGTCGTGAGCTGTGTGGTTGACGACGCCGAGCTCGAGAGCAAGCTGCGCACGTACGTGCGGTCCACCTCCCCCGACCTCGACCATCGTCTCGAGCTCTACCAGGGAGCCCTCCCGATCTTCGAGCACTACCGGGTCACCGAGCAGATCCGCAAGTCTCTCGATCGCCGGGTGTGGCTGCCGTCCGGAGGCCACATCGTCATCGACCGCACGGAGGCGATGACGGTCGTGGACGTGAACACCGGCAAGTTCGTCGGGAAGTCGAATCTCGAGGCCACCGTGTTCAAGACCAATACGGAGGCAGCTCTCGAGGTCGCCCGCCAGCTCAGGGTCCGAGACATCGGTGGGATCATCGTCATCGATTTCATCGATATGGAGGACGTCGGGAACCGGGACGGCGTGATCCGGACATTCCGCAAGGAGCTCGAGCAGGATCGATCCCGAACGCAGGTGTTCGATATCTCGCCTCTAGGCCTCGTTCAGATGACCCGCAAGAACGTGTCGACCGGCATCGTGGAGGCCTTCTCGGACCCCTGCCCCACATGCGAGGGCAGGGGCATCCTGACCCATAACATCGACTGAACGATCGGGTTTGGCCCTAGGGGCGATTTTGGTATCCTGTGTCGCCTGGATCGATCCGATCCGGTGCTCCGGGTTATCCCAGGAGCGGTTCTCAGGAGGAGCACATCGTGTACGCAGTGATCCGCGCGGGCGGCAAGCAGTACAAAGTAGCCAAGGGTGACGTCATCCAGATCGAGAAAGTGAAGGATTCGGGGACGCTCGAGTTCACGCCCCTCTTGGTCGTGGACGACAAGGGCGTCACAAACTCGCAGAAGTCCGACCTCACAGGCGCGACCGTCACCGCCAAGGTTCTCGATGAAGTGAAGGGCCCCAAGGTCGACATCTTCAAGTACCGCAACAAAACGCGCTACCGCCGTCACACGGGCCACCGGCAGCGTTACACCAGCGTTGAGATCTCAGACATCAAGCTTCGGAAGAGCTCGTCGAAGAAAAGCACGACGGCAAAGAGCAAGGAAGGAACGAAGGATGGCTCATAAGAAGGGCGCAGCGTCGTCGAGGAACGGGCGCGACTCCGAAGCTCAACGGCTCGGCGTGAAGATGTTCGGCGGGCAAGCCGTGAAGCCGGGCATGATCCTCGTCCGTCAGCGAGGCACCAAGTGGCACCCGGGCATGAACGTGGGCAAGGGCAGCGACGACACCCTCTTCGCCAAGAAGGAGGGCACCGTCAACTTCCACCGCATGCGCGGCCGCGAGGTCATAAGCGTCATCACCGAATAGCCACTTCGAACTCGCAACTTTCGGGGATCCTGCTTACGCGGATCCCCTTTTGCTTTCTGAGGGGTGTGTAGCAGTGTCATTCGTCGACGAAGCGAAGATCCAGGTTCTGGCCGGCGCCGGCGGGGACGGCGCGGCCTCCTTCCACAGCGAGCCATACAAGCCCAAGGGCGGCCCGGATGGGGGAGACGGGGGAGACGGGGGAAGCGTGATCATGCGCGCCGACAACTCCGTGGGGACCCTCCTCGATCTGCGTGACCATCCCCACATCAAGGCGACGCGCGGCGGGCACGGCCTGGGGAAACGACGTCACGGTGCCGCCGGAGAGGACCGCATCGTCCTCGTCCCACCGGGGACCGTCGTGCACGACGAGGCCGATGTGCTGCTTGCGGACCTGGCCGGCGTCGGGGACGAGTTCGTCGCGGCGCAAGGGGGCCGGGGCGGTAAAGGCAACGCCCGTTTCGCAACCGCGACGAGGCGCGCTCCTGCGTTTTCCGAGAAGGGTGAATCCGGCCAGAGCCGAACGTTGAGGCTCGAGTTGCGGTTGCTTGCCGACGTTGGTCTCGTCGGCTTCCCCAACGCCGGAAAATCCACTTTGGTCTCACGCATCTCCGCGGCGCGTCCCAAGATCGCCGACTATCCTTTCACCACGCTGGTGCCGAACCTCGGAGTCGTGCGCGTCGGCGAGGAATCGTTCGTCGTAGCCGACATCCCCGGACTGGTTCCCGGAGCCCATGAAGGAAAAGGTCTCGGCCACCGCTTCCTGCGCCATGTAGGGCGCGCCGCGCTGCTGGTGTTCATGATCGACTTGACCGCACAGGACCGCGACCCTGCGCAGGACGTCGAGGTCCTGCGTGCCGAGTTGGATGCTTTCGACCCCGAGCTGGCGTCGAGACCATCTCTGATCGTTGCGTCGAAGATCGACGCAGGGCGCGAGAGCCTCGACGAAGTAGCTAGCCGTCATCCCGAGGTCATCCCGATCTCGGCCGTGACGGGTGAGGGGATCGACGACCTCTTGAGGCGACTGGGAGCCGACGTGGCCGGTGCCCGAGCGTCGATCCCACAACCGGTTGGATACGTGCGGCACGTGGTCCTGCCGGACGCCGTTCGGGTCGAGCGTGAGGAGACCGGCTGGCGCGTACGCGGCAAGCGGGCGGAGAGAGCCGTCGAGGTCACCGACATGGACAATGAGGAGGCTGTCGCTCGCTTGCAACGGAGATTGCTCTCCATGGGGGTCGAGCGGTTGCTGGACGAGGCGGGAGCGCTCGCCGGCGACGAGGTTCGGATCGGCGGCATCGAGTTCGAATACGAGCCGGAGGAGGTGAGTGAGGGTGGGCCGGCCTGAACTTGGCGCCGGGGATCGGCTGGTGCTCAAAGTGGGAACCGCGTCGCTCGTGGATGCAACCGGCCGCCCCGACGACGATCGCCTGGCGACCCTCTGCTCGGGGATCGCCGAACTCAAGTCGTCCGGCGTGGACGTCATCCTGGTCTCGTCCGGCGCGATCGCGGCCGGATTGACGCCCTTGGGATTGAGCAGTCGGCCCTCGGACATCCCGTCGCTGCAGGCCGCGGCTGCGGTCGGGCAAGGTCGCTTGCTGGCGCGTTATGCGCGCCTTCTAGGAGATCACGATCATGTGGCGGCTCAACTGCTACTGACCCAGCACGACTTCATGCACCGCCAGCAGTACCTGAACGCAAGGAACACCCTCGACCGTCTCTTGTCTCTGGGCGCGGTGCCCATCGTGAACGAGAATGACACCGTCGCGACTGACGAGATCCGATTCGGCGACAACGACCGGCTCGCAGCGCTGGTGGCCAATCTCGCCCGCGCCAAGGCGCTACTGCTGCTGACCAACGCCGCGGGGCTCCATGAGGCCGATCCCCGCACGCACCCCGACGCCCCCGTCATCGATGAGGTCGTCCGGATCACGCCGGAGCTCGAGCGCGTGGCCGGCGGACGGGGATCGGCTCTTGCCAGCGGAGGAATGGCTTCGAAGATCGCCGCCGCTTGGGTCGCGACCTTTTCCGGAGTGGGCGTCGTGGTCGCGGACGGGGCCGCGCCGCGGGTCCTCCAACGGGTAGCAAAGGGCGAAACCCTTGGCACCTATTTCCATCCCCACCCGAAGCGCGCTTCCGCCCGCCGGCTCTGGATCGCCTTCGCGCAACCCCCGAAGGGAACGGTGGTGGTCGACGAGGGCGCGCGAGACGCGGTCGTCGCGAGGAAGAAGTCGCTGCTTCCGGTCGGCGTGCGCGAGGTGCAGGGTAGGTTCGAGGCCGGAGATGCCGTTGATGTGGCCACGTCCGAACGAGGTGTCTTCGCAAGGGGGTTGGTACGCTATTCGGCGACGGAGCTCAATCGCGCGCGCGGTCGCTCGACCACGGACCTGGCGAGGAGCGAAGTAATCCATCGTGATCAGCTCATGATCCTGGAGGGCGATACGTAATGGCCGGTGTCAATGAGATCTGCACTCGAGCGGCGGAAGCCGCCCCTGTGCTCGCCGCGCTTCCGACCCAGGTCAAGGACGCGGCCCTGTCGAACATGGCGACGGCGCTCGAAGAGCGGGCGAGCTTCCTCATCGAAGCCAATGCCGAGGACCTCGACAGGGCCAGGTCCGACGGCATCTCCTCGACCATCGTCGATCGCCTGCGACTAACCGATGGACGGATCGGCGGTATGTCCGAGGGGCTCCGCGCCGTCGCCGCTCAACCCGACCCGATAGGCGAGGTGCTCGAGGGATGGAAGCGTCCCAATGGCTTGCTCATCGAACGCGTCCGGGTGCCGCTGGGCGTCGTCGCGGTCATCTACGAAGCGCGGCCGAACGTGACGGCCGATGTCGCCGGGTTGTGCCTGAAATCCGGTAACGCCTGTGTCCTGCGTGGATCGTCTATCGCCGCGTCCTCTAACAACGCGATCGCTCACGTGCTGCGCGCGGGGTCCTCTCGAGCGGGGGCACCAGAGGACGCGATCCAGCTCGTCGGCGGAACGGACCGCTACTCCGCGGTTGAGCTCATGCAGGCGAAGGGTTACGTCGACCTACTGGTCCCTCGCGGCGGTGCCGCACTCATCCGGTCGGTCGAGGAGAACGCCACGGTTCCCTTCATCATCGACGGCGACGGAAACTGCCACGTGTATGTCGATCGCAGCGCCGACGAGAACATGGCGATCGATATCGTGGTGAATGCAAAGACACAGCGTCCGAGCGTGTGCAACGCAGCCGAGACGTTGCTGGTTCATGCTGAGATCGCCGAGAAGTGGCTCCCGGCGGCGCTGGACGCCCTGGCGGAGAAGGGGGTCGAGGTGCGCGGTGACAAGGTCGTACAGCAACTCTGGCCCGATGCGATCCCAGCCCGAGACGGCGACTGGGGAACCGAGTACCTCGATCTGGTCCTTGCCGTCCGGGTCGTGGAGTCCCTGGACGATGCGATCGACCATGTGAACCGTTGGGGCACCTCGAACGCCGAAGCCATAGTGACGCAGGACATCTCAGCCGCCCGTCGTTTCGCCGCCGAGGTCGATTCCGGCTCGATCTTCGTCAATGCCTCGACCAGGTTCTCGGACGGCGGCGAGTTCGGTTACGGGGCCGAGATCGGGATCTCGACCCAGAAGTTGCACGCCCGGGGCCCGATGGGGCCCAGGGAGCTGACCACGACCAAGTACGTGGTCTGGGGAGAGGGACAGATCCGGCATTAGGAACTCCGGCCCCGTGTGCCCTAGATGCCGCACGGAGCCCTCCGCGTCCGGTTGACTATGAGGGTGAGCACACACGAAGCACCCGAGCTGAGGCGCCTGGGAGTCATGGGGGGCACCTTCGACCCGATCCACGTCGGCCACCTCATCGCGGCGTCCGAGGCTCTGAACACCTTTGATCTCGACCGGGTGATGTTCGTGCCCACGGGCCGACCGTGGCAGAAGTCGGCGTACTCGGATGCCGAGGATCGCTACCTGATGACCGTGCTGGGGGCCGCAACCAACCCGCGCTTCGCCGTGTCGCGCATCGAGCTCGACCGCCGAGGACCCACCTATACGAGCGATACACTCCAGGCTTTGCGGTCGTTCCACGGGACCGGAGTGACCATGTTCTTCATCATCGGGGCGGATGCCGTCCTCCGGCTGGGCACGTGGAACCGTGTGGAGGAACTGGCGGACCTCGCCAGCGTCATCGCGGTGACCCGGCCCGGATTCGATCTCGGCCGGCTGAATCCGGAACCCTGGTGGCCAGAGGTACTTCCCTTGGAGATGCCCGGGATCGATGTCTCGTCGAGCGACATCCGCGACCGCGTTCGGAAAGGGTCGCCGATCGACTACCTCGTCCCCGCACAGGTTGGGGAGTACATATCCGAGCACGGCCTCTACGTGGGGAGCGACGGTGTCTGAGGGCCGCGGACGCCACAGCGCGGGCCGCCGCCGGCGAGACGGAGTGGAACCGAGCCCGCCTCCCGTTCGGCGAGAGTTGACCCCACCTCCTTATGGGAACGAGGACCAGGGGGAATGGAGGCCCCGCTCGGGTGGGGGTCCGCGACGCACGGCTCTCGCGCGGCGGCGCAAAGAGCAGCGGAAAAAGGCCGCGTTCGGAACGATCGCCCTGGTCATCGGGGGGATCATCGTGGTCGTTCTCGTGGGGATCGGGATCTCCAAGACCGTTGGTGGGCGCGACGACGAGAACCAGGATCCGGCCGCGCCGGCGGCTGATGCGGTGACGACGATGTTGGTCTACGGAACGCAGCCGCGAGAGAATTCCACGGCGAGCGAGGTCATCTGGATGTCACTTCTCTCCTACAACTGGGACCAGAAGGAGGGGGCCGTCATCTACATCCCGGCCCACAGCGCCACCGAGGTCCCGGGCCGTGGGTTGCAGGCTGTCGGCGACGCCTTCGATGGTGGCGTGCCGCTGCTGCTGGTGAGCACCGAGGGGCTGCTCGGTATCGACATCGACCGCCACCTCGAGCTGTCGGAGCAGGACGCTCGCCTGTTCTTCCAACGCGTCGGGGAGCTCGAGGTGGACGTCCCGGCGGAGGTCCGTGAGGCAGCGGGCAACGGCAACGTGCGCGTCCTACTTGGCGAGGGCCTGCAGAGTCTGAACGCGGACTTCCTCGTCCCGTTGCTGTTCACGGTCGGGGTCGACGGGGATGACCAGGAACTTGGCACGCGCCACCTCGCGTTCTGGGATGCCCTGTTCGAGCGTTTCGGCGACGAGCCCGAGGACCTTGCGAGGATATTCGAGGCCTCCGATCCGGCGGTCGCCAAGTCCAACGCCGCCGTCGAGGACAACGCATCCTTCTTCGCAGCGCTCGCCCGCATCCCGAGTGAGGACCGCACGATCACTCTGCTGCCGGTATCGCAGGTGAGCGTCGGCAATGCTGAGCTCTACGAGGTCAACACCGAAGACACCGAAGCCCTCATCGCCTCGACCATCGGCCAGGAGGGTCCCGAGGACGGTCTGGCCTCCGTCCAGATCCTCAACGGGAATGGGATACCGGGCATCGGGGAGAACGTCGCCGAGGCCCTCGTGGGCAATGGCTTCAAGATCGAAGTCTCGAGCAACGCCAGGAATTTCGACTACAGGCGCACGCTGATCATCGTCTATGACGACGACGAGGACTCTCTTGCCCTAGCAGAGCAGGCAAAGGGACTTCTCGGTGTGGGTGAGGTACAGATCCAGGTCCAACAGCAAGATATTGTGGATCTGACGATCGTAGTTGGAAAGGATTTCCGGAAGTCGAGCTAACCAAGGCAACACCACGCGTACATCGAGTGGACGATGAGCTCCCTCTCGAGGCAGCCGCGGCGGCCTCAGCGAAAAAGGCCGGGCGCATCGTCCTGCTGGATGTATCGAAGCAACTGGTGATCACCGATCACTTCGTGATCTGCAGCGGCAATACCGAACGGCAGGTACGCACCATCGCGGATGAAGTGGAGCGACGCCTGCTTCAGGACCATCGGGTGAAGCCCGCCCGGCGCGAGGGCGAACAACAGGGCCGGTGGCTCGTGCTCGATTACGTCGATTTCGTGGTCCACGTCTTCCACCACGAGGACAGGGACTACTACGAGCTCGAACGCCTCTGGTCCGACGCTGCGGTCGTTCCCTACGAAGAGCAGTGGGAGGACAACAAGGATGAGTCAGCCTCGGCGGAGGCGACGCCGGCGTAAGAAGGGCGGACAACCTGCCGCCCGTTCGGAGGCGCAGGGCGGCCAGCGCAAGACCGTAAGAGAGCAGGCGCCTCAGGCGTCCGGGGCGTCGCGCCGGTCGCGGCGAAGGCGGCGAGGCGGCGGCCAGCGCGAGAAGGCGATGAACTCCCCGACGTTGTCCGAAAACATCGTCGCCGGTCGCCCCAAGCCCGAAGCGAGCGATCTCACGACCAAGGCTCCCGACGACACGACGTTGGAGCAGGTCATCGGTGACCTCCAGTCGGAATGGGGCGTCCCGAACAGTCCCCAGGAATTCCGCATCACGATCAAGATCGCCGACAAGGACCGCAGCCGGGCTCCGGCCGACGCAAGCTCCGGCGGCGGTAACGGACGCGGACCCGCAACCAAGCCGGAGGCACCGGAAGGCGGCGAGCGACCGAAGCGCGAGAAAGCTCCTGCTGCGCCCCGGATCGCCGCCGGTGCCGGTGACGACACCGACGGCGCAACGGCTAAGCCGCGCAAGAGGAGCCGGCGGAGGAGACGACGCAAGGGCGGCTCGGGGGCCCCTTAACCCTCCTGCTAGCATCTCTTTTGCGGGCCCGTAGCTCAGTTGGTAGAGCGCTTCCATGGCATGGAAGAGGTCCGGGGTTCGATTCCCCGCGGGTCCACATGAGCGCTGGGTCAGCGCTTCATCCCGCTCCAAACTTAAGAGGCGAGCTAGTGACCCGTCCCCGTCTTCACCGCTACTCGGACACGAGCGGCAGCTCGCCTGTGTCAACGCGATCCTCGGACAAGAGCGATCCCGAGGTCTGGTTCACGAGAGAGGTGACCGACCGGTAAAAGTCATCGGGATAGGGGAGATAGTCGATCCGATCGAGCGCCTGGTGCTGTCCGGCGCTCTCGAGGATGAGCTCGCCGTAGCCGAGGAGGCGCGCGAGTGCCGAGCGGCGATAGGTCATGTCGGTCACCTTCACGATCGGCATCGACGAGACGCGTCTAGTGATGATCCCCGCCACCTCGACGATCCGGTGGTCGGTCACGACGATGCGATCGATCCTCCACTCGACGAAGCGATAGATCATGAAAGCGACCGCCGCCGCCCCGATCCACGACGCGACCGTGTCGATCGGATCGGACCCCTTGTTCGGGCTGGTCACGAAGCCCACGGCAAGGCACGCAAGAACGATGCCGGCCGTCTTCAGGCCCGGAACGATCAGCGAAGCCCAATGCTTGCGGACCTCGAGCACGATCACCTCGCCCGACGGAAGGTAGCGCTCGTGCGGAGGCGAACGCCGTAACCTTCGGCGCGCGGCGCCGGGCTCGCGCCCCATCAGAAGAGCTGGGAAAGGAACTTGGAGAATTCTTCGGCGAATGCGCCAAAGAAGTCCCCCAGGCTCTCGCCCGCGGACTTCACCACTTGCGCCGCGTTCGCGGGGGACTGAACTAGGAAGAACAAGAAGAACGCTACCAATAACAGCCCCACGAGTTTCTTCAGGCTCATCCGTCACATGCTAAGCCTGGCCGGGGCAAGGAGGATGGATTAGGGGCGAGTCAATCCGGGAGCCGTCCGCCGCAATCGCTTTCCGATGAGTTGTCCCTTCGATATCTAGGAAGATCGGGGCTCCGGCAGCCACCGGTAACCGACGCCCGGCTCCGTCGTGATCCATCTTGGGCGCGCCGGATCGTCGTGAAGCTTCTGTCGCAACTGCCGCACGTAGAGGCGTAGGTAATGTGATTCCGTTCCGTATCCCGGGCCCCACACCTTTCGAAGTAACCACCCGTGAGTTAGCAACTTACCGGGGCTGGTCGCCATCGCTTCCAGCAATCTGTACTCCGTCGGCGTCAGATGGATCGGCTCACCGTTCATCTTGATGAGTTGTCGCGGGAGGTCGATCTCGAGCTCATCAAAGACCAATACGGGGTCCGGGTGCTCGGGTGATGACCGTCGCAGAACTGCTCGCATGCGCGCGAGAAGCTCCTTGGTAGCGAAGGGCTTCGTCACATAGTCATCCGCTCCGGCGTCGAGGGCCGAAGCCTTCTCGTCCTGGCCTTCGCGCACCGAAAGAACGATCACGGGTATGTCCGACCAGGTCCGTAGCCTCGTGATGACGGTGTGACCGTCAACCTTGGGAAGGCCCAGATCCAGGAGGACGAGGTCGAGTGGCTGCTCGGCGATCATCCGGAGCGCCGTGTCCCCGTCGCCCGCCGTGGCTATCGAGTACCCCCTCGCCCGCAGGGCGTTCGCCACGGCTCGAAGCATCTGCTGGTCGTCGTCAACGACCAGAACCCGGGACCCCAACGCGGCGTCAGTCACGATCGTTGCCCTCGTTCGTCGGCAGTTCGAAGGTGATCACCGCGCCCCCTCCGGGCTGGTCTTGGGCCCAGATGCGCCCGCCGTGGGCAGCGATAGCCGCCTGTGCGATGGCCAAGCCCAGACCCGTTCCGGCGATCTCGCCATCGCCTCGTTCGAAGGGTTGAAAGATGCGTTCCCGGTCGCTGGCCGCGATCCCCGGCCCGCGGTTGGCGACGGTCACGCGCACCTTCTCGGGAGCTCCCATCGCACTGATCCGGATGGGGGTGCTCGTGGTGCCGAACTTGACGGCGTTCTCGATGAGGTTGGTGAGCACCTGATCGACCTGGACAACGTCGATCGACATCTCGGGAAGGTCACCTCGAAGGTCTAGTTGTATCTCGCGCCCATCGAGAAGCGGTTGAAGCCGCGCAACCACGGCCTCTATGAGCTCGTCAATGGCCGCTGGAACGCGGGCCGGGATAAGCGCGCCGGCGCGGAGCCGAGCGAGATCCATGAGGTTGTTCACCACACGATTGAGATGCTCGGCTTCTTGTCTGATCGTGTCCAGATGCTCGAAGCGTTCGCTCTCGGTGAAGGGCGACCCTTCCAGCATGCTCGTGACGGAAGCGGTGATCACAGCGAGTGGGGTCTTGAGGTCGTGGGTTACCCCCGAGAAGAGAGCAGCTCGAAGACGATTCGTCTCCGCCTCGAGTTGCGCGTCGCGCACCTCGTCCGCCAGGCGCGTGGCTCTCAGGGCGAGAGAGAGCTGCCCGCCCACGTTCTGGAGCACGGCCTTCTCATCGTCGGTCAAGCTCCCCCTCGAAGCCGGAGGTGTGGCCCTGAGCACCCCCACGGGTTCACCTCTGGCCGAAAGCTCTATCTCGGAAGGGGCGCCCAGCTCCCCACCCCTGGAGATCCGCACGGGTTCGGTGGCCGGCGTTTCGATGTCGCATTCCGCTAGAACGAGGAGTCGCGTCAGGCTCTCGGCCAGGCCTTTCAAGACGCCTTCGAGCGCACGGCCCGATAGCAGACGGTTGTTGAACTCGTTCATGAGCCGAGTCTGCTGCTCTCGCCTTTCCGCTCGCGCTCTGGCCTGCACCGCCGTCGACAGCAAGAGGCCGGTGACGACGGACACCGTCAGGAACACGATCAACGCGACGAGGTCTTGCAGTCTCCCAACCACCAGAGTGTGGAGCGGCGGCGTGAAGAAGAAGTTGAGGGCAAGGAAAGAGAGAACGGAGGCGGCCACACCCGCCGGGAAACCACCGATGCCGGCTGCGAACGCCACCACGAGTACGTAGAGGAGGGCTGTCGTCGTCCGTGATGGCGGGTTCTGCAGCAGCGCCAGTAGGGTCACGAACGCGGGGCCGGCCGTCGCAGCAAGGACGCTGCGAGCCGCATGCCGACGGTCTCTTGCCATGGTCAAGACGGCACGATCACGCATGTGCGGAAAACAAACTAGGGATACCTCCTATCT
>JACCXF010000270.1 GCA_013697295.1 Actinomycetota bacterium | reverse complement strand
GTTCTGACGCCTCACTGCGAAAGCGCTGTAGTCCTCCGAGAGGTACACCGCTCCAGCGACGGTCTCCTGGATGAGCCGCATCGTCTCCTCGACCACGTCCCCGCTTCGGACGAAGAGGGTGGCTCCCCTCCGCTCGAGCTCAGCTCGCAGGTCACGCAAACAGTCGATCAGGAAGTGGATGCTGTTGGGCCGGGCGAACCCGCCTCCAAGGATGTCGTCGTCGAGCACGAACAACGGCACCACCCGAACGGTCGCGCGTTCAGCCGATCTCAGGGCCGGATGGTCGTGCACCCTGAGATCCCGGTTGAACAGGACGATCGCGGACTTCATTTGTCTCCTTCTCGAGCGAGTTCGGGGAATGCAATACCCCCCAAGCCATCGACCACACAACCCAACCTCCTAGCGATCCGAAGCACCCTAGGCTGATCGGATGCAGGAGTCCGAGGCCCCTAGATGGCGGAGCGATGAGCGCGTCCGTGTGGGCGTGTCCAGTTGCCTCCTTGGCGAGCGCGTGCGCTTCGATGGAGGACACAAGCGGGATGCATGGCTGACGGATGTCTTCGGCGAGTACGTGGAATGGGTCCCGGTGTGCCCCGAGGTCGAGATCGGCATGGGCGCCCCGCGGGAGTCGATCCGGCTTCAGCGTGCCGGGCAAGACGTTCGACTCGTTGCGCCCAAGAGCGGACGCGATTTCACCGAGGAGATGAAGGCCTTTGCCGCTCGCCGAGCTAACGAGCTCACAGACCATGACCTGGTTGGCTTCGTGTTCAAGAAAGCCTCGCCGTCGTGCGGGATAGCGCGCGTGCGGATCTACGAGGAGAACGGGATGCCCGGCAGTTCCGGCCCCGGCCTCTTCTCGGCCCATGTGATGGAACGCTGGCCCATCCTGCCCGTCGAGGAAGAAGGACGCCTGCGCGACGCTCGCCTGCGCGACAACTTCGTCGAGAGGGTGTTTGCCTATCGAAGGTTAAAGAGCCTCTTCGCAGAGCACTGGACCCTCGGCGACCTCGTCGCCTTTCACAGCGCCCACAAGCTGACCCTGTTGTCCCATTCGCAGGCCGCCTACCGGGAGCTGGGTCGCATAGTCGCCGGCGGCAAGGGACTCGAACGAGACGAGCTAAGACACCTTTACTCGGAGAAGTTCATGGGCACGCTCGCGCGCGTGGCGACTCGCAAGTCGCACACGAACGTCTTGCACCACGTGATGGGGTTCTTCAAGGACGTGCTAGGAACGCAGGATCGCCACGAGATCCTCAGGCTGGTCGAGGATTACCGAACAGGGCTGGTTCCCCTGGTGGTGCCGCTGACGCTGATCGGCCATCACCTCGATCGTTCGGACATCTCCTACCTGCAAGAACAGGTCTACCTGCAGGGGCAACCCAAAGAACTGAAGCTCCGCAACGAGATCTGACGGTTCAGCCGTCGTGTGCCTCCTGGAGCTTCGCGATGTCGATCTTCTTCATCTGGAGCATCGCCTTCATAGCTCGATCCGCTTTCTCGGAGTCCTCGTCCTGCAGCAGCTTGTCCAAGACGTGGGCGCGATCTGCCACGACAGACCGTAGTTGTCCTTGAGCCAGCCGCACGGCCCTTCTTCGCCGCCCTCGGACACTTGTCCCACAGATCGTCTACTTCCTCCTGAGACTCCCAGGGCTGGGCTGCGGATAGGGTTCGCCGGCTTGGATCCGCGTTCGAACTCGCAATGGTCGGACCATTGTTCTTCCTGATGATCATGTTGACCCTGCCGGCGGCACGGGGCGGCGACTTCAGCGCCAGGCGCGACGCCATCAGCTCGGGGGTGCACGGACGGTTCGGGTACCTACAGGCGATTGCATTCTATCTTCTCGGGGCCTGCTCGCTGGTCTTCGCCGCCGCAGTGTGGGACGAATTGCCGGGACCCCTTGGCGTGACAGCAGCGATTCTGTTGGCCCTTTGGGACATGGGCGGCATCCTGTGCGGGCTGTGGCCCATCGATGCAGAGGGTGCACCGACCACGTGGGCTGGGCGAGCTCACCTGACGGCTGCGATCTCGGCTTTCGTCTTCGTGCTCGCCGGGATGTTCTTCGCGACATTCGCGTTTCGAGCGAAGGACTCCTCCTCATTCTGGCCGGTGTCCTTCGGATTCGCCATCGCCGCTCTGGTGGCGTTCCTGGTCTCAGGCGTTGCGCAGCAGCGCACTTCTTGGGGGGGCCTAGCTCAGCGCGTGTTCATCGTGGTTGTTCTGGGCTGGATGATGGTGGCCGCAGTCCAAACATGAGGCAAGATTTGCCTGAGCCCCCACATTAGGCACTCCTCTCGCGCCGGACATGTCGCGCAGATCCGCTTGGCCGGGCTGGCACTGCCTGCGTCCGACTCGCCCGAAATCGGGCCTACGATGGCTCTCTAGCTGCTGGCCCTTGATTCCAGCAAATCCTTGAGCGTTGCAAAGTCACTCTTGAACTGACGCTCTGCCTGTCGACCCACTAGGGGTTCAGCGAGCTTGAAGAATGCACCCGGCTCCCCTTGAGCCTCCACCTTTACGGCCGTTGTCGCCTCCCTCGGCTCGAGGGTATGGCTGATCTGGAAGGGAACCGGACCGGAGACCACTCGGACGTCGAACCTCGTCGGCGACTCGTAGGCCGTAACCTCAGCTTCGGATTCGATCCGGCGGCCCAGGAAATTGCGGACGTTGGTCACTCGGGTGCCCACGCCCATCGGCCCCGGAGAATCCTGCCTTGACTCAGAGACCATCGATTGCCACTCTGGCAACTTCTTCGCGTCGGTCAGGTAGGCGAAGACCTCTTCCACCGGTCGATCGACCACCTCAGTGAACTCGAAGCTGATCATGGTCGAACTCCTCTGGGTCACGTCTCATTTTCGGCCACTTTGACACTATCAACCTTCATTCAGGGCCGCTATCGAAGCGGCGGCGCAGGGCGGCTGGACTCGAACCAGCGACCAAGGTGAGGAACACGCTGCCCATGACGTCGATCTGTCACAGCTCCTTCGAACGCGATCTCTCCCAGCGTTTGTAGTCGTCGCGCCGGCGCCTGCGCGCTTTGGGTTGGATGAGGGGATGACGCACGAGGCAGCGATAGATCGCAGAGCGGGAAGGAGGAGCATCGAGGTCTCGGCGCAGCTTGTTCAGGATCGTGCGTGGGCTGGGCCCCAGCCGGGATGATCCCGGCGCAGCTCGACGATGCGGACCTCGATCTTGGGTCCGGAGCCGGGTCGGAAAGTGGGACAAAGGTGCCGGAGCCGATGTGAGACAGACCTACCGAACTCTCACATGCACCTGCGTTTCTTGCAGTAGGGCCGGCTGGACTCGGACCCAGCGACCAACGGATTATGAGTCCGCCGCTCCAGGCGCTCTACGTAGGGATTGACCTGGGGAAACGCGTTCACGCACCTTCGTCATGCCGCGTATGTGCAGCAGGACCCGAAAATCTCGCCCTCCGATCGGACTGTCTTAGCGAGTTTCGACGTTAGACGCAGCGATTGCTAGGGACGCCCATACCTGAGCCTCCACCCACAACTGCTGCCGCTTCTGGTCAGCGACCGATGTGGAAGTGGCGTCCCGTAACGCCTTTTCC
>JACCXF010000232.1 GCA_013697295.1 Actinomycetota bacterium | reverse complement strand
GACCAGGAGAGCCTTCTCATCGAGGGTGAGCTTCGCGTCGTAGGCCGGCCAGGTTCCCACATGGACGCTTCGATCGTGACCAAGCGGTCCGCGCCAGAGCTCTTCCGCGACATGCGGTGCGAACGGGGCCAGCATGAGGACGAGGCTCTCGGCCGCCTCCCGAACCGGTGGCCCACCGGATCCGGACTCGACGGCTCGCTGGATAGCCGTGGTGAGCGTCATCAGCTTCGAGACCGCCACGTTGAAGGCGAACCGTTCGTAGTCTCCGCTGACGCTCTTGATCGTCCGGTGCGTGAGCCGCCGAAGTGCCGGCTCCGGGGCTGCGGCGCCACTAGCAGAACCCTGGTCCGCGGAGGCCGCCGCATCGATCACCGCGCGCCACGCCCGGCCAAGCCACTTGTGTACCCCGGCCGGCGAGACGGTCGCCCAGTCGACGTCGTCCTCCGGCGGCCCCGCGAACAGCATGGTGGTGCGGATCGTGTCCGCCCCCCAGTTCTCGATCAGAGGCAGGGGCTCGACGACATTGCCCCGGCTCTTCGACAGGGCGGCCCCCTCGTTGATGACCATTCCCTGGTTCAGGACCCTGCGGAACGGTTCGTTGAAGGGGATCATCCCGAGGTCGAACAACACCTTGGCGATGAACCGCGAATACAGCAGGTGGCCGGTCGCGTGCTCGATACCCCCGATGTACTGATGGACCGGCATCCACCGTTCGACGGCCTCGGGAGAGAACGCCTTATCGGGAACAACGGCTGGATACCGCAGGTAGTACCAGGACGAATCGACGAATGTGTCCATCGTGTCCGTCTCGCGACGGGCGCCTTTGCCGCATCGAGGACATTGCACTTCCACGAAAGCCGCGTGCTTGGCGAGGGGAGACTCACCCTGCGGCGAGAAGTCGACGTCCTCGGGCAGGACGACGGGCAGGTCTTCCTCCGGGACTGGGACCTCACCGCAGGTGGGACAGTGAATGATCGGGATCGGCGCCCCCCAGTACCGCTGCCGGGAGATGAGCCAGTCACGAAGGCGGTAGGACCTCGCCGCCTTCCCCTTCCCCTGGTCCTGAAGCCATTCGATCACCGCGCCGATCCCGTCCGGTGAGCGCACGCCGTCGAAGGGCCCGGAGTCGACCATCACGCCCTCGGAGGCCAGGGCCTCTGTCATTCCCTCCGCATCCGGCAGCTCGTGACCATCTTCCGGCCGGATTACGACGTGCACATCGAGCTGGTGCTCTCGGGCGAACTCGAGGTCACGCTGGTCATGTGCCGGGACGCCCATGACGGCCCCGGTGCCGTACTCCATCAGCACGTACGGAGCGACGTAGCAGGGCACCTTCTCGCCGTTGACGGGATTCACCGCGGAGACTCCGAGAGGAACGCCTTCGCGGCTTCCGAACCGGTCGCGGTCCGCCGCCGCCATCGCCTGCACGCGGTCCTGGAGCTCCCTCACCGCTGCTCCAGAACCCCCCGCTTCGGCCAGGGAACCCACCAGTGGATGCTCTGGAGAGAGCACGAAGAATGTCACCCCCCAGAGGGTGTCGGGACGTGTGGTGAACACCGGTACCCGGTCCCCGGTCTCCGCGATCTCGAAGACGACCTCGGCTCCGGTCGACCGCCCGATCCAGTTTCGCTGCAACGTGAGGACCCGATCCGACCACTCGAGTCCATCCATGTCGTCGAGAAGCCGGTCCGCGTACTCGGTCATCTTGAAGAACCATTGCGTGAGGTCCTTGCGGACCACGGGCGTGTCGCATCGTTCGCATCGCCCGGCGATCACTTGCTCGTTCGCTAGGACGGTCTGGTCCTTCGGGCACCAGTTAGCCGGCGCCTTCTTCCGGTAAGCGAGGCCTCTGTTGAACAGCTGCAGGAAGAGCCACTGGGTCCACCGGTAGAAATCCGGGTCGCACGTGTTGAACTGGCGGGTCCAGTCGAACGAGACGCCGTAGCGCCTGAACGTGCTTCGCTGCTGTTCGATGTTCGCGTACGTCCACTGCTTCGGGTGGACGCCGCGCTTGATCGCCGCGTTCTCCGCGGGCAGCCCGAAACCATCCCAGCCGATCGGGTGAAGCACGTTCCTTCCGCGCATCCATTGGTACCGGGCAATGACGTCACCGATCGCGAAGGCCTCGGCGTGACCCATGTGAAGGTCTCCGGAGGGATAGGGAAACATGTCGAGCGCGTAGAAACGCGGTCGGCCATCGTCCTCGTCCGAGGCCAGGTACAGGCCTTCTCGCTCCCAGACGGCCTGCCACTTCGGCTCGATCTCTCGCGGCTCGTAGCTGCGCTTGATCCCTCGATCCACCACCTGTTCCTCCCACAGAAACGCGCGCGGGTGCGGCCGCATCGCGGTCACCTCATCGTACCGGGCGCGTCCACCACCGCGGCGACAAGGTGATCGGTCGCCCCTGCTTGTTGAAGCGCCCTCTTGCCGTTCCCCGGTCTGGCTCCTAGCCTCCTCCAGATGGGTTCAGCGACGGCGGATGTCCAGATCAGCTGGTGGCCCGGCTGTCCGAGGCGGCGAGCTGGGAGGCCCGGTTCGAGATCCTGGACGACGCCATAGAGGCGCGGTTCGCGAAGGCTTCGGTGCCTTCCCCGGATGTGGCATGGGCCTGGCGAAGGCTCGAGCGGGCGAGCGGGCACTTCAGGATCGCCGACCTGGCGACCGAGCTCGGCTGCAGCCACCGGCATCTGACCGCCCGCTTCCGCGAGGAGGTCGGGCTTCCACCCAAGAAGCTGGCGCGCATCCTCCGATTCAACCGCGCCCTCCACCTTCTCGAGCGGCCTGACGCACATCGCTTGGCGGACGTCGCTCTGGATTGCGGGTACTACGACCAGGCCCCACCTGGTTCGGGACTTCGGTATGTTCTCGGGTGCGTCGCTCAGCGTCTACCTCGATCACCGCGCGCCCGATGAAGCGGATGCTGATCACGCCCCGGTGGGCCCCCAGGAAAGGTCAAAATTCTTCCAAGACAGCAGTTCCTGGGAGCCAATCGGCTGAACTGCACGGATCAACGAACCCAGAAGGAGGGCCCCGTGACCCAGAACGCGCCGGAGGGAACACCGAACATCTTCCCGTTCCTCCGCTACAAGGACGCACCCGCCGCCATCGAATGGCTGATCTCGGCCTTCGGCTTCGAGAAGCATTCCGTGACGCCGGAGGCGGACGGCGACATTGCCCACGCGGAGCTGAGGTTCGGTCCCGGAATCATCATGCTGGGTTCGGCGAGAGACGACTTCCTGGGGATGAAGACCGCACGCGACCTGGGAGCGGTGAACCAGGGCATCTACGTCCATGTCGCCGACGTCGATGCGCACCACGACCGCGCGAAGAACGGAGGCGCGGAGATCGTGTTCGGGCTAACGGACATGGACTACGGCTCCAGGGAGTACTCGGCTCGAGATCTCGAGGGAAACCTCTGGAGCTTCGGCACCTACCTGCCGAGTGCCAGGGGGTGATCGAGGTCCGGCCGAGGGGGCCTGTGACTCGGTTCGGTCAGGCTTCACGACGTTCGGGAATCACCGCGATGGCCGTGATCTCGACGAGCTGCCCCGGATAGCCGAGACAGGACACGCCGAGCAGGGTGGAGGTGTGCGGGCCGACGGTGAGCCCGCCGGCGCGGACCTCGTCCCATACCCGCGCCAGATCCGCGCTCTCGGTCGCAACCACATGCACGGTGGTGGCCACGACGTGCTCCAGATCGCTGCCGGCGGCCCGAAGAGCCGCCGCCAGGTTCGCGAGTAACTGCCGAGTCTGGGCGAGGAGATCGCCCGCGCCCACCAGCGACCCGTCCGCATCCAGGGGCACCGCCCCGGCGGTGAAGACAAGCCTCTCGTTCGACTCGACGACGGCCGTGTGCGCGTAGTCGGGCGGAGGAAACAATCCCGGGACGGTCAAGCGGTGGACCATGGCCACTCCCTTCTCTACGTCGGCCGCGAGGCCGAGGTGCCACCGATCGCGGCAGGCACACCCAGGAACCGGCCGTACCGCTCGACACTGCGGTCGAGCGCTCGCGCCTCGGCCTGGTCGAGCGGCCTGCAGAGAGAAGTTTCCACGGTACCCCGGTTCTTCCCGTGCACGGGTCTCCAGTGTCCGATCAGCCGGCCGTCGAGAAGGACCGCATGCGTGAAGACGATCGCGTCCCCAGGAACCGCGGCCGTCGCGAGCGGCTCCAGAAGCACGTCCTTACTCTCGCTGTAGGACATGATGCACTCGTCGTAGCCCTGCACGAGATCGATCACCGCGGACGCGGCCTTCGCCCGCGGTGGGGACTCGGCGAACCAGTAGGTGCGGCCATCGACGACTTCCTGCTCCAGCCGTGACTCGACCATTGCGAGGCCACGCCTGGCATCGGCCGTGGTCAGGCTCGACCACCGCACGTAGTCCTTCAGGGTTGCCGGTCCGCGCGCGGTGAAGTAGCGCCTGGTCAGCTCGGCCAGTGCCTCGTCCCGGTCCACGCCCTTGGCCTGCGGCACACGGTCGTCGAACAAGGATACGTGTGCTGCTTGCCACGCATCGCGCCGCTGCAGATGACCGCATCGAGTTCGGCGCGCATGAGGACATAGGCAAGCCGCAGGCCCGTGGCGCTGATACCGCCACGGTCGAGCACGGCTGCGATATCCTTCCGGGTGAGCTGGCGGCCACCCTCAAGGGCTCCCGAGAGGAGCGCATTGCTCCTTCCAAGGAGTTCGTCATCCAGCTCGAGCTTTCGGTAATAATGGGCATTCAGCGCGTTCACGCGGGGTCCGCTGAGGTCCATCATCCATCGGAGATCCCCCGGCACGACGAAGTG
>JACCXF010000211.1 GCA_013697295.1 Actinomycetota bacterium | reverse complement strand
GCTCCTGGTCGTTCCGACGGACCACCAAAGCCTCCTTTCCGACTCTCTCTACTTCCTGCTACTTCCTGGTCATATCCTTGATTAGCATGCCACCGCCAGAGCGGGTGCACTAGTGCTGCGGCCGTGCGCATATAGCCTCTGAACTGCGGAAGTGGACCCAAGGGATTCGATGCACCTACTCTGACCTGCGGTTTGGTCTATCTGACGTGTGGGCACTTGCCCACACGCTGATGCGTTCTGAATCTCGACCCGGATGTCATCCAGAAGGCGGAGTCCACGTGCAGGAGGCTCAGGAGCTGCTCGGGGAGGACGCACCGTGGCATCAGGTGGCGACCGTGGCACACGGTCTCGAGGAGGAGGAGGAAGCGGAGGAGGACGACAGCTTGCCCGGCGTCCTCTGGACCAAGGAAGACGCGGACAAGATCACGCTCATGTTCGACCCTGACCGCCGCCGGGAGGATCGACCGGGCGGCCTCGAGGAGCTGGTCATGCCGATCGACGAGGCGAAGACACTCTTCAGGTCGCTTGGCATCACGCTCGTCATAGCTGGCCACGAGCTTCCCGACATCCCGTCCACCCTGTATGCGGAGGAGGAGGACGAGGACGACTGAAGGACCCGGGCGCTCCCCCGAACCCATCCCATCCCCCACAGGGGAGCGCTCTTCCGGGGAGCCGTGGACCTCGCCTTCGGGGGGAGGAGGTCCGCGGCTCCTTTCCTATGGGGGGTATCGGCGAGCCATCTGATCGCCGATCTCGAGCAAAGCATCCACGGCGTCCTGACCGGTCCCGAGGGCCTCAACCGTCATTCTGCGTTCCTCCGGTCGACAACCGGCCCATATGCCTGTTGGCGCGTAAAGGGTCGGCGTGGACATCGGCAGCTCCGTGCTGGCCGGGATCGGCTGGAGAGATGCGAGAGCGCAGTCCCTGCGCACCTCGCAACCGGCGCAGATGGCGCAGGCTCGGCGCTCGCCGCGGGTAGGCTCTCTGAACCCGGTCTCGCGGGCCGTCTTCTTGTCGCGGCTCGTCGGTTCCGTCAGGAAGCCGTCGAGATTGCGGCAAGCGGCGCGTTCGCGCCAGGGCCCACCGAGCAGCTCTTCGATGGCGCTGAGCCGCGCTTCAGTTTCTAAGCGATGTGCTTTCATCATGTGCGAGATGCGCCCACGGGCGGTGGGGAAGTCTTCGGGGCAGGACTCATATGGACAGAGATAGTTCCCGGACTCATCCGCGCCGATGTCGAAAGGTCGAACGAGCCGCGAGGCTTGCACGCCTCATGTTGAAAGGGGCGGCTAGGGCGAACGTACGTTCGGTTATCCGCCTCAGATAGGCTTCCTGGGCCCTGAGAGCGTTCCTAACCGGTTTTGGTGGGGAGAACGGCTGCCGGGCGGCGTGGGAGAGCGGCTCAAGGGCCAAGCGCCCCACCCGAGCAGAGCGCTTGGCCCGAGCGCCTCAACAACGCTCCCCGGAAGGAGGATGGGAGCGCGGAGTCATCCTGGCGAGCTTGGCCGTCGCCCACGGGGAGGAGTGCCATGACGCGAACTGCTCGAGCGTCGCGCCGCGTATCCCTGTCGCGACCGGGGCCGGATCCCAGGAGGCCAACAGTTCCGCCGCCCGTCGTCCGCTCATCGCTGGAACCGCGGCAAGCTCGGCGGCGAGTGCGACCGCGAGGTTCTGGAACCGCTCCGTCGCGACGAGGCGGCGCGTGCGGGCGCGTGCTTTGTCGAACAGCGCGATCGCCTGCTCGACGGTCGATGTGGCATGGAGCGCGATCTCGCCCGCGACGCGCTCGTCGTGATCGGAGCCGCGGTCATCGAGGCCGAGCGAGCGGGAAGCTTCGCAGCCAGCGAGTGCAGAGACGATCTCGATCTCGCAATCCTCGGTCGTCTGGAGATCGCCGAATACGCGGCCGGTTTCGGTCGACCCGGCGCTGCGCCCGCTCGCCCGAGCGGTGACGAACTCGACGCTGCGGCCTTGCAGAAATGCCGCGACGACGTGCGAAGCTTCGTGGAAGCTCGCCAGTGGGCGTTGGTCGGTCGTCACCTACGCGCCCTTCTTCCACGTTTCATAATCCTGCTCCGGGTTCTTCCGATCGAACGCCTCCAGAGCCTTGAGCCGAACCTCGGCCAAGATGGACGCCGTCTGCGGCGATGGCGAACGATTAGCCCGAGAGACCGAGTCGCCAACCCAGATCGTCGCGTCCGCTTCCATCTCCTCCACCTGACGGGCGAGGAGCCTTGGCATGGCCTTCGCGACCGCCGCCTCGCCGGCCTCGTTGCGGCGTCGCTCGCGGTCCGCTAGGAATGCCTGGTAGAACGCCCACGCCCGATCATTCGCCGCGACCTCTTCGCGACGGTCCTGCACCACCTTGGCCGCGACCTCTTCCGAGACGCCAAGGCGACCATCCCACATGGTCACGATCTCCGCGCCGCGCCGATCGAGGAGCGAGATAGCGACCTGATCCGAGCCGATCGCGGCGCCGACATCGGTTACCGGAACGAGTCGAGTCGCCTCCGGTGCCACCTTGTTCGTGGTCCCTGTCATGTGGTTCCTCCTTCTTCAGACTGTTCTTCTAGTGTGCTCTTACGCCGTCTTTCGTGACGCCGCCTTCCTGCACGACGAGGAGCAGAAGACACGTGGACGGCCTGTCTTGGGTTGCTCGACGGGTCGGCCGCACCATGGGCACGATGCGTCCGTACGGACGCGGCCTAGCTCGCGGAGCTGACGCTCTTGTTCCACGAGTCGACGCGCCGCCACTCGGCAGATCCCCGCGGATGCTGGAGCGTTGCGTTCCTCGATCGAGTCGGCGACGGCGACGAGCAGGCGGGCGATGCTGGCCGAATCAGTCATGGTCGGACGAACCTGGGCGGGTCATCTGAAGTCCTCTTGGCTTCGGCCTTTTCCTCGGCCTCGAGCTCGGCCCATTCGGCATCGATGGCTTCCTCTTCCAACTTCTCTTCTCGATCGGTGTGCTCTCGGCACCACCAGAGATGCTGGCGATTCACGCGGCGCTGGCAGACGTCGTCGTCGCCAGGCTCGAACCAACCGCATCGCCCGGCGTCCTGCGCGTCGTCCTGGAGCTGCTGTAGCCGCCGCACGCCGCCAGCGGCGAGGTTGCTGGGACGTTCAGCCGCCGCACGCTCGGCCTCCTCCTTCGCTCGGCGCTCCTCTTCAACGCGGCGCTCTTCAGCCCATCGGATCCGGTCGGCGTGCCGCTGGTGCTTGCGTCGGCACAAGAGCGAGCAGTAGAGCGGTGGTCTGCCGGTCACCGCCGGCGGTGGCATAGGCCCTCCGCAGTGCGCGCACGATGTTGCGGCCTTCCGCGCCGATTCGTGATCATTCGGCGATTCTCGACGGGGACTTGTTACTTTCTCCGGGATATCTCCGCGTTCCACTGAGATTGCGGTTCTGGGTAGCGGCTCTGAGGATTGGACCCCCATATCCCCTGCGGTACAATGGTTCTCACTCACTTCCAACTCGCGTTGTCCTTGGTTGGTCCACATAGAACCAACGCTTCCGGTAGTCCATCCACGCCAGCCAGCATCGGATCACGCTGCTCGCTGCGGTGATGGACGCGAGGAAGGCAAGGAACCCGATCAAGAGCCGACCTCCGCTTCGCGTCGAAGTAGATCGTCGAGGTCTACCCACGCGTCACCCGGCGCGACGGTCACGAGCTGCAGGGCGTAGAGATGCGCACACTGGGTCTTGGCCGGGCAGTCGCACCACCACCGGCTATCGCGGTAGCCGAGCCGATAGATCTCCCCACTGTCGCCGCGGCAGACGGCCGTGATCTCCGCCTCATCGACTCGCCGGATGACCAGGCGCCCCTCGGCCACGAGTCGCCGTCCACGATCGCGGGCGTTCTCACGCATCCGGGTATTCCATCTCCTCGTCCATGTCGATGACTACCAACCATCCGCGCTCCTCTTCCCGTTGCGTGGCGAAGTCCGTCGGAGGAGCGAACGGAGCGGGTGCAGCCTCTAGGCCCCAGGTGTCCCAGTTCGGACGGAACGGCTGTGCCTGGCCGACCAACTCGCCACGTACGTAGACGTTGCTATCGATGACCCACTGCGCCTCATCCGTCAGGACCTGTGACTCGGTACGCCCCGTGGCTTCGACCTTCTCGCGGATGAGATCCCAGTAGAGCGCTTTCGCCTCGTCGAGCCTGCGGTCGATGTCGGAGACGCCCCCGCGCGCGCGGTGTGCGCGTTGGCGGCAGGCACCGGAGCAGTAGCGGTTGTCGCGCCGAGACTGAACGAACTTCGTGCCGCACCCGGCGCAACGGACCTTCGTTCGCGTAACGCTTTGTGACGGCTTGGGGGGCGTCATCGCTCCTGCCCGTCCTTGCGGGGGAAGTAGCCATCACAGGGACAAGTCTTCGCAGTGCAGGCCGTCAGGGGACCAGCCTTCACCTTTAGCTTGCCGTCCGCGCCCTTGGTGAACATGTCCCGCCTGCTCTTCTCGTGCGTCTCCCAACTGTGGTCACATCGGTCGCAGATCATGCGTCCACCTTCGGCGGGTCGTAGTAGGAGAGGGCGGCGGACAAGAAGACATCGGCACGCTCGAAGTCGTCTCGCTCGACCGCGGCCTCGTACAGAACGATCACGTCATCGAGCGACATTGCTATCGGGTTGCGCGGGCTGCCGAGGCGCTTGTCGTCATCTCGCTCATTCATGGCGTCATCTCCTCCCAGTGGGGATTTGCTTTGAGCCACTCCGTGCTCATGAAGACCAGCTGGTCCGATCTGGTCTTACCGTTCGTCTGATTGCCGGCGAGCGTCGCCCAATGCTTCGCGAGAGCGCTCGGCGTGAGCGTCGCGGTCGGCCACTTGGCGCGGTAGTGGCGAGAGCGGGCCTCGACCTCATCCGGGGTGGCATTGACCTCGTGCAGTTCCTTCGCGGCTTTGGCTAGTGCGCCCAGTGCCGAAGCTGTCATATCGGCGGGGTCGATACCGCAGGCTTCGGTGATGGCCTTGCGGATCTGCTCCCGAACACTCTCCGCGTCCGCCGAAGGCGGCGCAAAGGGTTTGTCTTGAAGTTCTTGAAGTTCTAGGGGGCCTGTTTCCGCAGGTGGGAGTATGTCTGCTGGTCCAGAAACTGGACCACCGACTGGACCACCGACTGGACCAGCGGACGCCGCTGGTACAGAAAGTGGACCACCGGGACCGACTGCGTCCTTCACACCCGACAGCCAGTCGAATCCCGGGATCGCCAGTTGGCCGTCGATGTTCTGGTTGGTCGCCTCGTCGATCCAGTCGATCAGACCTGCGGCCTTCAGGAGCCGAAGGTGTTCCCGAACCGTCTTCCGGTCGCACTTGAACTCGATAGCCAACCCACGGATCGAACAGACGACGATGCCGGTCTCATAGTCGGCGAGTGCCATGAGCTTGACCAGCGTCCAACACACGCCGCCCGGGAGGCTGTCGTCCATGTGGAGGATCGCGTCTCGATGCAACGTGATGAAGCCGGATCGCAAGGCGATCTTCCGACGAGCCCCCATCAGCTCGCCGCCTCGTCGTCAATCGACGGCGCAGCTTCGATGAGGATGCGGGCGATCGCGTCGTAGACCGCGGCGGGGAACTCCGGAATCTCATCGACCCCTCCCGGGGCTGAGGCGAAGCGTTTGTTGTGGGACACCCGACCGCTGATGGCCACGGGAGGGGCGGATGAAGCTCCGGAGGCGGATGAGGATCCCACGGGTCAACATCGTGAGTATCGCGAGCGACATGCGGATGGATGGTAAACGCGCAGGTCAGGGGCTATGTCTGTCCTAAAACCGCAGGTCAGCGACGTGATACCTGTGGAACCGGGACACCACTACATCTTGTGGTTGGTGTCTACGTGCGCCAGACGAGGCGGACGCGCGCCGGGTCGATGGCGCCATGACCCGATGCCTTGGCCACCTCGATGCCCTTCAGGACGGCCCCGATGATCTGGCGCTGAGCCTGTAACGAGA
>JACCXF010000170.1 GCA_013697295.1 Actinomycetota bacterium | reverse complement strand
CGCTGAACCCCGAGGTCATCCGAAAGGATTTCCCGATCTTCGAGACGCAGGCGCATGGGAAGCGCCTCGTTTACCTCGATTCAGCCGCGACATCACAGAAACCACGCCAGGTCGTTGACCGCATAGTTCACTTCTACGAGACCGAGAACGCGAACGTTCACCGCGGGGTGTACGAGCTCGGCGAGAAGGCCACCGCCGCCTATGAGGAAGCCCGCCGTGCGTGCGCTCGTTTCATCGGGGCCAAGAGCACGCGCTCGATCGTGTTCACGCGCGGCACGACCGAGGCGATCAACCTCGTTCGCTTCTCCTGGGGACGCGCCAACGTCGGCGAGGGGGACGAGATTCTCCTCACCGAGATGGAGCATCATTCGAACCTGATCCCGTGGCAGCTCCTCGCGCAAGAAAAGGGCGCCACGCTGCGCCATCTCCCCATCGATGATGAAGGGAAGCTCCGCGTCGACCTGTTGGGCGACTACATCACCGATAAGACCAAGCTCGTCGGGATGAACCTCATGTCGAACGTGCTCGGGACCATCAACCCCGTGCGCCAGGTGGCCGATGCTGCGCATTCAGCCGGAGCGGTGATCCTGGTGGATGCGGCTCAGGCGGCTCCCCATCTGAGCTTCGACGTGAACGAGCTCGACGCCGACTTTCTCGGTTATTCAGCTCACAAGATGTGCGGCCCCACTGGAGCAGGTGTCCTCTACGGACGCGAGAATCTACTAGACGAGATGCCCCCCTTCCACGGCGGAGGCGAGATGATCCGCGAGGTGTGGGCCGATCGGGCCACTTGGAACGAGATCCCTTACAAGTTCGAAGCCGGCACCCCGAATATCGCGCAGGCAGTGGGCATGGGCGCTGCGGTGAAGTACCTCGAAGCCCTGGGGATGGAAGAGGTCCGCAAGCACGAGATGGAGCTCACGGGCTACGCCATCGAGCGCATCGCATCGACGGGGGCCACGATATACGGACCGAAAGACGTGTCCGAACGTGGCGGAGTCGTGTCCTTCAACCTCGACGAGGTCCATCCACACGACATGGCTACGATCGTGGACCAAGAGGGCGTTTGCATCCGCGCCGGGCACCATTGCGCTCAACCCTTGATGCGTCGCCTCGATGTCCCCGCAACGGCGAGAGCGTCGTTCTACATCTACAACACCCAGGAAGACGTGGATGTGTTGATCGACGCTCTCGAGAAGTCGAAGGGATGGTTCGCGTGAGTCTCGAGGAGTTGTACAAGGAAGTCATCCTCGATCATTACCGAACTCCCCGTAACAAGGGCCGCGTCGACCCACATGACGTCGCTCTCGAACGCAATAACCCGCTGTGCGGAGACGAGATCGAGCTATTCCTGAAGTTCGATGGGGGCAACGTCGAGGGCATCGGTTTCGAAGGGAAGGGATGTTCGATCTCACAGGCGTCCGCCTCGATGATGACCGAGAAGGTCAAAGGGATGGACGCGAAGGAGGCGGCGACGCTGGCCGAGACCATCAAGGCCATGATGGCTGGTGAGACCGAAGGGGACCCCGACGAGCTCGAGGATCTCGTCTCGCTCAAGGGCGTGGTGAAATACCCGGTTCGCATCAAGTGCGCGTTGCTCGGGTGGAACACCCTGCTCGAGGCCCTCGAGGAGGGCGCTCGAACCTAGGCTGTGCGGATCGCACCTCTTCTTCTGCTGAGAGCCTGGACATGCCGCGTCCGAGAGGCGATGCTCGAGTCAGTCGCTCGACGAGGAAAGGGCTTCAGATGAGACGCAAACTTTCAATCGCCATCCTTTGTCTTGGGTTGGTCGCTCCGCTTCAGGCCGCGCCTGCGCAAGCACACGACGCGCCTAACCGGTGCGGGCAAAAGCCCGGGTTCGGCGCAGGCTGGTTCAAGGTCAGGGGCCACGATGTCGGTTGCGCCCAAGCGCGCAAGGTCGCCCGCCGCTGGGAGAACAAGTGCGTGCGCGACGGCAGATGCGATCCCGGGGGTCCGGCGATCATCCATGTGTGGCCGACGTACACCTGCCGGGATGACCAGGCCGGTTACGAATCGGTCAGGGTCAAGTGCACCGCCCGAGGAGATCGCATCGTCCACTTCTACTGGGGATCGTGATCGGAAGAGTCCTGACGGGTGCGGGCGCGTGGTGGCTCGAGCTGCTGATCGCCCTGCTCATCGCTTCGGCTATCGGCGGAGGGGTGGCGATGGCCGGGCGAGATCCTCAGCCGACTCGATCTGTCGTGGCGAATGCCGCAACTCGTTCGTCGCCGAGCCCGACGCCGGGGGAGTCCGCCGAACGATCTTCGGCGAGCCCCCGACCATCACCTAAGGAGAAGAAAGGGAAGAAGGAGCCCCTGAAGCTCAACGGATCCGGCACGCTTCAGCTCATCGAGGGCACGAGCGAGGTGTTCGGGAGTGGCCCCCTTCATGGCTTCGCGATCGAGGTCGAGAAGGGATTACCTATCGACGCCCAGGGATTCGCGGACGACGCCCTCGCCGTGCTCGCCGATGAGCGCAGCTGGATCGGCGTAGAAGGCATCTCGGTCCAACGCGTGCCGGTGGGGTCGGCTTCGTTCCGCGTCACCCTCGCGGGCCCCGCCCTGACCGATGAGCTGTGCGCACCGTTACAAACGGTCGGGATCTACTCTTGCTACAACGCCGGCAGAGCGGTTATCAACTTCTACCGGTGGATGGAGGGTGCGAGCGCGTACGGGGACGACCTCGCGTCCTATCGTAAGTACGTCGTCAACCACGAGGTTGGTCATGCGTTCGGCCACGGCCACGTCGTATGTCCTGCAGCCGAAGCACCCGCGCCCATCATGATGCAGCAGACGAAGGGAGTCGCCCCCTGCCGGCCGAACCCATGGCCGGCCACGTCTTAAGTCGTATTTGCTCAATGTCCTTCTGAACCCTTCTCCCGTGAGAAGCGTCCTCTAATGGGACGGTTCGAGACCGTCCTCTAATGGGACGGTTCGAGAGGAGGATGTATGCGCAGGGTCGGATTGTTGGTGATGGTCCCGATGATGGTAGTCGCCCTGCCGGCATCACCGGCGACCGGCGGGGGATGGTGGTCGTCCGCCGATCCCTCGCCATCCGTGGTGGCACCCGGGATGACCGTCAGGATCAAAGCGACCTTTCTCCCCTCCGACGCAGCACTCGAGGGCGAGCGGAGTGAACGCTTCTACGCCTACCTGATCGAAGACCTCGACCGTCGCATGGTGGCCGACGCGATGAGTAAGGCTGCACCGCGGGACTGGTGGCGCCTCGGTGGGGCGAAGGCTACGAAGCTGAGTCCAGTGAAGGTCCGACTGAGGGATGGGGGCCTCGGGCGCGTGCTCGCCGAGTTTCAGATGCCGAGAACCCCCTCGGGCAGGTACTCACTCATGATCTGTGATGACGGTTGCATCCATCCACTCGGCGATTTCGTTCCGACCACGCTTTCCGTCGTCCAAAGTTCACTGGTCGCGCGTATCAAGGGTCGCTCGGATCGCATGCGGGGACGCCTATTCAGGGCCGAGGCGGCCATGAGGCGGAGCAGGGTGCGCTCGCAGAGAACGCTGGATGAAGTGGACTCGCTGCGAGGCAACATCTCGACCCTTCGAGGCGAGGTGAGCTACCTCGAGGGCAGGCTTCGACGGGCGGAGGGAGACCCCACCCAACCGTGGGGTCCGATCCTTTGGGCATCCATGGGCGCAATGACCGCGACACTGCTTGCGTTCCTGGTTCGGCGGCGGCGCTCGAGAGCGCGGCTGGCCGACCGGCTATCGGAAGCCGTTACGGTCGAAGACTTGTTGGGTGAGGCCTCGGCTAGTCCGAAAGAGCTCCAGCGAACGCATCCGCGATGATCGCGTGGCCCGAGTCGTCGGGGTGCAGGCGGTCGGTGCCCCCAACGAGATGACCGACGCCGAGGAGGCCGAACGTTCCGGCAACCAACGCGTTGCCCCCTCGCGCGATCGCACGGATGAGGTCGTTTAGCCCGGCCGCAAGCCCCGACCGCCCTTGAGGGAGTGCCGGCGCACTTAGCACTATTCACCAGTTGCTAAGTGTGCGAAAACCTGGTAGCAACGAGCGCAATGGTGCCTCTGGGAGACGATTCCGCCACCCGAACCGCGAAGGTCCTGTCCTTACCCACCCGGGCGGCGATCCTCGCCCACCTGCTTCGGACGGGTCCCAAGACGGTCAAGGAGATAGCCGATCACTTCAAGATCCACCCGAACGTGGCGCGCGCGCACCTTGACCTCATGACCGATACCGGTTTCCTGGCCACCGAAACCCGGAGGCGGACCAAGGGGCGGCCGGCCAAGGTCTATTTCACCTGGGAGGGCGAAACGAGCGCCCTGGCCGAGGCCGGGATCGACGTTCCACTCCGTGAGGGAGCCCGTGAGGCGACGGACGAGCTCGAGGTGGAGCTCAGGATCCTCGAGCG
>JACCXF010000134.1 GCA_013697295.1 Actinomycetota bacterium | reverse complement strand
TACGCCTGCGGCATGGTGCTGCTGCCCCGCGATTTCTTCTTCGCCTTCTTGGAGGCCCTTTTCTCCTTCAGGTTCTTCTTGGCCTGTTTCTTGTCGCTCTTGGCGCCCTTGTCCTTGTTAGCCATGTGATCCTCCCGTGCAGACTGCGGACTCCTGATTGCCCACCATCATCCTTCGACGAACGACAATTGTCTGCGATTGGATTCTCTCGCTCGAGTCAGCACTCGAAACTCGTTACTGCCCTGCTCGGCAGATGGTCGGTATCGTCGCTCCAAGAGTCCTGGTATCCCAGGAAGTCGGCGACCACCTTGCAGGTCCCCGGCTTCGGGTGGGCGAACGACGTGGCGGTGAGCCGACGCCTGTGAGGTCTAGTCCTCTAGATCGCCACCAGCAACGCAAGTGTGCCTCCCCCACCCCCTTCGGCTGCCGCTTCGTCGCCCACCAGGGAGACGCCCAGGGCGAGGTTCTCCGGCACGCCGTCGAGCGTCACGGCGGCCAGAAGGGCGAACGCGACCGCTCCTCCGACGTTGTCCGATGCGGCATCTCGAACCTTCTCGCTCTGCTGAGCTTCTGCTCCCGATAGCTCGCCGGATGCATCGTCGGGCGCGGGCACGTCCTCGGGATCGCCGGCCCGGCGCGCAACTCGACTGTCGAGCCACGTGTTGATGAGGACGAACGTCGCTCCGCCCGCTAGAAGACCTGCTGCGGCGGGGAACAGCCCTCCTAGATGAACGGCCTCTGGGAACAGTTCGAAGGACAGCGCCGAGAGGAACGTTCCGCTCGCGAATGCGAGAAGCACACCGGACACCTGTGTGGGCGCCTCCCACTTCGCACCAAGCGCGCCCCCCAACACGAGCGCGCTCGAGCCAAGGATGCCGAACAACAAAGCCTCTACCACCATCGCATCCTTCCACAGTCCCGATCTCAGACGCCCGACATGGCGCGCCGGTACATCCCGCAGATCGGCCGAGACTTTTATAGGTGAGCCCGTGAGCGTCGGCGGCGATCGTCCGAGGATAGAAACGATCGTTCGCTTTGCTTCGACGTCCCTGTAGGAACGATCTTCCACTCGCCCTGACCCCAGCGGCCCATACGATATTGTCCGGGACAGATGCCGGTCGTGTCGAGGGAGGGCTTCCGCCGGTGGCGCACCGACGTTTGATCCAGCGGAATTCGGGGCCCTCGGACCAAGCGGGGGAACGCCGGTTCCATGCACCCACAGTTCGGCTCCCCCGCGTCCGATCCATGGTTCTCGACTCGAGGCAAGGTCATTAAGAAGTTGATCCGGTGACGAAACCGACGATCTTGGCGGTGGACGACGATCCCGTTGTTTCACGTGCGATCACTCGGGACCTACGCGCCCGGTACGGCGCCGACTACAGGATCATCCGGGCGACGTCCGGTGCCGAAGCCCTCGCCGTGGTGGCCGAACTGACCCTCCGCGACCGGTCCGTGGCCTTGGTCGCATCCGATCAGCGGATGCCAGAGATGACGGGCACCGAGGTGCTCCAGGAGGTTCGCCGGCAGGCTCCCGATGCCAAGCTGCTGCTGCTCACGGCGTATGCCGACACCGATGTCGCGATCAAGGCGATCAACGACATCGGGCTCGACTACTACATGCTCAAACCGTGGGACCCGCCCGAACTGCGCTTGTATCCCGTGATCGACGATCTGTTGAGCGACTGGAGCCGGGAGCATCCAGACGACACCGCCGAGGTGCGGGTCGTCGGGCACCGCTGGTCGGACCGAAGCCATGAGATCAAGACCTTCCTCGCGCGCAATCACGTGCCCTACCGCTGGCTCGACATCGAACGGGACGACGAGGCGCAGCAGCTACTCGAGCTTGCCCAAGCTCAGACCGGCGATCTGCCGCTGGTCCTCGTGCCCGACGGCGCGACGCTCCGGACCCCGTCGACGCTCGTACTGGCGGATGCGCTCGGTCTGCGGACCCGAGCCGAGCAGCCGTTGTACGACCTGTGCATCGTCGGGGGCGGTCCAGCGGGATTAGCCGCCGCCGTCTACGCGGCATCCGAGGGATTGCGGACCATCGTGGTGGAACGGGATGCACCGGGGGGCCAAGCAGCTCAAAGCGCGTCCATCGAGAACTACCTCGGGTTCCCGAAGGGCCTGTCCGGGGCCGATCTCACCCACCGGGCGGTAGCCCAAGCCTCCCGCTTCGGCGCCGAGATGGTGCTCGCACGCGATGTGGTGGGATTCGAGACCCGGGGGCCCGTCAGAGCGGTGCGCTTCGATGGTACGGGTGAGGTCGAGGCGCGCGCGCTGCTCATCGCGACAGGGGTGTCCTACCGACGACTGGATGCACCCGGGCTCGAGGAATTGGGGGCCCGCGGCGTGTACTACGGCGCGACCGCCAGCGAGGCGACCCATTGCCAGGGCGAGGATGTCTACGTCGTCGGCGCGGCCAACTCGGCCGGCCAAGCGGCTCTGAACCTCGCTCGCTACGCGAAGCGGGTGGTGATGGTGGTTCGGGGGGAGAGGCTCGAGGACACTATGTCGCTGTACCTAGTGGAGCGGATCAACAGCGTGGAGAACATCGAAGTGCGGCTGCGCACCGAGGTGATAGCAGCTCGCGGCGATGATCACCTCGAGGCCCTCCAGTTGGCCGACCGAGGGGCGGGCACCGAGGAGGAGGTCTCCACGAGTTGGCTCTTCGTGTTCATCGGTGCTTCGCCACGAACCGATTGGCTCGGCACCGACGTTGCACGCGACGACAAGGGCTTCGTCATCACCGGTCAGGACCTTGTGTCCTCCAAACAAGCGCCGCGCTGGTCGTTGTCGCGCGCACCGTTCGCGCTCGAAACCAGCGTGCCCGGCGTTTTCGCCGCCGGAGACGTGCGGCTAGATTCCATGAAGCGTGTCGCATCGGCCGTCGGTGAGGGCGCGATGTCGGTGTACCTGGTCCATCGCTACCTGGCGACCATCTGATGAGCATCGAAGACCTGCGCGCCGTCGCCTTGTTCGACGGACTCGGCGACGATCAGCTGCACGAGCTCCTTACGGATGGCGAAGAGCTCCGCTTCAACCCGGGTGAGGAGCTGTTCCATGAGGCTCACCCGGCCGACCACTGGTGGGTGTTGCTGGAGGGGAGCATCAGTCTGATACGCCTGGTCGGTCACGAGGAGACGGTGCTCGGCGCGATGAGCTCACCCGGCCAGTGGGCCGGTGGTTTCCAAGCGTGGGACCCCCACGGCATCTATCTGGCCACGGCTCGAGGCGCCGCGCCCGGCCGGGTCCTGAGGGTGCCGGCCGAGCGTCTGCGGGACCGGGCGAATGCGTGGTTTCCCTTCGGCGTTCACCTGATCAAAGGGCTGGTCAGCACGGTGCGGAACATCGAGTCCATGGCACGCCAGCGCGAGGCACTCGTCGCACTCGGCACGCTCGCGGCCGGGCTGGCGCACGAGATGAACAATCCGGCCTCAGCGGCGACGCGGGCGGTCGACGCTCTGGAGGACACTTGCGAGGTTTTGCTGAGCTCACTCGGACGTCTGGCAGAGAGCCAGATCTCGGCAGCCCAGTTCATCGAGCTCGACAGGTTGCGTCGGGAGGGCGAAGCGGAGTCCGCGAGCGTGGACCCGTTGGGCGTTGCCGACCGAGAGGATGCCCTGGCGGACTGGCTCGAGGGGCACGGCGTCGAGCGCAGCTGGCTTGTTGCGCCGCCACTTGCCGCCGCCGGGCTCGACATCGAGTGGTGTGAGCGGGTAGCGGCGCTGCTCGGTGACGCCCCGCTCGGGGCCGGACTGGAATGGGTCGCGAGCTCTCTTTCGACGGCAACCCTGCTGTCGGAGATGAAGGAGTCGACCCGGCGGATCTCGGACCTGGTCGCCGCGGTCAAGTCCTACTCTCAACTCGACCGCGCATCGATGCAACAGATGGATCTCACCGAGGGGATCGAGAGCACCCTGGTCATGCTTGCCCACAAACTCCAGGGTGGGATAAGCGTCGTGCGCGACTACGGCAACGACGTACCCCGTATCGAGGCGATCGCCGGGGAGCTGAACCAGGTGTGGACGAACCTGATCGACAACGCCATCGACGCGATGGGGGGAACGGGCGCGCTCCGGGTGTCAACCCGCGTCGACGAGAACGGCGTGGTCGTGGAGATCGGCGATACGGGTCCCGGGATGCCCAAGGAAGTGCAGGCTCGCGCTTTCGAACCCTTTTACACCACCAAGGACGTAGGAAAGGGTACGGGCCTGGGCCTCGATATCTCGCGGCGCATCATCGTCGACCGCCACGGCGGAGAGATCACGATCGAGTCGCGACCGGGCGAAACGGTGATCCGAGTACGCCTTCCGCTTCGCCCCCCGCCTGCGCCCTGACCCCTTACACCTCCTGCCAAGGATTTCTGTCACACCCCCTCCTTACAGTGTGATCAAGACATAGGAACCTGGCCCTCAGATTTTCTGGGGGCCTCAACGGGGAGGTGAAGAGTGTCGGTTTCCTCGTAGAACGGATGACGCCGTCCGACGAACTCGCTCTGATCACCTATGACGACGAGGTTCAGTTGCTGCGATCGATGACTCCCGTGAACAAGACCGCCATCGTCACCGCCTTGCATCACATCTATCCGGGCGGAACTACGAACCTGTCGGAGGCTGGCTCAAAAGGGATCGAGGAGCTCCGCAGGAGCAAGTCCGACCAACTCCGCAAGGTGCTGCTTCTCACGGACGGTCTTGCCAATCAAGGCATCACCGATCACGGCACGCTGGTCGACATGGCCCGCACCACCGCCGCCGATGGAGTGGGAACGACGACGATCGGTCTCGGTGAGGGCTTTGACGAAGAGTTGCTGACGGACATGGCCGATGCCGGCCAGGGCAACTCCTACTACGTTGCGAGCCCCGAGGATGCTCCGGGAGTCTTCGCGCAGGAGTTCGAGGATCTATCCGCGCTCGTAGCGCAGAACGTGAGCGTCGAGATCCGGCCGTCGGAGGAGGTCAAGCTTCTCGGGGTCCTGAACGAGTATCCCGCCACATCGGTGCAGGGAGGGCTCCACCTGAACCTCGGCGACGCCTATGGCGAGGATCTCCGGCGGATCGTGTTCGAGCTCCACATCCCTCAGCTCGCTCGTCTCGGTCTGGCGAAGGTCGCAGACGTGGTGGTCCGCTACGTAACCGTCGGAGACGAGGTCGCCGCCAGAGAGATAACGATCCCGGTCAACATCAACATGGTGAACGCGGACGAGGCATCCACGGCCGACCCCGACCGGCAGGTGATCGAAGAGGGCCCGCCCCCGGAGCGTAGCGACTTGCGCATGGTCCCGTGTCACCCGAACTCGGCGTTAGACCGTTCCCGCCTCCAGGAAATCCTTCAGAGTCAAGTAGTCGTTACGGAACTGTCGCTCTGCCTGAGCTCCGACGAGCGGTTCCGCCAGCTTGAAGAAGCGTCCAGGCTCGCCTTCGGCCACCACCTTGATGCTCGTTGCGCCATCCACGGATTCGAGCGTGTGGCTGATCGCGAACGGGATCGGTCCAGACACCGCTCTGAAGTCGGCCCTCTTGTTTGGCTCGAAGGCGGTGACCTCAACGCTGGTCTCGAAGCGACGACCGAGAAACTTGCGAACATCCGTCAACTTGGTTCCTTGCGCCATCGCGCCTGGAGAGTCCTGCCTAGCTTCCAAGACCATTGATTGCCACTCAGGAAGTTTCTCCGGGTCGGTGAGGTAGGCGAACACCTCCTCCACGGGCCGGTTCACGACGACGGTGAACTCGAAGTTGATCATCGCTTTACCTCCAGAGTCGGCCTTCCGAGCGAAGGGAGCGTGAGCGAGCCTACAGTGCGGCCCGCGACGTTGGTTTCGGAGCAGTCCTCGAACACTATCGAGCCCCGATCGCGGCGACAGCGGCGCGGTGATCAAAACAATATCCTGAAGAACCTCGTAAGTCGTGGAGAGGAAGGTACGCCCTAAATGCAGCATGAGACGCGAACGCAACGCTGGCAGCTGCAAGGACAGATCCGGATGTTGTTCTTGACCGCGATGGCGCTCTTCACGGTCACTGTGCTGATCGGCATCCTCAACGGACTAGACCTAGTGGACTTCAGTCATAGCCAGCTGTTGACTCACGTCCATGCGGGTACGCTCGGATGGATCACTCTCGCGGTGTTCGCCGCCACTCTGTGGATGTTCTCAGAGGGTCGCACTCTCGACGAACAAGAGCTGATCCGAGCGCGGCTCTTCGCCAATCTGGCGGCCGCGGCGATCGCTCTTTACGTCATCGCTTTTCTCATCGGTAACACGACTCTGCGCGTAATCATGGGTGCGCTTGCCTTGACCGCCATCGGGTCGTTCATCGGGTGGGCGATGCGCCAAAGAAGGCACGTCGAGATGACGGTTCCGCGCTTGGCGATCCTCGCTGCCCTCACGAGCCTTCTGGTCGGAGCGATCCTTGGTGTGCTGCTGGGT
Source organism: Actinomycetota bacterium (assembly GCA_013697295.1). GTDB lineage: Bacteria > Actinomycetota > CADDZG01 > CADDZG01 > WHSQ01 > JACCXF01. Next base: position 9,015 of record JACCXF010000134.1, on the reverse strand, counting down.
CTCCAAACGGCTGGAGTGGATATCTCCACGCGCCTGTTCGGCGCGCATCCCGCCACGATGGTGATTGGTTACCTGCTCCTCGCGGGCATGGCGATAGCGGAGTGGCGGTTGGTTCCCTCACCCAAAGCCATCGGTGAGGATCGGGCAGGGATCGTGCAGGTCGCCCTGCTGTTCTTGGGCGGGATCACGTTGATGCTCGGCATTCTGCTCGATGTCTTCCCGCTGCTAACGCTCAATGTGCCGTTCGAGCTGATAGGGATAGGCATCTTTCTCGTCAGACTTCGGCAACCCTTGAAGAGGGCTGGATGGACATCGGCGGGAAACACCCGCCTGTTCGCGCTGAGCGCGTTGTTCTTGGTCGCGAACGTTCTGTTGCTCGCATACTTGATCGTCAACTACGCGGACGACTTCGAGGCAACCCCCTCGTGGCTGTTCTTTGCTCTCGACCACTCCGTCTTCATCGGAGTCATGACGAACGCGCTGTTCGGATTGGTCGACGAAGCTTCGGGAGGGGCTCTTGCAGCACGAGCATGGGCCACCCAGGTCGCCTTCTTTGGCATGAACGCCGGACTGCTCGGCTTCGTTGTGGGTCTGATGACCCAGGAAACGGCGCTGAAGCGTCTCTTTGCGCCGGTCATGGGAGTCTCGATCCTCATCGTCATGGCGGTCTTCGCCCTACGCCTGGCAGGTGAGAAGGCGGCCGTTACACCTTGAAGGCGATGCGGGTCGCTGCACACCTTGCCCCACGGTGAGCAAGCGGGATCGGACCCGGTCGTCATCCCCCGGATCTGAATGGTCGACGGGGTGAGCAGGCCGATCCATGTACGCAAGTAGGGACCGAAGTTCCGACTCGGTCACCTGAATGTTGAGGTTGAGATCGTCGACATAGACCGTCGTCGTGGGTCGGTGATTGCTTGCGGCTACCGATCGCTCGAGGGAGCGACTCCAAAGTGTGTGGATCACGGTGACCAGGACATCGCGAACCCCCCGACGACGATGAAGAACCCGGCGAGGTAATACAGCGACATCGCCCAGCTCCACAACCAGTCATCCCACCGTCGAGATAGATCTGGCGGAATCGCTCGATGGAACCTTCTGTCTTCCCTATCAACTCCACTACACCAAGCGACAGCTCAAGGCTGCATACCCAGGACTGGATGTCTTCTTGCAGCTGAAGAGGAAGTATGACCCGTCAGGAATCATCAGCAATCGACTATACGAAAAGTACCTCAACTGATGGCCCACCACTCAGCGAGGTGCCACTCCGTCATCCCAAGACCCAACTCGACTCGACGAAACGAGGCCGCTTGTTAAAAGAGCGGGCCCGTTGGTTGCTGGACGTTCTTCCGAGTCACGAGCGAGCTGCGGGCTCGTCCGCTACTTCGCCCAGACGACGAACCTGATCCTCATCGATCCGTCGGCATAGCGCGTCACGAACGTCGAGCGGTCGACGCGGTGCCTCCCGGCCACCGGCGAGCGACCGGCGGATGCCGCCGAGGAGCCGATCGTCGTGGTCGAGTCGAGGTGCGAATAGATCGACGCTAGCTGCTCGTAGTCGTGGGTGTTCGGGTGCATGTTGTCTGCGTCGGGGTTGGATGCATAGTCCATGCACGTGTGGAAATCAGCTCCCGACTCGTCCTGGTGGTCGAGACCGAACGTGTGCCCGAGCTCCTGGCACACCACCGCCGCCCTCCACGTGGGGGTGTTGTATTTGGCGGTGTTGTAATAGGTGTCGTTCATCTTCGTCGTGCCCTTCGTGATGTGACCGCCCGAGGAGAGCCACACGTTCGCGACGCCGAGCCAGCCGTTGTTCCCGTAGGCCGCGTTACAGACTTCGATGCGGCCCGTCACCGCCCGGCACTTGCGCGGCGACGTCATGCCCGCCCTCACCCTCGTGTTGACCGGATTCCCGGCGATATCCGCCGACCAGTCGTCCGAGGCCATCTGAAGGTAGGGGTCCCACGCGCTGCTCATGTTGTCGCCAAGCGTGAGAGTGAACGGATTCGAGGTCCGGGCCCAGTGATAGTTGCTCCACGAATGGGTCGCTCCGGCGGGCTGGATCATCGCCATCGCCGAGAACAGGGCGACGGCCAGGACAAGCAGGCTTCTGCGCACGATCAACTCCAGGTTGCAGTCAGACACCGAGATGTTCAGTCTAGAATGGGACAAATCAGGACGCGTCACTATACGTAGTCTGCGCAATCCCAGCCCCAACTTGCAGGAGCCTGGGTCTCTGACCACCATGACCAACGCTTCTATCCGTTGTTACGGGCCGCCAACAGCCGGTACGTAGTGAAGTTCCAGCGGGGCTCGGTGCTCCTTTGTCGTCTTACGACTCACTTCCTCGGGGATGCCGACCACAGGCCAAGCAGCGCGAGCAGGATGTTCACCTGCTGAACCACCCAGGGCGGGCTATTGCGACCCGGTCCCTTCCTTGCGCTCCTCCTCGGCCTGCCGCAGCTCGATGCGGCGGATCTTCCCGGTGAGGGTCTTCGGAAGCTCGGCGACGAACTCGACCTCGCGCGGGTAGGCGTAAGCCGCGTAACGCTCCCGGACGTGCTTCTGGATCCGTTCGACGAGCGCATCGTCGGCCTCGACCCCCGCGCCGAGCCGGACGAATGCCTTCACGACATGCCCCCGTTTGGAATCGGGTGACGAGACCGCGGCGGCTTCCACGACCTCGGGCAGTTCGACGATCGCCGACTCAACCTCGAACGGACCGATGCGGTAGCCGGCCGAGATGATGACGTCGTCGGCGCGACCCTCGTACCAGACGTAGCCGTCGGCGTCGCGGCGGGCCATGTCTTTCGTGTGGAACCACTCGCCACCGAACACCTCCTTGGTGTCCTCCGCCCGGTTCCAGTACCCCACAGGGTAGTGCGGTTCGAGCGGGCCTTGAGGCAGATCTCGCCCGCCTCTCCGTCCGGAACGGGCTCCTCCGAAACGGGGTCGAGCAGGGACATCTCCCACCCGGGAAGTGGCTTGCCCATCGATCCTGGACGTATCTCGACCGTCGGATAGTTCCCGCATATCGGGTAGCTCTCGGTCAGACCGTAGTAGTCGAACACGGGGATGCCGAACTGGGACTTGAACCAGCTGATGACCTCCGGGTTGAGAGGCTCTCCCGCAGAGCACCAGATCCGTAGCTTCACGTTGTATTGAGCACCCGGATCCTTGACCTCGGTCATCGCTCGGAGCGCAGTCGGCGTCGTGAACATGTTGCCGACCCGATACTTCTCGAGCACATAGAAGGTCTGCTGCGGATCGTACGCGCCCTGACGTTGGAGCACCGCCACGGGTACGCCGAACCGCCACGGCCCGAGGAGGCCCGGGACGATGCCGGCGATCCATGCCCACTCGCCAGTCGAGTGAAAGATCTCGTCGGCGCGAACGTCGTGGCAGAGCTCGAACTCGTTATGGGCGAGGAGATACCGGTGCGCGTGCAGGATGCCCTTCGCCTGCCCGGTGGTTCCGCTCGAGTAGTAGAGCTGGGCGGGGTCGTCGGCCGCCGTGTCTACCATCGGAAAATCGGTCGAGGCTCCGCTCATGGCGGCATCGAGATCGACGTCGCCGTCTACCAGGGAACCGTTCTCGTTCAGGACGAGGATCCGCTCGAGAGGCCGGATGTCTTCGCGCATACCCTCGACCCGGGCACGGTTGTTGCCGTCCGTCACGAGTACCTTTGCCTCCGAATCCCGCAGCCGGTGCGAGATCCCATCGTCGCCGTAGAGCTGTGACAGCGACAACAGGATGGCGCCCATCCTGTAGACGGCGATGAACGCCGCCGCGGTCTCGGGGAGCGACGGCAGCAACACCGCCACTCTGTCGCCCCGCACCACCCCGAGCTCGCCGAGCACGTTCGCTATGCGGTTCAACATATCCCTGATGTCGGCGAAGGTGAGACGTCGCTCGTTGCCCTGCCAGTCCTCCCATAGCATCGCGAGCTGGTCCGGGTCGTGTTTGTCGACGACGTCCGCAGCGATGTTGTAGCGGTCGGGCACATCCCACCGAAAGGCTGCGACCATCTCGTCGTACGGCCCCGGCTGAAAGCGTCTGTACTCACTCATGTCCTGTACCCCTGGGGAGTGAGGATCGCTTCGTATGTCCGCTTGGATCCCGCCGCTAAACCCTACCTGAAAGCCCTGAGTCGCGGCTTCGCTGAACGAGGCGCAGACGCTCCGCCGAGCAGCAGCGCCCACCACGACGATCGAGCGTCGCCTCATCTCCCTTGCGCTCGACGAACGCGAGGTCGTCGTCGTACCACCCCCAGGGACCGTGAGCAAAGGCCCGTCGAAACGACCCGGCCACGACCTCACCAAACTCACCGCTCAGGGCGTCTTCGTCGACATCGGAGATGATCGAACGCAGGACCTCGACGATCTCCTGTGGGGCGATGTTGGCCATCGCGTGAACCCGCGGCCTCATCCACTCCAGAAGCGCCTCCGGGTCCCTCGCAGCGAGGGGATACTCGATCTCATTGTCCTCGCCCATGCCGGCCGTCCAGTCGAGCCCCTCGGCATCATAGGGAGCGACACCGGCGATGGTGGCCGCCGCAAGCACCCGGTCCGGAAGCAACGCAGTGCAGGCAAGCGCGTGAGGTCCGCCTCCGGACCAACCCGCGGTGACGAAACGATCGGCGCCGAGGTGATCGGCGAGGGCCGCGACGTCCTTCGCGCGACTAGCGGGTCATGGCAGAATGCTATCTGCCCGAGCGATGAAGGTTCCGTACTGTCAGCCAAGTTCGATCTCGTGAGAGGGGAAATGGCCTGGAGACAGGAGAGATCCTCGGCCTACACCACGTAAAGGTTCCGGTAACCGATCTCGCGCGGAGCCGAGCCTGGTACGAGCGCGTCTTCGACCTCGAAGTCCTGCTCGAGTTCCCTGACGACGATGGGTCCGTGCGCGGCGTCGGCTACCGTCCGAAGGGCGGATTCGGACTCTCACTGCGGGAGGACCCCGAGGTCGCCCGGGGCATCTCGGGGTTCGATCCGTTCGCGATCCTGCTTAGGGACAAGCCCGACGTGGAGGCATGGGCTCGTCGACTCGATGATCTCGGTGTCCAACATTCGCCGATCATCGAGGCGGCCATCGGGTGGATCCTGGCCTTCCACGATCCCGATGGCATGGAGCTGCGCTTCTATACCGAGGTTGCCCATGACAAAGGGGCTGGCCTCACCTAGATGGGGCGTGGCCGCAACGGAACCCCTTCACAGACCGAGCGCCACTGAGACACAATATGAAGCAAGCTCGCCGACAGGAGGTTCAGATGGCTCACTCGGATGCATCGAAAGATCATGAGGCATTCCTGCGGACAGTGCCGCTATTTGCCACCTGCGATGCGCCGGAGTTGCGCGCTATCGCAGGAGCAGGTAGAGAGGTTTCTCATTCCGCCGGCCAGGTGATCTGCAAGAAAGGTGACACCGGCGTCGGCATGCACGTCATCACGGACGGTGAAGTCGAGGTGCAGATCGACGACCAAGCCTCCTCCAAGCTCGGCTCCGGCTCCTTTTTCGGCGAGATCGCCCTCCTGGATGGGGGTCCGCGTTCTGCCACCGTCGTCGCTCACACGGATGTGAACACGTTCTCGATCCCATCCTGGAACTTCCGAACGCTTCTCGAGTCGCAGCCGCATCTGACTCTCAAACTACTGGAAGAAGTGTGCAAACGGCTCCGTCAGAACGAGAGCTCACCCACGCACTGAGGCGGCCCGTCTCTGCGATCGAATCCTACTTTGCCGCCATCTTCAGGGTTCCCACGGCGAGCTCCCGTGAGGGCCCTCTTCTCGGCAGCCTAGGGCCGGTAGGGCGCTATAAAGGCACCCGTGAGCGCCCGGAACAGCCGCCCCCAACTCATCTCGATCGCGGTCGCCTGTCTGATCGGGCTCGCTGCGGGGGTGGCGGTGGAGAGGGTCTGGTTCGACCTCGAACCGAGCGACGAGGCGGCCGATACGGGTGAAGCCGACCAGTTCCTGGAGCGGGCGCTCGAAGGGAACCGCAAAGAGGTCGCCGGAGAGACACGTCAGGTGGCCCTCGCCCGCCGGAAGATAAGGAACATCGTCTTCATGATCAAGGAGAACCGCACCTTCGATACCTTGTTCGGACGCTTTCCCGGCGCCGAGGGCACGACGACCGGCGAGACCTGCAACGGCAAGACGATCCCCCTGCCGCGTGCGAGCGACACGGTCCCCGGCCCCGTGCATTCCTTCGACGAGGCCCTGCGTGCGATGAACGGTGGTCGGATGAACTGCTTCGACGAGCTCCACGCGGGCAAGGACCTCGAAGCCTACGTGCAGTACCGCGAGGAGGACATCCCGAACTACTGGGCGTACGCGCGCCATTACGCGCTCGCCGATCGCTTCTTCAGCTCGATCTACGGCCCCACCGGACCCGAGCACCTCTGGACGATCTCGGGGCAATCCGGTCGGTTCGTGGACCATGAGCGCATCGGTCAGGAGGGGACCGGAGAACCACGTGAGTATTGCGATGACCCCGCGGAACGCGCGTTCTCGTTCAGGAAGTTGACGGCACGCGAGGAGGCCGAGGCCTACGAGATCGAGGAGCAACGGGAGCTCATCGGCGAACTGATCAAACGGTTCTGGATCGAGCGGTGGCCATGCATCGACATCCCGATCCTCCCCGACCTGCTCGAAGCCCGTGGTATCCCCTGGCGTTACTACCGTGGCGACAACCCGTGGGCAGATCCGTTGCGGCAGATCCGTCACGTTCGCAACGGGCCGATGTGGCAGCACCGCGTCGATGAGAGCCAGTTCGTCCCCGACGTCCAGGCGGGGGAGCTCCCCGCGGTCTCGTGGTTGATCCCGCCCGTAACCGTCTCCGATCATCCGCCAGCCAGCATCTGCGAAGGGGAGAACTGGGTGATCCGAGCGATGAACGCTCTCCAGTCGAGCGACGAGTGGGAGTCGACCGTTGTGGTCCTCGTGTGGGATGACTTCGGGGGTTTCTACGATCACGTCCCGCCGCCGCACGTGGACCTGTATGGCCTGGGGCCGCGCGTCCCGGCCATCGTCATGTCGCCCTGGGTCAAGCCGGGCTACATCGAGTCCCGCACGCTGGAGTTCTCGTCGGTGCTGAAGATGATCGAGCGCGTCTTCGATCTGCCGGCGCTCGCCGAGCGGGACCGCAAGGCGAACGACATGCTCGAGTTCTTCGACTTCAGTCAGAGGCCAGTGGAACCGCTCATGCTCGAAGAACGCGCTTGTTAACGACGGGTCGAAGCGGCGCCACCGCGTCCGAACCGGCGAACGAGCGTGATGGCTGCTCTTGCGGACGGTATCGCCCGATATGTGTTGCGTCAGGGCCCAGGGGTGTGCTTCTCGAGAAACGTTCTTTCTGGCCACTCAAGATGAATGGGTTCGTGCACATCAGGGGCGGCAATATCACCTCATTCCAGTAGAGTCAAGCAATGAAGGGTGAGACGAAGGAACTGACGCGCAAGCAGTACGACAAGGAGCTGCGCGACCTCCAAGAAGAGCTCGTGCGCATGGCCGAGTGGATACATCTCAAGGGCCTCAAGGTGGTTGTCATCTTCGAGGGGCGCGATACGGCCGGCAAGGGCGGGACGATCAAGCGGATCATGGAGCCTCTCAATCCCGCTATTGCAAGGTTGCCGCGTTAGGCACCCCTACCGACCGCGAGAAGACCGAGTGGTACTTCCAGCGGTACATCGAACATCTCGCTGCCGCTGGAGAGATCGTTATCTTCGATCGCTCCTGGGTACAACCCCTAAGAGCGAGCAGACGATGGTGCCGACTCGTTACCGGGTGCTCTAGACGCTAGCGTCCTCCTCGAGGGCGCGAACACAACCCAACAACCACCTCCGCCTGGCGACGACATCGGACCCATTCATCCGATTCCTACCGACAAAGGGCGATCACAAGGGGACAGCATCAGCGACCGCACCGGGATGCCTGGTTCGACGCCTGCTCAGCCCTCGAGCTCGTCCCTGAGGGCGCCCAGCACCTCCAACTCGATCCGATCCTTCGGCCGCCCGGATGCTTCCTTCATCCGCATGAGGTCATCGAGCGACGCCACCTTCAGCGGAAGTCCTTCGACGTCGAGCGTGATCGCGTTGGCGGCGAGCTCCCGGTACCCGTCTGTCCCAGCCGGCTCGCCCAGCACATCCAGAGCTCCGCGCGACGTCATCAACGTCAGGTTCATACTCCCTTCGAGGGTCTTAAGGTCGAGCGTGAAAGGAACGGTCTCGTTGACCGACCGGAGTTGTGCATCCATCTCTCGTAGGGCTTCGACGAGGCGGTCGAGATTGTGCGTATCTCCGGCGGGGCAGATGTCTACATCGATCGTCACCGTTGGCGAACCGTGGAGTCGAGCTGCCAATCCACCGATAAGCACAAACTGCACCTCCCGACGGATCAGAACTTCGAGGACACCGAAGAAATCGGTTCCCGTCACCGGGCTGAGCGAAGCAAGCGGGCGAGATTGTTGGCTTCGATTGTGGCCGCCCTCAATCGTTCCGTGGGTGACAGACGCAACATCTCCCTGATCAGAGAGCGGTCCACTCCGATCCCACGCGCGGGCCTAGCCTCAAGCGTTTCTCCACAGGATCGAAGGAGCCTATCGAGCGAGTCGATGCGCGGCGTGACGCTTCCGGACTCGATCCGAGCGATCGCGGACTGGGGAACGCCCGAACTCGCGGAGAGCTGCCGTTGGGTGAGTCCGGTGCAGACACCTTCTGCATGCCTGCCCGGACCGCGGCCCCTTTACCCCGGTGTTTGATGTGTATCAACGCAAGGGAGAGATTCCCACCGGGAGAGCTTTCCGGGCGCCCGAGCACGCGAGCCGCCGTTTCGTCGTCGCTACCGTCGTCGACCACCAAGACTTCGACGCGGAGATCTGCCTCATCGGCCATCTCAGCCAGGCGATCGAGCGTCCGCGGCAACCTGTTCTGTTCGTTGTAGGCGGGGATGACAAGGGCCAGGTCGATCTGATGGGCCGATGAAGGAGCCCTATCGAGTCCATGGCGCGTCTCCCCCTGGTT
>JACCXF010000132.1 GCA_013697295.1 Actinomycetota bacterium | reverse complement strand
CCGGGATCGCTGCAGACAATCCTCGGCCCACCAGGGTCGTTGAAGCACGTCCAGCCTGCGTTCATTAACTTTGCCGGCGTCACGCCATCAGCCGTGGCGGTGTCGACAGCGCCGAGTGACGCCGCGAAGGCGGCAATAACTACGATGCATTTGCGCATCCCAATCCCTTCTGTGGCCGCAACCCCTTTCGGCGATCATCTCATGTTGCAACAGGAGGGCACAAGGGACTCAGAACGGGCGTTTGTGTGTGAGCTGAACGACGCGAGCTCCGCGGAGTTGGCTCGGCGGTTGGAGCCGACTAGCCCCCCGCTCGAACGCGGCGGGCCGGAGCCCGGATCGCTCCAGGCCAAGCTCCGCGACGCGATCCACTCCCGACAACCTGCGGAGCTCGACGACGGGCACCTCGCGCTCGTCGGCGTTGTGGCGGAGGCGTGGGCAGTCGAAGTCGACGGCGACCTTCCTGCCGACGTCCACGACCTGCAGCACGCAATCGCCGCTCGTCTCCGCTAGATGCCGAGCAATCGCTGAGGTATCACCGGGGTTTGCACCGTGCATGCTTTCGCTGCATCGGTGACACGCCTGGCCGCGTACCTCTGCGGTTCTCGCGGAAACCAGGCGCACCGAAAGGCCCATACTGGATTCAGACACCTCTGCAACCGCCGGTTTCTCACGGGCGAGTGAGCACCGAACGAGCACCATCCGTACCGTCCACGCTTCACGCTGACCTTGTGATGCTCGCTCCTGGCGATCCGGAGTAAGGTCAGAGTCGACCCCTACCCGATGGAGGATCCGCGTGAGCATGGTTGTCCGCTTTAACCCCGCATCCCTGACGACCGAGAAGTACGACGACGCAATCCGGCGACATGAGGAGGCTGGAATCGAGCTTCCCCCGGACGGCCTGGACTACCACGTTTGCTTCGGGTCGGACGGGGACTTGCGCGTCAGCGAAATCTGGGAGTCTCGGGAACAGTTCGAGGCGTACGGTGCGCGCTTGATGCCCATACTGGCCGACGCCGGAATCGAGTTTTCGGCTGAACCAGAGATCTTCGAGGTTCACAACATCATCAAAAGCTAGTTTCGCCAAGCAGCGTTGGCGACCACGCGCTGTAGTCGAGCTCCATCCGGTCGAGAACGGCGTGCGCGTAGGTCCGCAGGTGCTCCTGCGCGGAGTGTCCGAGCCAGGACGCCGCCTGCGGGGACGCCTCCCAGGTGCCAGAGCGTCACGCGACGGTGTCGTAGGTCGTGCGGTGAGAATGCGGGGACGCCAACCGCGGTGCACGCCCTGGTGATCGCGGTGCGGAGCCGGTCGGCCGTGACGCCCTCGAACACACCCCGATCAGCCGCGCGATCGTCGCGCGGGCAGAGGTCGGACACCGCGGCGAATAGCCGGTCAGGCACGTCGGGGTCAGGGAGTGTCGCCTTGAGAAGAAACGCGGAATCCAAAGCGCTGGCTCTGAGCCGAACCGCATGACCACGCCGGTTAGGCAATTTTCTAACCGATCTTCTACCCGGCCCGAGAAGTCACAGGGAGACGAAGCGCCGACCAGAGGCTGCATTCGTGGAGCGTTGCGGGGGTCAGCCCGGTAAACCCCCAGTCTCGGTCACTCAACTCCTTGCGATGTTGTTTCTGAGAGGGTCGTACTGGCCGGCGAGTCACTGTGGTCCTCCTCCCCGCCCTCGGCGGCTCGCCGGCGCTCGTGTAACTAAAGGAACGCACGCGCGAGCGCACACAGGCACGAGTGCTCCTCGACGCTCACCTGGTGGGGGCTACACCGCGACCGTCACGCGCAGGAAGGTTGCCGGGATGGAGGTGGCATCCTCGCTTGGGCTTGCGTTCTGGCTGTTGAAGAGGGTCTCCAACTCGGCCTGCAGTTCGGCCTCGCGGCCGTCGGCTGCTGCAGCCTCGAACGCGTTCATGGTCGGCCCGTAGTACGTCCTGAACACGTCTAGAAGCTCCGCTGGCGGGCCGGGGAAGTTGAACGTGTAGCTATCCCTCTCGAACGAGATGTTCTCTTCAGGCACTCCCGCGGCCGCGAATCGCTCGATCACGTTGTCCTCAACGCCCCAGGTCATGGGGCTGACGAACCCTTCCGAGGGAGGCGGCGAGTAGGAGGAGCTGATCTTCAGGATCTGGGCGACGAGCGTCGGATCATTGGGGATCCAGTTTCCCATCACGATCCGGCCGCCGGGCCGCGTCACACGAACCATCTCTTTTGCCACGTCGAACGGCCTCGGAGCGAACATCGCGCCGAAGATGCTGACGACAAGGTCGAAACTGTCGTCCTCGAGCTCGTTCAGATCAGACGCATCGCCTTCCTGGAATCTGCAGCTGGTGACGCCGAGGCTCTTCGCTCGTGCGTTGCCCGCCTGAACGAGGTTGCTGGCAATGTCGACACCGAGGACGTCTGCCCCTAGCCGCGCCGCCGGAAGCGCCGTCGTCCCATCGCCGCACCCGAGATCCAGAACCTGCAGGCCGGCGGTCACTCCCAACGTGTCGACGAGCGCCTCGCCGCTCTCCCGCATGCTCTCCGCTATGCGAGTGAAGTCGCCCTTCTCCCAGAGTGCCTTATTCGGATTCGCAATCATCGCCCACCTCTCGCCGGTGCAACTGGCATGGTCCGGCCAAGCGTAGCGCTGTCAGACCTCGCGGGCCTAGACGCGGGTGGCGAGATGGCCGCCTCGTTACGTCACACTAC
>JACCXF010000128.1 GCA_013697295.1 Actinomycetota bacterium | reverse complement strand
CTCCTACACCTCCTAGTCAACAACGCCGATCGCCCGAGCCTTCGAGTCTGGCTCGGGCTCGGTGACGCTGACGGCCGCGCGTCGGCATATGCACGCTTGCGTAAGGCGGCGTCCGAGCAGAACGTTTCCGAATGGGACCTGATGAAGGCAATCCATGCCGGAGCCAAGGTCAACGTAAGGGCACTTGTGGCTCGATGGGAGCAGTTGACAAGGCGCCTCGAGGAGCTGAAGGACCTCTCGGTGGATGAGCTCGTTGAGGAGCTGTTTCCGGATGGAGATCAGGATCTGAGTCTCCTACGTGAAGTAGCTCTTACACTCACGAAAATGGCAGAAACTCCACAAGATCTATTCGATGGAATGGTGAAGGCTCTGATCCAGCCAGAAGTACCTCAGAGTCCGGACTACGTTCGAGTAATGAGCCTTCACAAGTCCAAAGGACTAACCAGCCCGGTGGTCTTAATAACCACCGCGGTGGACGGAATCATTCCCACAATCGACCGAGAAGCGCCCGAGGACGAACAGGAAGCAGACTTCGACGAGCAGAGACGGTTGTTCTACGTAGCACTTACTCGATCGAAGGATGAGCTGATCATCTCCAGCCCATGGGCAATGCACTCTCGAGACGCGTATCCCATGACAGTGGCGGTTGAGAAGACCTTCCGAAAGGGCGATGACGTCTACTGCCGAGTCTTAGCCACTCCCTACCTAAAGGAGCTTGGTGCTACCCAGCCGTTCGCTGAACGCGGCGATTATTGGCTTGGCAAGCGTGGCCACTACCACGTGTTCGCCGACCAGTCGGAATTCCGTTCCCGGATCGACAAGAGCTGGCCGGATCTGCTGCTGTTCGTGTTTCCGAGCGCGAGGCGAGAGCATTCCGCGGTGATCGCCGCTGGCCTACCCGAACGACTGCGATTCCACGACCTTGGCCACACATGCGCATCAATCCTGATCGCACAGGGCGCGCATCCGAAGGAGATCCAGGCTCGTCTCGGCCACGCCTCAATCATGACGACGATGGACCGCTACGGACACCCGCTCTCTTGTCCCCGACGACCTTGGCGATCCCGGGCCGGTGCATTGTTGTGAACTGGGGCGGGCGGTTCCACGTGCCACGAACAGCCGCTCCCACGTGTTGGAGGGGCGAGCGGACAGCCGGATAGGCACCTCGTACAAGCCACTCCCCGGGGATCCGTCGTTACGGGGCTCGCCAACTTCGTCCTCAATGACGCCTTCGATCTCGACCAACTCTGAGCCGGACACCTCCTCGCTCATGGCTTCCCCTTTCGCTAGATGAACGAAGCCGTAACCATCATGAAGGACGGGTGCGACATCTCCTCGGCGATGGCCGGGTACCGTCGTGCTGACGCGCGGACTATTCGCGGACTAGAGAACGATCTTCAGTGGATTCTCGACGGACAGGGTCGAGCGGAAACGGACTGCTACCAGGTCTTTCGCGTTGTGGGCGGTGACGGGTTCGAACCGCCGACCCCTGCGTTGTAAGCGAGGAGCCACGCAAGCTCGCTAGCTGCGCAAACGCCCGTTTTTCCTGGTCAAGCCCGATTTTCGAGGTGTCGTGAGATGTCGTGGTGTTGCCCCAGACTGCGCTCGTCTGAGGAACAAAAGCGGAACAAGGCAAGCAGCGAATTGGTCAATCTCCTCACTCGGATGGACTCGTCGCAAACTTCTCGACAACGAAACAGACTGCCCTATCTCCACTGCGTCCCGGTGCTCCGGAGGGTGTTCATTCCTCGACAACGACGCGGCCGGTCGTGCGCAAGTCCTCGTGGGGAATACAGAAATACCGGTAGGTGCCCGGAACGTCGACTTCACCTCAAAGCTCTGGCCCGACGACAGCAGTCCGCCGGCGATGTCTCGCGGGCCTCGCCCTCACTTTCAAAGTCTCCGCTCGCGAAGTAGGAGGCACCTTCGGGAAACGCCCTTGTTGTAGGCATGCACTGTGTGAGCATCGTCAGACTGGCTGAACTTCACGGCCTCGCCCGCCTCGATGGTCAGCCTCTCCGGCTCAAAGCGTTCCCCGGACTCCATCGTCACGGTCTTGGCGTCGCTTCCTCGAACATGCCCCGAGCGGCCAGGCCCATCACCACCGTCGCGACAGCTCGCGGCTTCTTGATGCGCTCAAGCGGTCAGTAGCCCGGTGACGTACATGAATACCAGCCCGGCCATGAGGCCCAAAGCACCCAGGCCTGAGGCAAGCCCATGTTCGCGCGACATGCCTCGCACGATCTGCCACATCACCTGCGCGATGGCCCCGGCGGCGACCCCGAATGCGAGTGCGGCCCACGCTGGCGCAAACGCAAAGCCGCCACCCCACGCTCCCAAGATGGTCGGCGCGCCGGCCACGGCGCCGAGCGCAGCGAAGTGCCATAGGGAAGGACGCTTCGCTTCCGGCCCAAGCGGGGCGACGATCGCGAGTCCCTCGGTTGTGTTATGGATCGCGAAGCCGAGAATCAAGAAGGTGCCCAGGGCAATCTCTCCACCCGCCAACGCGGCGCCGACCGCCAGGCCCTCACCGAGGTTGTGCAGTCCGATTCCAGTGGCGATCAGATACGCGAGGACGAGGCCACCTATGGTCCTCGCTCCGCTCTGCTCGACAGATTGCGTAGCGCGACGCCCCTCTAGGAACCGTTCGAAGGCGGCCAGCCCGGCCACCGCACCCACCGCCCCGAGGGCGAACAGCGACAACCCACCGAGGGCCGCGGGCGTCTCGCCGGCGAGCTCGAAGCCCTCGGCGACCGTATCGATGAGCAGAAAACCGAGCAGGCCCACGGTGAACGCCAGAAAGAAGCCGATCCAGCGCCTTGATGCACGTCGAAGCGACGGGTACCAGAACAGCCCGATGGCGACCGGGATAACCCCGATGTAGATGCCCAACAGGGCATAGATGGCGATCGTGGAACGGTCGGCCTCAGGGGTGAGCGCGGCCGCCTCGATCTCGTGCTCGATGGTCACGCCCGTTGAGGTGACCATCGCGATGCCGAGTGGTAGCCCTTCCTCCCACGGATACGGAATCCGCATCGTCGTGGTTTCGAGACGGTCGAGGGTCGGATCCGTGATCTCGAAGCTGGAGTAGGCCTCGTTCACGAGCACTTGGGCGATCGTGACCGGATCGGGACCGTCGTTGCGCAGCTGGAGCGTGATCTCACTCTCTTTGAGCACGGTGCGCTCGACGGCTACCACTTCGACCGGGGGCACCTCACGCAGGCTCCCGATCGGATCGAACACGAGAAAGAGAGCCACGAGCGAAGCAATGGCGACGACGGGGAGCAGCCAGCCGAGCCACTGCGGCACGCGATTACCAGGTGAATTCGCGGTAGCGGTAGCCACTCAGACCACCTCGAATGCGCTCAGCCAGCCGAGATCGATGAACTCGGTAACGTGCGCGTGGAAGATGAAGTGGCCCGGTTGGTTGTAGGTGAACTCGAGCATGTGCCGCTCGGCCTGACCCATCGAGATCGTGTCGGTGAACTCGTCCGGCTCGAGCGACGTCCCGGTGCGGAAAAGATTGAAGAAGTTCGCGTGAATATGAATCGAGTTGATCGGGTCGAATTCGGTGATATTGATGAGATGAGCTCGCTGCAACTCCCCGGCGTTGATCCGAATCGGCTTCTTCGAGTAGGCGAACGCGATGGTGTTGAGCGCATAGACCTCGTTTTCGCCGTCGAAGTTGGTGTCGAAGCCGTTCATTACCATGACCATCTCGTGGGCTTCGGGTCGGCCCTGTTTGGGATCGACGATGAAGGCGCCGTAGAGACCGCGGTGAATGTGTTGGACGAGCGGCAATGAATGGCAGTGATAGAGATGCGTGCCGAACGGCTCTGCGATGAAGTCGTAGGTGAAGCTCTCCCCCGGCAGCGCCTCCCCCGCCCCTGGAATGCCGTCTACAGACGCCGAGTGGAACCCGTGGAAGTGAATGGTGTGAGGGTGCGCCGAGGCGTTGACCAGCTTGACCCGGATGCGATCGCCCTCAGTGGCCCGGATGGTCGGACCCGGCACGCGGCCGTTGTAGGTCCATGCGGGGAAGAACACGCCCGGCGCAACCTCGATCTCCTTGTCGATGGTCACGAACTCGTACTCCCGTACGGTGCGCCCGCTGGTGTCCTTGGACACCTCACCAGCATCGAAATCGGTCAGGATCTCATGCGGGTCGAAGCCGTTGCGGGCATTGTCGACCTCCCCTACGGTCCCACCCAGGTGACCGTTCTCGCCATGACCGCCTTGAGCTCCCCCGCCCTCCTGCGCCTGCGCGTGGGTGAGCAAGCCCGAACCGTGAAGAACCTCGTGGCCCCCGAGCACGGCCGCGCCCCCGAACGCCGAAGTCGCGCCTAGGCGCCGAAGGAACCGACGCCGGTCGATGCGACCAGTCCTATTGCTCGAGAACAACCCTTCTATTGGACCCATATCGCCTCCGCCATCTCCTTGGACAGCGCAACGGGCGCCGTCTCGTTGTCGTTAACGCGGACGAACAGCGGACCGCCAATGGGCCCGCGGCTCACAACCGTGACTTTCACTCTGGGAAGGACGCCTACTTCGGCCAGGTAACGAAGGGCGTCGGGATGCGAATCGGGCACCTGCGCGACCATTGCGACCTCACCGTCGTTCACACCCCACAGCGACCGCCGCGACGTCCTGGGCAGCGCTCCATTCTTGGTCGGGATTGGATGACCGTGGGGGTCGAATCGAGGATGACCAAGGGCGGCGGAGATGCGCTCCTCGAGGGCCTCTGACAGGGCGTTCTCGAGCACCTCGGCTTCGGCGTGGGCCTCGTCCCAGGGAACACCGAGGGCCTCGACCAGGTAGGTCTCGAGCAGCCGGTGGTGTCGCACGATTTCGAGTGCGACCTCGCGACCTTTCTGAGTAAGGGTGGCGCCTCTGTATGGCTCGTACGCCACCAGGTCCCCAGCGGCGAGTCTCTTGAGCATGTTGGTCGCGGAGGGGGCGGACACTTCCAGTCGCTCCGCGATGGCCGTGGTCGTCAGCCGCCGTCTGCCGTGGCGGCGGGCGCCGCTACCGGCAGATCCTTCCGCCAGCAAATAAAGGGCCTTCAGGTAGGCCATGACAGCTCGAGACGAACGTACCTCCATGACGTGAAGATTAGCCGCGTTGCCCTATTCAGTCAAGGCCAAACTAATTAATGATTTAGATGAGACTAAGCTGCCTTCGGGCTCGATACGAAAGTTCTGCTCCCGTCACCAGCACACCCAACAACGTCACCGGCTCGGCGCCGCCTTCCGGAGACAGCGGTGGAACCACGGCTCGGGTCACGATCCACGTGGCGATGAGGACGAGACTTCCTACCGCGCCGGCGCGATACACACGCGGGCCGGGGCGGAAC
>JACCXF010000124.1 GCA_013697295.1 Actinomycetota bacterium | reverse complement strand
GGGTCACGAACGCGGGGCCGGCCGTCGCAGCAAGGACGCTGCGAGCCGCATGCCGACGGTCTCTTGCCATGGTCAAGACGGCACGATCACGCATGTGCGGAAAACAAACTAGGGATACCTCCTATCTTGTCGAACCCTACTGCGCGGGAAACTGTCGGAATCCTTACGCGCTTCGGCCGGTTCCTAACGCCTCGCTTACGCGCTTGGTACCGATACTTGGTGGATGCCGAGGCCAACATCAACGCGTGAGGACAATCGTCCGGGGCCGAGCAGTGGATCGCGGCCATCGAGCACGATGACCATGCCCCAGGCCATAAAGAGGATGGTCCTCGGACGCACCATGGCGACCGGCGAGTTAGAGCACACGTTGCTGCCGAAAACCCTTGCGCTGCCCGTCTTCTCATCCGATCCACTCTCCTCTAATGCCTATGCGACCCAGGAGATCTTGCTGGTGCTGGGAGCGGCAGGGGCCACGGCTCTCAACCTGCTCATGCCGATCGTCGCTGCCGTCGCGATCCTGTTGGCCACGGTAGTGGTGTCGTATCGCCAGACTGTGCGGGCCTACCCGAACGGTGGCGGCGCGTACATCGTTGCCCACGAGAACCTCGGGATCTATCCGGGACTCATCGCAGCCGGTGCGCTATTGATCGATTACATCCTGACGGTGTCTGTATCCATCGTGGCCGGCGTCGATGCGATCTTGTCGGCCGCAACGGGATTGGAACCATTGAAGGTCGAGATAGCGGTCGCGTTCGTGATCTTCGTGACGCTCATGAACCTTAGGGGGACCAAGGAGTCCGGCACGCTCTTCGCTATTCCGACCTACGGATTCGTGCTATCGATCTTCATCCTGCTCATCACCGGGTTGGTGAAATGCGTCGGTGGTTGCCCTTCTGCCGAGACCGCCGGCACTCATTTGAAACCCGAGCAGGCCCTGAGTCTGTTCCTGATCCTTAAGGCTTTCTCCGCAGGGACGACGGCTCTCACGGGCGTTGAGGCGATATCCAACGGCGTCCCCGCCTTCCGGTATCCGCAATCTCGCAACGCCGCGACCACCCTCTCGATCATGGGCGTCATGTCCATCTCTATGTTCGTCGGTATCTCGTGGCTCGCCGACCATACCCACGTCGTCTTCACCGAGGAAGCGGAACGAACGGTCGTCGCCCAGATAGCGCACACGGTTTTCGGGGGCGGCTTCATGTTCTACGTGGTCCAGGTGATGACCGCCGGCATCCTCATCCTGGCTGCCAACACCGCCTATCAGGACTTTCCGAGGCTGGTTTCCATCCTGGCTCAGGATCGTTTCATGCCCCGGCAGTTCATGAACCGCGGGGACCGCCTCGTGTTCTCCAACGGCGTTGTGATCCTCGCGGTGCTCGCCTCTGTCCTCGTGATGTTCTTCGATGCCGATCTCAACCGGCTGATCCAGCTATACCTGGTCGGAGTATTCGTCTCCTTCACACTGTCCCAGTCCGGGATGGTCGTGCACTGGTGGAAAACGCGCGACTCCGGGTGGCGTCATCGACTCTTGATCAACGCTTTCGGAGCCATCGTCACCGGCACCGTCTTCTTCATCGTCGTGACGACCAAGTTCCTGGGGCCCGTCGACGTGCCCGGTCGCCCTGGGGCATGGATCGTTGTGACGGCGGTCCCGATCCTGGTACTGATGATGTACTCGATCAGCCGCCACTACCGTGCCGTCGCGACCCAGCTTGCTCATCCGCCTGAGACGCCGGTCGAGCAACGGCCGCGCGCCCAGCATATGGTGATCCTCGTAACCTCGATGGACACGGCGACGGCGCGATCCGTGGGCTACGTTCGTTCCGTTCGGCCTCGGACCGCGACCGCGGTCACCTTCGAGAAGCAACACGCGGCGATGTGGAAGCAGCTGGCTCCGGACATCCCCATCACGCTTGCGAAGCTCGACGGCTCCCTCTCAGCATCGGCGCGCAAGTACCTGCGCACCCGAAGGGAGGCTCTGAGCCCTCGAGACTTCCTGACCGTGGTGGTGCCGGAGCTTCTCGAGCGAAGTGGGTGGATCGAGATCCTGCGTAGACCGCGCATGCATCGCTTGAAGGCCGCCCTGCTCTCCGAGCCGGGAGTGCAGGTGCTGGACGTCCCCATCGTCAAAGACGAGGTAGATCCCGAGGTCGATGAGACGCACGAGCCCGTCCGGAACTATGTGATCGTGCTCATCTCCGGGGTGCACAGGGCGACACTCAAGGCTATCGACTATGCAGCGACGCTCAACTCGGTGGACGTACGGGCTCTTACCTTTGGACTTGACCCCTCCGGAGCCGAGAAGATCGGAGATGAGTGGCTCCGGAGGCGCATCCAGATGCCACTCGAGATGGAGCAGTCTGAGTTCAGAGACATCGGGCAATCGTTAACGGCGTATATCCGGCGCTTCGATCCCGACGGCGTCAACCGGATCGTCACCATCATCCTGCCCGAGTTCGTGGTGCCAAAGTTGCGCCACCAGCTGCTCCATGGGCAGACGGCTCTCCTGGTCAAACGGCGCCTGCTGTTCGAGCGGGGTGTGGTCGTCGCGAGCGTTCCGCACCACCTCGAGTCATAGGTGATCCCGGGATGCATCGCAGCTCCGGCCTGCAACCCCCTGGAAATCCCAGGAATGCACCTCGGATCGCCGATGCTTCTAACCTCCTTGTTTCTTAGACGTTAAGCTAGACTCCCCGCGGATGGG
>JACCXF010000087.1 GCA_013697295.1 Actinomycetota bacterium | reverse complement strand
CGATGTGCTTCGTGGCGAGGGCGAGGATATCCGGAGGCTCGACGCCGAGCGCCGCCATGTCCCGCTCGAAGGCCAGCGCGTATTTCCCGGCCACTTCCTGCGGATCAGATCCCTCGACGTTGCTGCGTTCGATGATCTTGTCGTCGACGTCCGTGTAGTTCAAGACGTACGTGACGTCGTATCCGCGATAACCAAGGTATCGACGGATCAGGTCGTACCAAAGGGTGGTGCGGGCGTTGCCGATGTGTACGTAGTTGTAGACGGTGGGCCCGCAGCCATACATCGAGACCCGGCCGGGTTCCCGCGTCTCGAGAGGAACCAGCGTGCGCGTCCTGGTGTCGTGGATCTGGAGAGGCATCGTTCCGACCCTAAAGCCTCTTAACCAACACGACGGCGAGCGCGGCGATGCCTTCGGCTCGACCGATGGAACCCATCCCGTCGGTCGTCGTGGCCTTCACGGAGATATCGAGGAGCGATGCGCCGAGAGCCTCGGCGATCCTCTCGACCATCGCGCTTCCAAACGAGGCTAGTCGGGGTCTCTGGGCCACGATCGTCACGTCCACGTTCTCGATCGTGTATCCGGCTTCGGTCAACTTCTGCGCGGTGAGCCGAAGGATCTCCAGGCTCGATGCGTCTTTCCACCGATCGTCGCTGGGAAACAGTTGGCCGAGATCCCCCAGCCCCGCCGAACCAAGTAAAGCGTCGGCGATCGCATGGCTCACGACGTCGGCATCCGAATGTCCGGCGAGCCCTGGAGCATCCGGGATCGTCACCCCGCCCAGGATCAGCGGTCTGTCCGCATCGAAAGCGTGGGCATCGAAGCCCAGGCCGACCCGGCTCACTCCAAACCTCCCGCGATCGCCTCTGCGAGAGCGAAGTCCTCCGGATAGGTGAGCTTGATGTTGGTCCGCGTGCCGCGGACGACGACAACGCGACCCCCATAGTTCTCGATCAATTGAGCGTCATCCGTCGCCACGAAACCCTCAGTACGAGACCGTCGGTGAGCGTCCGCCAGAGCGGCGGTCCGGAAAGCCTGGGGGGTTTGCACGCGCCACAGGGTCGAACGGTCGACGGTCTCTACCACCGAATCAGCCTCCACGCGTTTGATCGTCTCGTCAACGGGAACCGCCGGGACCGCGCCTTCCGCTGCTTCGGCGGCTTTCAGCACGGCGCGGGCGAGGTCGACCGGTGCGAACGGACGGGCCGCATCATGTATCAGAACCAACTCAGATGTGACGTGGGCCAACCCATTGGAGACCGACTCCTGACGCGTCGAACCCCCTTCAACCACGGCCGCATCGACTTCGCCTAACAGAAGTGAGCGCGTCTGTTCCATGTCCTGCAGGAGAGCGACCACAACGATCGGATCGCATCCGGCCTCGGTGAGCATGTCGATCGACCACCGCAGAAGGGGACGACCACGCAACAACCGGAACTGCTTCGGAGTTTCGCCACCGGTGCGCTCGCCGCGCCCGCCCGCAGCGATGATCGCCGCGGGAGCAGTTGCCGCTATCCGAGCACCTCATCGAGCATCTTCTCGGCTTCTTCCTCGTTGCAGTCCTTCGAGAAGGTCAACTCCGAAACGAGGATCTGCCGGGCCTTGGTGAGCATCCGCTTCTCGCCGGCCGAGAGACCTTTTTCCTTGTCGCGCTGGTGGAGGCTCCGAACGACGTCGGCCACCTGATAGATGTCACCCGACTTGAGCTTCTCTACGTTCGCCTTGAAGCGGCGGGACCAGTTCGTGGTGTTCGTCGTCGGCTCGTTCTTCTTGAGCACCTTAAAGACCTTGGGCACCTCTTTGGCGGGGGTGACCTCTCGAAGCCCGACCTCTTCTGTTGAATCCGTCGGGACCATCAGAGTCAGTTCGCCGTAGGCCAGCTTCAGGATGTAGTACTGGCGGCTCTCGCCCATCAGCTCTTTTTGTTCGACCTTCTCGATCACCGCGGCCCCGTGGTGGGGATACACGACCTTGTCGCCTATTTCGAAACGCACGAAACGGTTCCTCCCTGCATGTATGTGTCTCGCCGGCGCTTGGATGCGCATGCGGCCGGGAAAAGAAGGACCATGAAGGTTCCTTTTTACTGGAACAAGGGTAGCACGCCGGGTCGTTGCGAACATCGGCCCAGGCCTAAGCGGGGGCGCGCACCGTTCGAACTCGATCCGTCGCCGACCGCAGATCGGCGACCTCGATGAGCTCGAGCTGAGGCACGCAAACATCGACGCCGGTCGGAACGATCGCACGCCGGAATCCAAGACGGAGTGCCTCGTTCAGCCGGCGCTCGATCCCCGGCACCCGACGGATCTCACCCCCGAGGCCCACCTCGCCTATCGCCACCATCGTGGGATCAAGGGCGAGATCGGCATGAGCCGAGAACAATGAAAGGCACAAAGCGAGGTCGGACGCCGTCTCACGCACCGCGTATCCCCCGGCGGCCGAAACGAAAACGTCATGCGACCCCAGAGGCAACTCGGCGCGTTTGTCGAGAACGCCGAGGAGCATGGACAACCGACGCGATTCGATACTGAGCGCAACGCGCCTCGGCTGGACCTGGTTCGTCTTAGCCACTAACGCCTGGAGCTCGACCAGTAGAGGTCGGGACCCTTCGAGGCTGGGGAAGATCGCCGACCCCGGCACGCCTGTCCGCCGATCCGCGAGAAAGAGCGCAGAGGGATCTGGAACCGGTTCGAGTCCCCCTCCTTCCATTACGAAGACGCCGGTTTCCTCACATGACCCGAATCTGTTCTTCGATGCGCGCAGGAGTCGCAGCGATCCTGAGCGTTCACCCTCAAGCGATACAACGACGTCGACCACGTGCTCGAGCGTCTTCGGTCCGGCCACGGCGCCTTCCTTGGTCACGTGGCCGACCAGGATCACGATCGTTCCCGATCGTTTGGCCATCCGGACGAGGTGCGTGGCGCAGTTGCGAACCTGGAGGGTGGATCCCGCGGTCTGTTCGAGAGCCGGATCTTCGAGGGTCTGGATCGAATCGACGACGATCGCGTCGGGTCCTTCGCTGCTGCACGCCCCGAGCACCGCCGTCAACGAGGTCGTCGGAAGGGCCTGGACGCGCTTCGAATCCACGCCCAGCCGGCGCGCCCGAAGCGCGACCTGCGCCACGGATTCCTCGCCTGTAACGAGCAGACAGGCCGATCCCTTCGCCACCAGGCCCTGGAGCAGCTGCAGAACGAGGGTTGACTTGCCGATCCCGGGCTCGCCGGCCAGAAGGACGACGCTGCCACCTACGAGGCCCCCACCGAGCACGCGGTCAACCTCGTCGATGCCCGTCGCAACGCGCTCGACGCCGGTCCCTTCCTTGTCCAAACTGACGATGGTGTCCACCGTTTCGCCGTCGACCGCCACTCCCGGCTCGAACGCGCTGCTCCACGTCGAACATTGGGGACATCGCCCGAACCAGCGAGGAGCCGAGTGGCCACATTCCGAACACGCGTAGTGATCCATGTGTCGAGCGTAGGTGGGGGCTGCGAC
>JACCXF010000042.1 GCA_013697295.1 Actinomycetota bacterium | reverse complement strand
CTGCATGCCCAGAGCCTAGTGAGACCCCCGCGCCTAAGCAATGCCGGCGAGCACGAGATGTAGCCGAGAGTCCGTGGGAACATGGTCGGTACCGCTGCGTTCTCCTCTATCGGAGGTGGTTTTCCGTGATCTTTAACCGTCAGAAGAGCAAGTTGCCCACTGCCGACCAGGCCCTTCCCGGTCGAAACGCGCCCGGCTTCCCCATCCCCGAGATCCATGCTGTGAATGGTGCGCGGATCACGCCACCATGGCCCGAGGGGGCCGAAAGCGCGGTGTTCGGTCTCGGTTGCTTCTGGGGAGCCGAGCGCTTGTTCTGGAACCTGCCCGGCGTCATCACGACGGCCGTGGGATACGCGGGCGGGATCTCGCCCCATCCCACCTATGAGGAGGTGTGCAGCGGGCGAACCGGCCACGCCGAGGTCGTGCTGGTTGTCTTCGATCCACAGCGCATCTCGTTCGACGATCTTCTGAAGGTCTTCTTCGAGGAGCACGATCCGACTCAAGGGATGCGCCAGGGGAACGATGCGGGTACTCAATACCGGTCCGCGATCTACTACGAAAGTGACGAGCAGGGACGCCGCGCACAAGCCGCGCGGGATCGTTACGCGGACGCCCTTGAAAAGAAGAGTCTCGGCCCCGTCACCACCGAGATAGCTCCTGCGGGCCCCTTCTATTACGCGGAAGAGCATCACCAGCAGTACCTGCACAAGATCCCCAATGGATATTGCGGGTTGGCCGGGACGGGCGTTGCGTGTCCCGCTCCAGCCGGTGTCGCCGCGGGTGAGGCTGGGGCCCACGGGTAGCGGGCGGCGGTTCTTCGCGTACGGCCTGGCGGGGTGGTGCGCCGAGGTCGCCTTCACTGGGGTGCACGACTTCTTGCGATCGCGCGATCCTCGACTTCCCTCGCGCACCAGTCTCTGGATGTTTCCCATCTACGGTCTCGCGTCGCCGTTGTTCGAGCCGCTTCACGAAGCGTTGCGTGGGAAGCCCGTGGTCCTGCGAGCCGCCGCCTATGGATGCGGCTTCATGTCCGTTGAATACGCAACCGGTTCGCTCCTCCGTCGCTTGATAGGTGACGCTCCGTGGGACTACTCAGACGCGAGCCTGCAGGTCAACGGGCTCGTGCGGCTTGACTATCTCCCCCTGTGGGCAGTGGCGGGGCTTGCTGCGGAGAGGCTGCACGACGCGCTCCGGGGCCGGCCTTCGTCTGGCATCCCCGGCACGTGAACCGGTCGCCTGATCCGAGCGGTTGAGGGGACGCCGAGTGCGCGTAGCCGTCATCGGCCACATCGAATGGATCACCTTCTTACGGGTCGACAGGGTGCCGGCCCCCGGCGAGATCGTGCACGCTCAGGCAGGCCTCGAGATGCCGGGCGGAGGGGGCGGCGCGACCGCGGTTCAGCTGGCGAAGCTCGCCGACGAAGTTCATCTCTTCACAGCCCTCGGGGATGACGACCTCGGCAAGCGGTCGTTCGACGCGCTGGGAGAACTGGGCTTGCAGGTTCATGCGGTCTTTCGTCCCGAGCCCACGCGCCGCGCCGTCGTTCATATCGACGCCGTTGGAGAACGAACCATCACGGTCGTCGGAGACAGGATGGGTGTTCGCCACGGCGATCCGGTCCCCTGGGACGACCTGAAACACATGGATGCTGCGTACTTCTGCGCGGGGGACGAAGCGGCCCTCCGAGCGGGGCGCGAAGCAGGAGTTCTCGTGGCCACCGCCCGCGTGCTTCCGACGTTGATCTCCTCGGGCGTCCAGCTCGACGTGGTCGTCGGGAGCGAAGCGGACCGGGGCGAGCGCATGAACAAGTCGGACTTTCCCTCGGTTCCAGATCTCATGGTCTGGACGCGTGGAGCCCAGGGGGGTCGGTGGAGCACGGCCGACGGGGAGACCGGGCGCTTCGACGCGCCCCCGCTGAGAGGTGACGTGAAGGATCGCTACGGGGCGGGAGACGGCTTCGTGGGCGGCTTGACGTATGCGATGACGACGGGAGCCGATCTCGAGGCCGCGCTCGGATTCGCCGCGGCCTGCGGAGCGGCAGCCCTCCGCGGAAATGGTCCTTACGAGTCCCAACTCACACGCTTGGACCCCGCCTTCCAAGCGTTGCAGGATCGCCTGAACTCCAACTGACACGAGACCGCGACTCACCGTGCGTGTGACAATCCTTCGATGTCTTTGAAATATCGCGTGGGCGGCGTCGATCTCATCGAACATGAGTTCTCCGTCCCTCTCGACCACAGCCGGCCCCACTCCGAGCTGATCACCCTGTTCGTGCGCGAGGTAGCAGCCTTCGACGGCCGGGACCGCCCTTACCTCGTCTTCTTCCAGGGGGGGCCCGGATCCGAAGCACCCCGTCCCACTCGCAATCCGAACGGGCCGGGCTGGCTGGATCGCGCTCTGGAGGACTTCCGCGTCCTATTGCTCGACCAGCGAGGCACCGGCCGCTCGAGCCCCGTCGGCTCCCTTCCCGGGATGGATCCCCAGGCTCAGGCGGAACACCTCACGCATTTCCGAGCCGATTCCATCGTGCGGGATGCCGAGTACATACGATCCGAGATGGACGTGGATCGCTGGAGCATCCTGGGCCAGAGCTTCGGGGGCTTCTGTGCCACAACGTACCTATCCATCGCTCCCGGGGGATTGCGCGAAGCCTTCATCACCGGAGGGGTCCCGCCTGTAGAGCGGCATGTGGACGACGTCTACCGGGCGACATACGACCGGGTACGGGACAGGACCAGGCGCTTCTACGAGCGGTACCCCGAGGATCGACGTCGCGTCGTGGACCTCCACCGCCACCTCGAAGACGAAGACGTTCGACTCCCATCCGGCGACCGGCTTACCTGGAGGCGATTCCGCCAGGTCGGAAGCGCTCTCGGCATGAGCGACGGCGCCGAACACCTCCACTACTTGCTCGAGCTTCCCTTCGACTCCCCCGCCTTCCTGCACGACGTCGAGACAGGGACGATGTTCGCACGCGACCCCCTCTACGCGGTCGTTCACGAAGCCTGCTACGCCGACGGCTACGCGCCGCGGTGGTCCGCCGAGCGGGTCATGCCCGACGATCTCAAGTCGCCGGAGACTTTCACCGGCGAGCACGTGTACCCGTGGATGTTCGATGACTACCGTGCTCTGGGGCCGCTGCGCGAGGCCGCGCACTTGCTTGCCGACCACGTGTGGCCGCCGTTGTATGACGCGGACCAATTGCGCGCAAACGAGGTGCCCTCGGCGGCGGCGATCTACGTCAACGACATGTACGTGGAACGCCAGTTCTCAGAGGAAACCGCTAGCCTCATCCCGAACATGCGGCCCTGGATCACGAACGAGTACGAACACAACGCGTTGAGGATCGACGGCAGTCGGGTGCTCGACCGGTTGATCGATCTGGCGCGCGACCGGATCTAGGCGACCCTTGCCCCCGCCGGACCGCGTTGCATCCGGCCGAGGAGCACGTGCAGACGACCTCCCGGCGGAAGCGTGCGGGCTGTCCCAAGCCGAGGTAGCCGAGCGGCGGCGGCTCGGACTGGTCAACGACGTTCCAGCCACCAGTACCCACTCGGTCCCCCAGATCCTCCGTGCCAACATCCTCACCCCTTTCAACGCGTTGCTCGGGGGGTTGCTTGCGGTCATCCTCGTAGTCGGTCCTTTGCAGGATGCGTTGTTCGGCCTTGTCCTTATCGCCAACAGTCTCACGGGGATCGTTCAGGAACTCCGAGCCAAACGAGCCCTCGACCATCTGACGGTCGTCAACGCCCCGAAGGCGCGCGTCGTGAGGGGTGGAAGCATCATCGAGGTACCGCTGGCGGAGGTGGTTCTGGATGACCTACTCGAGGTCCGTTCGGGCGATCAAGTGGTAGTCGATGCGATCGTGGCGGAGAGCCGGGGACTATTGGTGCCTCCGTTCACGCGCTTCTTCGCCGTCGAGATGCCGCCTCCGATGGTCGCAGGGATGATCGCCGTCGTCGTCGCGGTCACCTATCCCCTGATGCATCTGTCCCGCGATCTGGTCGCACGTCGGGTGGAGGCCCGACGCGTGCGATCCGTTGAGGCCGGCCGGACGACAGGAAGGGTCGTGGATTAGGATGTCGATCACGCCGCACTCACCGAAGGAGGCTGCTGGATGACGGAAA
>JACCXF010000028.1 GCA_013697295.1 Actinomycetota bacterium | reverse complement strand
CCTCGATGAGGAACGAAACCGCACAGGAGTCCGGTGGGTTGCTCAGCGCGCGCCTTTCGCCCCTGGTCCAGGTCGTGCTCGCGCCGAATCCGGGACTCATGACGGGGCCGGGAACGAACACGTACATCGTGGGGGCGGACGCGTCGGTGGTCATCGACCCGGCGGTCGAGAGCGAGGAGTTCCTCGACGCGGTCTTGGCGTCGGCCGGCGGGGTGTCCGAGATCCTCATCACGCATCGCCACGAGGACCACGTTGGGGGAGCGGCTGCGCTCGCCGCCAGGACGGGGGCCCCCGTAAGGGCCTTCGGATCCGACTCCGCGGGTGGGGCGCAGGTGGACCCCCTGATGGATGGCGACGTCGTGCCACTATCTCGTGCTGGGACCCTGCGGGCATTGCACACTCCCGGGCACGCGTCCGACCACCTGTGTTTCTTTTTCGAGAATCTGGCGAGCCTCTTCGCAGGCGACAACATCTTGGGCGAAGGGACGTCGGTCATCGTCCCGCCCGACGGGAACATGGGCGACTACCTCGAGAGTCTGCGCACGCTTCGCGCGCTCGAGCTCGAGCGGATCTACCCGGGCCATTTCCGTCCGATCGACGGCGGCGATGAGGTCATCGATGGGTATCTCCAGCATCGGGCTGCCCGAGAAAGGGCGATCGCCGGAGCGATCAGGGATGGAGCGGAGACACTGGAGAGGATCGTGTCACAGGCTTATAGCGACACCCCCGACTACCTTCATGGCATCGCCGTTCATTCGACCCTGGCTCATCTCGAGCTCCTGGAATCCAAGGGCGAGGTAGAACAGGATGGAGGTGTCTGGCGGATCGTTGAGGGATGACCAACGTGACGAAGGGAGCGGCCGGGTCGGGCTGACATCGATGCTCTCGAAGGCGCCTGGAGACGCGAACCGGGGTAGTTGGCGATGGACGCTCTATATCGCCGAGTTGACCGCCTGGGGCGCCACCGCGCTCATCTTCGTGATCCTCCATGTCGAGGACCTCTCTTCCACCACCTACCGGCAGGCGCTGCTGGTGACCGTCCTCGTTGCGGCGGCACTCCCGGTGCTGTTCCGTTTCATCCTCCCGCGGGCTCGCTCGAGCGCGTGGGTGGGATGGGCAGCCATGGCCCTCTCAACGCTGGCTGCGTGTGTCTTCTATGGACTCCTGCGCGCAGAGGTGCCCTCCGCCCAGCTCGTCTTCGTCCCGCTGATCGTCATCGCGGGGCTCGTCGCGGGGTTCCCAGAGGGGGTTTGGGCGGGTCTGCTCGCCTCGGTCGGGTACTGGGTGACCGCTGTGATCGCCGGGGGCCGGCCGGACCCGGTAGCGGGGACCGTCAACTCGATGCTGTTCCTGCTGTCGGGATCGATCGCCGGTCTGCTCGCCAGCGAGATGCGGTCTCACTACAGCGCCGAACAGGAAGAGCATCGCCTCGCCACGGCCGTCCGACACAGATTGCTGGCGGTCCTCGATGCCGTCGACGAGGCGATCGTCTTCCGCGACCGGCGCGGGATCACGCGGGTGGTCAATCAGCGGGCGGGCAGGCTCTTCGAGCTCGACCCCGACTCGTACCTGGGGGAACCAACCAACGAGCTGCTGCGCAGCATCGCGCGCAAGACCGAGGACCCCGAGGGGTTCATGGAGACTTTCCAGGAGCTGCGCGACGACCCAGAGGTTGAGCTGCGCGTCTGGGTCGATCAGATCCTTCCTCACCGCCGCCAGCTACGCCTCTACTCGGGCCCGACCTTCGACGAGAACGGGGCGCTCGTCGGTCGCATCGATGTTTATACGGACATCACCGAGAGCGTCTCTCGTTCGGCCGAGGTCGAACGGCTCTTCGAGGAAGCGCGCAGGACGGCCGAGAGTTACCAGCGTGGCCTGCTGCCCGATTCGGTTCCCAGCGTTCCGCGCATTAACTTCGTATCGCACTACGTTCCCGCTAGTGGGCGCAGGGCTGTGTGTGGAGACTTCTACGACTTCATCCCCCTTAGCGATGGCCGGATGGGTCTCGTGCTCGGCGACGTGTGCGGCATCGGGCCGGGAGCGGCCAGCGATGCGGCCTTTACTCGCTACACGCTGCGTTCACTCGCTAACGACACCCCGGATCCGGCGCAACTCATGAACCGGCTCAACGCGCACATACAAGGCCACATCGGAAGCGAAAGGTTCGTGCGGATGTTGTTCGCCGCGCTCGATCCTGAGCGGGCCGTCATCGAGTACGTGAACGCGGGCCACGTTCCCCCCGTCGTTCACCGGTTCGATACCGGCGAGGTGCAATGGCTGGAAGAAGGGGCGTTACCCCTGGGCGTCGAGGAGGACCTCCGCTTCAAGGCTGCACACGTGGACCTGCACCCGGGCGACATGCTGGTCTTGTACACCGACGGCGTCACCGAGGCGCCGCGCGCGGGGCGTCCCTTCGGTCAGAGCAAGTTCTCGGACATCGTCGCCGAGTACGGCATCGGAACCCCCGGAGAGTTGGTCCAGGCGATCCGCCGGTCGGTGGAAGCGTGGGCCTTCGGCGGAGAGTTGAGGGACGACATCGCCCTGGTCGTGTGCCAGGTCATCCCCGACGCGACGATCGGCGAGCCGACGCGTGAGCTGGTGCTTCCGAACGAACCGGCCCGGGTCGCCGAGGTACGTGCGTTCGTCTTGAGCTTCCTCGCCGACCTGAGGGCGCCGATCGAGACGTCTCAGGAGTTGCTGCTGGCAGTGAGCGAGGCTGCAGCCAATGCCAGCCGCCACGGGCGCAACGCCGGCGCCCGCAGCGAGCTCCGGATCCGGTGCGCGCTGGAGGGCGGCATCGTGCGCGTGGTCGTGGCGGACGACGGCCCCGGGTTCGACGCGAGCGAGGTGGGACGTCCGGATCTCCCGGATCGGTTCTCCTCGGGCGGCCGGGGAGTCTTTCTGATGTATCAGCTGACCGATTCGGTCGAGGTCAGGTCCGGACCCAATGGGACCACCGTCGCCCTCGCACGGGATGTCTTCGGGGGCCGGCGCCCCCCCGAGCCGCCGGGTGACATAATTGACCCGGCGGTCAAGAACTGACAATGGAGGTTTCGGTGGCTCGTGAAGCGGTGATCGTGGAGGCGGTTCGAACCCCGGTGGGGCGCAGGAACGGTGGCCTGAACGGATGGCACCCGGTCGATCTTCTCGGCGAGATCCTCAACGAGCTCGTGGCTCGTTCGGGAGTGGACGCGACCAAGGTGGACGATGTCATCTGCGGGTGCGTGTCTCAGGTGGGCGAGCAATCCCTGAACGTCGGACGCAACGCGTGGCTCGCCGCGGGGCTGCCCGAGGAGGTGCCTGCCACGACCGTCGACAGGCAATGCGGTTCGTCGCAACAGGCGGTTCACTTCGCGGCGCAGGGTGTGATCGCCGGCGCGTACGATGTTGCCGTCGCATGCGGGGTCGAGCACATGTCGCGCGTTCCGATGGGATCGAGCGCCCAGAGCCAGGGGTGGCCGTTCACTGAACGGCTGATGTCGCGATACGAGGGGGGCCTGGTTCCGCAGGGCATCTCTGCCGAGATCATCGCCGAGCGATGGGACCTCACGCGCGGCGAATTGGACGAGTTCAGCGCGCGTTCGCACGAGTTGGCGGGCCAGGCCACGGCTTGGGGTTCGTTCAAGGACGAGATCCATCCGGTGAAGGTCGAGACGGACGAGGGGACGGATCTTTTCGACACGGATGAAGGCATCCGGACCCCCAACCTCGAGAAGATGGCATCGCTCATGCCTGCATTCAAGCCGGACGGCGTTGTGACCGCGGCCAATTCATCGCAGATCTCCGATGGAGCGGCCGCTCTACTAATCTCGACTCCCGAGAAGGCGGCCGAGATGGGATTGACACCACGGGCTCGCCTCGTCTCGTTCGCTCTGGCAGGCACCGATCCCGTGACGATGCTCACCGGGCCGATCCCGGCAACGAAGAAGGCCCTCGACCGCGCGGGCCTCGACCTGCGCGACATCGATCTGGTCGAGATCAACGAAGCGTTCGCGAGCGTCGTGCTCGCCTGGAAGAAGGAACTTGGACTGGAAGACGACTGGTTCGACGAGCGCGTCAATGTGCACGGTGGGGCTATAGCTCTCGGGCATCCGCTGGGAGCGTCGGGGGCCAGGCTCATGACAACTCTCCTTCACACGCTCGAGCAGCGTGAAGGTCGCTATGGGCTCCAGACCATGTGCGAGGGTGGCGGACTCGCGAACGCAACGATCATCGAGCGAGTGGCCTAAGGCCCAGCCCTACACGGGCCGGAGCGGCGGCTTCCCGTCTTCCCGCACCAGTTCCATCGGCTCGGTGCAATGGCGCGGAGCGGTCTCCTTCGCGGCCTTTTCGACCCTCAACTCCAGCCCGCAGATGGTGCACACGTACTTGAGCCCGTAGCCACTCACGTCGGCTACCTCCGGCTCAGGGGGGGCTGTAACGATGCTCTCCAGGTACCTGGCCCCGATGATCAGGATCCCCAGAAACAGTGCGACCGCGATGCCGGCCCTGAAGTAGCCGAAGAAGTAGCCCAGGATCAGCGTCGCGACCAGGGCGAAGAGCGCCAAGAAGGCCTTCACGCTGGTTCTCCACAGCGATATCCACAGCGGTGGATAAAGAACATCCTTGTGATTTACCTCCGGAGCGCCACGAAGCGCTCGAGCACGTCCATGAGCTCGCCCAGATGGGCGGCGGCATCGTCGCTCGAGGCGGCCTCCGCCATGCAGCCCTTCATGTGGTCTTCCATGACCCCGAGGGCCACCCGGTCGACGGCGGCCCGAACGGCGGCGATCTGCGTGAGGATGTCAACGCAGTACTTCTCGTCTTCGACCATGCGGCCGATACCGCGCACCTGCCCCTCGATCCGGCTGAGGCGCTTGCGAAGCTCGTCCTTGCGGTAGCCGTAAGAACCGGTCCGTTCGTCGCTCGAACCGGTGGCCTTGTTCGTCTTGGTGTCGCTCGTCTTGGTGTCGCTCGTCTCGGTGTCGGTCATCTAGATACCCTCCAGGGGTATCTTAACGGCTGCTCGAGGCTAGCGCCACTGCGTGGCGACCAAGAACGCAACCAACATCAATCCCAGCCCGTACCAGAGGTTGGCGTTGTCGGTCGGGCCGAAGGCTCCCAGGTAGTTGCCGACGATCACGATGACCCCAGTGGCCAGCAGGGTGAAGAACAGGGCTGCTACGGCCGGTGGGGACGGTTTCGGCTTGGCCTTCGGCGGCGGATGTCGGGTCTGACGTTTCGATCTGCTCTTGGGCATAGGGGCAGATAGTAGCCGCGGCTATCCTCTGCTTCACATGCGCATCCTCGGATTCATCGGAAAGCTGCTCATCTCCGTCGGCTTCGGTGTCCTGTTATTCGTGGCGTGGATCCTGTGGGGCACGGGCATCTACACGAATCAGCAGCAGGACCGGCTGGCGGACGAGTTCGCGGACCTTCCCGCCTTGCAAGCACAAGGGCAGGAGGATCAGGGCTTCGGCGGCCCCCCCAAGAGCTACGAGCCGGGGCCCGGCGACCCGGTGTTCAGGCTGCGGATCCCCGAGATGGACCTCGACACGATCGTGGTCCAGGGGGTCGGGGTCGAGGAGCTGAAGAAGGGGCCGGGACATTACCCGGGGTGCAACGAACGCTTCTCCCGACCGCTCTGTACCGATCTAGACGAGGTTTGGCCGGGGGAGAAGGGCCGCGCCATCATCTCCGGGCACCGAACGACCTACGATGCTCCCTTCTGGGATCTGGATCGGCTCCAGAAGGGCGACTCGATCCTCACGGAGACCCGTTGGGGTGACTTCGAGTACGAGGTAACCGGTAGAGAGATCGTGCAACCCGACTCGCGTGACATCGCCAACCCGGTCGCGAGCAACACGGGAGAGCTGGCTCTGACGACTTGCAACCCACGGTTCTCGGCAGCCGAGCGACTCGTCGTCTACGCCGAGCTGAAGACGTCCGTATGAACGAGGGAATGAAGACCCGGCGATCGTGGAAGTCGAGGTTGTTAGAGCTTGCCGCCTGGCTCGTCGTCGCTCTCATCACGGCGGGGATCCTGATCGCCTTGTCCGAGAACCTGCTCCCGAACAACTTCTGAGGTCACGAAGCGGCCCTCCGCACCACCTCTGACATCGCCTCGACGCCGCGCCCGAAGGCATCGATCGGGATGCGCTCGTCGTGTCCATGGATCGTGGCGAGTAGCTCCGGCGACAGCACGAGTGGAACCCACCCGTACCCGGCGGCTCCTGCGCGTCGGAAATAGCGCAGATCCGTCATGCCGGTGGTGAGCGAGGGAACGATTACGGGGTCCTCGCTGAGGCCTTCCGAAACCCGCGCCAGGACAGCGTTGAGCGGGCCGGATCCCGTTACGGGCCCGTCATGCAGCGCGCGCTTCTGTACGTCGACGCCGCGCCGCGCTGCTTTCTTTCGAAGCCCGGCGAGGAACCGCTCCGGGTCGGTGTCCGGTAAGAGTCTGCAGTCGAGGCTCGCGCGCGCCTCCCCGGGGACCACGTTGTGCTTGTAACCCGCACTCAAAGTAGTGGGGGTGATCGTGTCGGCGAGCAATGCAGCGATGGTGGCGCTAGACCGCAATGGTTTGTGGAGGGCCCGCGCGACTACGCTCGCGCTGCGAGATGCGAGTCCGGAGAAAACCGCCTTCCTGGGTCCCGATGCGACCGAGGCGAGGCATTTGAACTGCTCCCGCATCACCGGATGCACCCGGGGTGTTCCGAAGCCGGAGACGCGTGCCAGCACCTCGGCCAGGTTCACCGGCGCCTGGGACGCTGGGGGCATCGACCCGTGCCCCGGTTCGCCGCGGGCGATCAGGTCGATCCACAGGGCCTGTTTCTCGCCGAGCACGATGGGCATCACGTCCCGGTCGAGGATGCCGCTGAGCCCGAAAGCCCCCTCGCCGAGGACCTCCGGAGCCGGTCTCCCATCCTCGAAGCCGACCGCGTTCGGGTGTTCCGCCAGCAGCCACTCGGCTCCGAGCGCCCCACCGGTCTCCTCGTCCGCCACCGCGCAGAAGATGACCTCGCGTGACGCGGAGTCGGCGGTACGGACCAGGTTCACGACGGCCGCCACGTGCATCGCGGCGATCCCTTTCATGTCTAGCGCTCCTCGACCCCACAGGGCGCCGTCGGCGATCTCGCCCCCGAAGGGGTCGTGCGACCAGCTGTCGGCCTCCACCCCTACGACGTCGGTATGCGACA
Source organism: Actinomycetota bacterium (assembly GCA_013697295.1). Classification (GTDB taxonomy): domain Bacteria; phylum Actinomycetota; class CADDZG01; order CADDZG01; family WHSQ01; genus JACCXF01. Next base: position 1,926 of record JACCXF010000028.1, on the reverse strand, counting down.
GCAGGACGAGTGCGGGCCGGTCGCGCGGGCCCGGGAGGCGCGCCACCAGATTCGGCCGGCCCTCCTCGCTCGCCAGGATCTTGGTTTCGAGGCCGGCTCCGTCGAGCTCGGCGCGGAGCAACTCGACGGCGGGAGTCTCGTTCCCGGGAGGATTGGTGGTGTTCGCACGGATCAAGTCCCGCAGGAGTCCTGTCGCCGGCATCGCCCGAGCGTATAGGCTGCGCCGCCATGTCGACCTTGGTCACCGGAGCATGCGGCTTCATCGGGTCCCACATGGTCGAGGTACTGGCCGAAGCCGGCCACGAGGTCATCGCCGCCGACACTCCTTCAGCCCTCGAAGCATCAGACGACGACCGCTCACGGTGGCCGAGTGTGAGCGGTCGGGTGGGAGCGCGACAGGTGCCGCTGGACGTCACGGACGCAGCCAGCGTGTCGCGCGCCGTCAAATGCGCGGATCTCGTCGTGCACATCGCCGCGGTGTTCGATTACATGGCTTCCGAAAGCCTGTTGCGCGCTGTGAACGTAGAGGGAACGCGCAACCTTTTCGACGCCCTCCTAGCCGAAGGCTCGTGTAAGCGCGTCGTCAACTACGGCGCAGGAGGGATCTACGGGTTTCCCGTGGCCGAAGAGGGTCCCTTCAGCGAGGACTCTCCGAAGAGACCGCACAATCCGTACCTCCTATCCAAGTGGGATCAGGAGGTGCTCGCTCATTCCTACCGAGACCGGGGCATCGAGGTGACTTCGGTTCGTCCGGTCACCCCCTACGGACCGAGAGCGATCTATGGCTCCGGACAGCTCCTGATCGGCCTGGCCGAACGCCCGGTTTCGTTCAGGAACCTCACCGGCAACATCCCATTCGTGCACGTGCGCGACCTCTGCCGGGCGACCCTGCACCTGGCGGGTCACGCAGACGCGGACGGCGAGGCCTACAACGTCACGGACGACGGCAGGATCAATGCGGTATCTCTGACTCGGTTGATCGCTCAAGAGGTGGGCGCCAAGGCCCGGATCCTTCCGCCGGTCCCGTTGGGTGCCGTTCGCAAGGCCCTGTCCGGCGTAGCGCGCATCGACACGGCGCGAGCTCGCCGCAAGGGCTCACGCCCGCTCCTGGAGTACGACCAGGTGCAGTATTTCGGCCGCGACTTCATCTACACCAACGACAAGCTGAAGGGCACCGGGTTCGAGTTCGAGAGGCCTCTACCGGAGCCTGGTTTGCGCGAGACTGTCAGGTGGTACCTCGAGCATGGCTGGATCTCCGGCCCGAGGAAGAGAAGGGGGTGATAGAGACCTTCATCATCGATTGGCCAGTGCTGGCGCTCATCGGGCTCGCTTTCGGCGGGTTCGCTACGCGCGACGCCTGGTGGCGGTCGCGCGCGTTCTACGCGGGCTTCGCGACGGCAGCCGTCTTCACACTCGTGGCGATGCTGTCTTACCTCGTGGCTCCGGACTGGATGTGGATGTACTTCCTGGATCCGGATGACGTCGCGTGGTCTCTCCCTTTGATCCCCGTGGGCTACCTGTTCGTCTACGTGGTTGGATTCGCGGCTGCGATCCCGCTGCGCGCGGGGTCACGTCGGATGTGGTTGGGGGCCCTGGCGGCGACACTGGCGATGGAGGTGGTCGTTCTGAGGATCACGTGGGATCGGTATCACGAGATCGGTACCACGCGCGAGTGGTTGAACAGCGCAGCACACGAGCTGTTCACGGCCACTCCCACGGGTCCTGCGCGAACGATCGGGCTGATGAGCCCCGTGATCATCATCGTTGCTATAGCTGCGTTCCTGTATGTCCGAAGACAATAGCGTGCGCTTACTCCTCGTCGATAATTTCGATTCGTTCGTCTACAACCTCGCGCAGGCATTCGGAGCCGAGGGCGTGGAGCCCATCGTCGTTCGCAACGATGCTTCCCTGAAGGAGCTCGAGAGC
>JACCXF010000027.1 GCA_013697295.1 Actinomycetota bacterium | reverse complement strand
ACCCCAAAGACCGCCCGCGGCCGCCGCGTTGTCGCGCTGGATCCCGTGACACTCGGCACGCTCCGAAGCGAGTTGGGCCAACACCAGCATCGCCCCGACGATCTGATCTTCCTTGACGCTTCCGGGGAACCGCTGTTCGGGCCGACCGTTACGAAAAGGTTCAACAAGATCGTCGCATGCGCAGGACTGCCCCGGATTCGCCTCCATGACCTGCGTCACACACACGCCACACTTGCTCTTAAGCTCGGTATTCACCCCAAGATCGTCTCCGAACGACTCGGTCATTCGACCGTCGCGTTTACGCTGGACATCTATAGTCATGCCACTCCACACATGCAGGCAGAGGCAGCTCTTCAGATTGGTGGGTTGATCTCAGACGGCCGCATCACATGATGAGTCCCATGCTGAACGAGCTCTTCACTTCGGAGAGGAAGTACAGGAGGGAAGGAGATGGCTGACCAGCCGCCCCTGTCACGGCTCGCGTTCGATCCCGAGGGGCGAGTTCTTCACGGTCCGGCCCTCAAGGATCTGGAGCAGCGAGATCTTTAGGGCCCGGGATGCGCTGCCCCGGCAATAATGCCGTGTGGCCCGCTGATGATCGCAAGCGTGATGAGCCGGCGGCGGTTACGTCGCGATGCGGCGCCGCTGTGCGCGCAACCGAGGTCAGACCGGTTCGTCGCCCGCCATGCGTTCGGGAAGATTCGACCCCATGGCGTGGTAGCCGCCGTCGACATGGATGATCTCGCCCGTGATCCGCGATGACCAGTCGGATAGGAGGAACGCGACGGTTCGCGCCACGGGCTCCGGGTCGTTCACATCCCACCGGAGCGGTGACCGCTTCGACCACGCTGCAGCCAATTCGCTGAAGCCGGGGATCCCTTTCGCCGCGGCCGTGCGAAGCGGGCCGGCGGAGACGCAGTTCACCCTGATGCCCTCTTCGCCAAGATAGCGTGCCAGATAGCGGGTGATGGCCTCGAGCGCCGCCTTGCTCACCCCCATCCAGTCGTAGATCGGCCACGCCACGGTGGCGTCGAAATCCATCGAGACGACCGATCCACCTCCTGCCAGCAGCGGTCGGAATTCTTTCACCAGTGCCTTGAGCGAGTAGGCGCTGGTTCGGTAGGCCGTTTGGACGCTGTCCCACGGCGTGTCCATGAAACTCCCGCCGAGAGCATCTGGCGGCGCGAAGGCTATGGCGTGCAACAACCCATCAAGACCACCCCAACGTTCCCTTACCTCCCGAGCGACATCCTGGATCTGAGCGTCGTCGTTCGCGTCCATCTCCAGGACGTCGGGCTCGCCCGGCAGATCGCGTACGGCCCGCACTGTCAGGGCTCGCCCCTTGCCGAAACCGGTCAGGAGGACTTCGGCCCCCTGCTCCTGAGCGACTTTCGCCGCGTGGAAGGCGATGCTCTGCCGCGTCAGAACGCCGGTGATCAAGAGCTTCTTGTCGCTTAGCAACATCGCGCCCCCCGTGGTTCGATGCTCGCTTCGGCCGTACGCAGGAACCTAACCGAATCGACGCCCTGCTCGGACCTTAGGCGCGCTCGGCCTTCCGCCGTAGTTGGCCGGTTCGCACCTGCGAAGATGCTCGCAACCAGGGCTCGCGCGTCGACGGCGGCGGTCAACAACACGGTGATGAGGTCGCAGCTCGACGGCTTGCGCTCCAACCGACGCACGCCGTTCCGCCGGACGAGAGTTCCCGTACTGAGTTGACGAACGATCGATCTATTCGGTGGAGAGACCTTCTGCCGCGTTCCGGTCCGTGGTCAGCCGCTCGTCGATCTTCGCGCGTATCTCCCGAGCGATCCGAGGCTGGTCGCGTTCCATCCCCCTGAAGTCGTAGCCTGTCATGACGATCGCGCGCATCGGTGATGTCGTGGTCACGGATGCAGTCCGCCTCTCCGATTCCAGCAGCCCGATCTCACCGAAAAAGTCGCCGGGACCGAGTTCCCGGATCTGCGCTCCACCGCGAGACACGCTCGCGGTGCCTTCCTCGATCATGAAGAACTCGTATGCGAAGGTGCCCTCGCTCGCAAGCTGCTTTCCTTCCGGGAGATCGACCTCGTCCATCACGGTCGATAGATGTTGGAGTTCCTTCTTCGAGAGCCCCTGGAAGAGAGGCACCGACGTCAACCGTTTCGGATCCATCGCTCCCCCTTGTCAGCGCACGTGCCGTTCCTCGAGGCAAAGAGTAAGCGATTGAGTCCCGGCGCATAGGGGCGCTCGCTCCGGCGCACCCGATGCGGGCGGGTTCCACGGTGGAAGGGAGCGGGCCAGCACTGGCGCTGCGATATGGATCTTGAGAAGATCGAAAACTTATTAAGCCTTGCCCGTTAGTGAGGCCTGGCGACTAGCCCTTACTTG
>JACCXF010000350.1 GCA_013697295.1 Actinomycetota bacterium | reverse complement strand
GTGTGGATCGGCGCGCGATGTATGAACGGCGAGCACACCGTCTGGCGCTTTAGCGACGGCGCATGGGGGGCAATCATCGGACACCAGGCAAGCTAAAAAGAGTTCGATCCCCACGCGAGAGCTCTGCCATGGGCACGGCCTCATTCCTGCTCGACCCACCGCATAACTGCGCCCTTTTCGTTCAGTGAGAGCCTGCGTTTTCCCTGGTCAGCACAGCGTTTAGGCCCGGATATTCGACAAGCAAGAGGTCACTGGTTCAATCCCAGTGCGCCCCACCAGGAGCACCGAAACTGCCGCCTCCGGATGCCGAGCTCGCCGCGTGCGGCCCGGTGTGGGGGGAGAAGACGATCCGGCCGTGGCTCCGGGAACAGAAGCGCGCTCGGCGTGCAGCCAAGGTCGGCAGCATCTAAGTATCCCGATTTCGCTCGCTGCCGTAGGCGTAGTGCATAGCGCTCAGTCCCAGATACTTACCATGGAGACGCTCTGCCGTCTGAGCTAAGGGGGCCTGCTTTCGTCCCGGGTCAAGGATAGGCGATGCCATCGATCCCTGAATGACAGAATGCCCTCGAAACCGATCGAGGAAGCCCCGGCCGGGACTTCCTCAAGTGCAGAGCTTCTATCGAACCGGACGTTCCCAACGGGGAGGGATCATCGCAGCGGACGGTCAGACGAACGTGCTGGAGACGCCGCGACTTACTCTAAGGCGCCTCAACATGAACGACCTGGATGATCTCGCGCTCATCTATCGCGATCCCGACGTGCGCCGGTACTTCCCTGAGGGGACTCTTTCATACGAAGAGACCAGGGAAGAGCTCGAGTGGATCATCGACGTTTACTACGATCGGTTCGGGTTCGGATTGTGGGCAACGATCCACAAAGAGACGGGCGCGTTCATCGGTCGCTGCGGGTTGCTACCGTGGACGATCGACATCGGTGAGGACGGCGCCATCAGTGAGCATCCGCTCGAGCCCCCGGCACCAGAGGTTGAAGTGGCCTATCTGGTGGCCAAGGATCACTGGCGACGGGGCTTGGGGACCGAGGCGGCCCAAGCGATCGTCGACTACGGCTTCGAGGAGCTGCACCTCCCGCGCTTGATCTGCCTGATCGATCCGGCGAATCGCGCTTCCGCCCGAGTAGCCGAGAACATCGGCATGACGCTCGAGCGGGATATGGAGCTCGATGCAGAACCTACGTCGCTCTACTCGATCTCTTCGGAGCGAGCCTTGGAACTCAGGCGATCACGCGCTCCGGCCCGGGACACCTAAGGGATCAACGACTAGACGGGGGCCGGACCTGCGTCTTTAACCGGCTGCGATACCGCGCCCGAGAAGGTATCGAAGTTCTTGTGGAAGCGCTGGGCGAGGTCGCGGGCCTTCGCCTCGTAATCTTCCTCGTTCGACCACGTGGCTCGGGGATCGAGGATCTCCTCGGGAACACCGGGGCAGGACACCGGGATGGCGAGGTTGAAGATCGGATCCCGCTTCGTCTCGACATCGTTCAGTTCGCCCGAGATGGCCGCGCGGACGATCCGCCTGGTGGTCGGGAGATCGATGCGCTCGCCCACGCCGTACGGTCCGCCCGTCCACCCGGTGTTGATCAGGAAGACGCGCGAGCGGTGTCGTTCGATGCGCTCGGCCAGCATCTCGGCGTAGACCACGGGAGACAACGGCAGGAACGGTGCGCCGAAACAGGTGGAGAAGGTGGCCTCGGGCTCGGTTCCGAGGCCGACCTCGGTCCCGGCGAGCTTCGAGGTGAAGCCCGACAGGAAGTGATAGATGCTCGACTCCCGGTTGAGTCGGGCCACCGGAGGCAGCACGCCGAACGCATCCGCCGTGAGGAAGACCACCGTTGCTGCGTGGCCCGCCTTGCCGTCATCGTCGTATCCGGGGATGAACTCGATCGGGTAAACGGCTCGGGTGTTCTCGGTATGTGTGCTGTCCTGGTAGTCGGCCGCTCGATCCTCGTTCACCACAACGTTCTCGAGGATGGAGCCGAACCTGATGGCCCCGTAGATCTGGGGCTCCTTCTCGGGCGAGAGGTCGATGCACTTGGCGTAGCAGCCGCCTTCGAGATTGAACACGCCGTTGTCGGACCAGCCGTGCTCGTCGTCACCGATCAGCGATCGCCCCTCGTCCGCCGACAACGTCGTCTTTCCCGTACCCGAGAGACCGAAGAACAGCGCGACGTCATCATCGTTGGCTCCGACGTTGGCTGAGCAGTGCATCGTCAGGACGCCCTGGGTGGGAAGGAGGTAGTTCGCTGCAGAGAAGATGGACTTCTTCATCTCACCGGCGTACTTCGTTCCGATGATGA
>JACCXF010000304.1 GCA_013697295.1 Actinomycetota bacterium | reverse complement strand
GGGGCTGGCACGACTTGTAGACGCTCCAGTAACCGACGCCTTCCGCGTGGATCTCCACGCCGCGGGCGAGCCGCTTCACGGGTCCCGGCGGCGGGCTCGGATCGTGCGCGAGGAGGAACTCCTCGACCTCCTTGCCGGACATGTACGCCTTCTTGTCGAGCTCCTTGGACAACGCCTCGACGAGCGAGACGAACCGCGGCGTCCGGACCATCCGATCGAGCGATGACTCGACGTGCCCCAGCGCCGCCACGGACCCGGCCAGGCTCGGGGACGCCTGGTAGAGCGCCCACGCCGCGGCCTTCTGATCGGCGCGGGTGTCCGCGATCTCCGGGATCTGGAGGTAGCGGAAGAACCTCGACGGTGCCAGCCAGGTCGCCTTGGCCTGCGGCCTCGTCATGGACCACGTAGCAACCTGCTTCCGGTATGAGGAGCTATCTGGTGCTCGGGTTCAGTTCGAGGCCCCCCGCTTCCGGTCTTCCTCGAGCATCGCGGGGAGCATCGCCGAGACTAGCCAGAAGGTGAGAGGCCGCGAGAGCCCGAAGGCCCAGCGAGTTCGGAACAAGGAAGGCTAGCCTGGCGCTGATCGCGCACTCTGATGAAGCTCCATCCAGGCGAAGGACTGACCCGATGCTCAAGTCGTGCGGCGAGAAGCGCGCACCAGCGGCCGGACCACTTGATAGACCCCGTACGCGAGGATAAGGAACCCGATAATCGCCTCAACCTGTTCGCGCGTGAGGCCGGTTCGGCGCGCAATCGGTTTCGCGACCGACTTGGCTACGCGGCCGCGCATCCCGCTGAGGGACGCACTTCCGATCTCGACCGCCCTCTCCTGCACCGTCATATTCGAGTGGCTTCCCCGAACACGCCCGTTTGAAACGAGGACGTGCTGCGACGCCCATACGCGAGCCGTGCCTTAGGGCTCGATCCGACCCTTTGAACGGGATCGCGTCGGGGCCGCTTAGGGCGTCACGCATGCGGCTCCTGGAGAAGCTGCAGTTCGAATTGCGTGCGCAGCTCTTCATTCGCCTCAAGGTCTATCAGGATGTCGCCCAAGGCTTCGTTCAGCGGGAAGACGCGATGGATGACCTGCGCTCGCTCTTCCGAGGTCGCAGCGAAGTAGCCGCGCAACTCCATCCTCAGCTCGGGCGGCAAATTCACGCGCGCGACACCACCCACGTGGGACGTTGCGAACCGGCGACCTTCATGCGCTACCGACGTTCTGCGCGAGCTGCTCAAGCTGTGCCAGACGGACGAACTCGACCTCAATGTTCGTGAGCTGCGCCGCTACCTCGAGCGGCACGGATGCGTTGATCAGCATGGGCACGGTCTTTGTTCCCCTCTCATCTAGGTGTGACATTCAAGCTAAAGAGATGCCAGACAGGGCGCATCTGGCTTCGGTCTTGAATCCGAGAGGGCGGAGCCCATCCTCGATAGGCACCTGTGGCTAGACACAGGAGCCGGTTGCACCCCTCGGCGCCGGGGTATCCCTTCTATGGCGAGTCGCCGCGCCGCGGCCGAACCCGGCGGCGGGACCATTTCTGGCCTTTCGACCTAGATGCCAGCGTCGCTTCCCGGGGTATCGATCATGCATGGAACGTGAACGTGACGTGTTGGATTCACTGGCCGCAGAGGCAGGGCAAAGCGTCGTGCTCGTCGGGATGACCGCGCTCGTCCTGATCATTGCGCTGGTACTCGGTTTGGCCCTGTAAGGCCGGGCGCTGACCGCGGCGTGCTCGATGCTCGGCGCCGCGGTCCTTCCAATCGCGCCGGAGGAGCTTGCTGAACATCGTCACGCGCCGACCCTAGCGAGGGGTACCGTCCTGGCGCCATGACCGCCGCGGCCACCGCCCCAGACCACGATGTGGTCGCCGCCGCCTCGCCTGAGCTGGTCGATCTCTTCTGCCGTGCTTCGCATCCCACATGCGGCCTAGCGGCGGTAGCGACGGCTTGGGGACGACCAGAGCCCCGGTCTCAGAAGGGAAGGCAGAGACCGGGGCTCTGTCGTGCCCGGGCTCCGCCTACTGGGATCCGGGACTGGTGCAAGCATCGGCTCGAGCGCGGTGCAGTTGAGAGGTGCCCGGTTCTCGGAATCCGTGACCTCCGCCCTAGCTCGGTCGAGAGGGAACATGGTCGGATTGCCGCTTCCTAGCGTTCGCGCTCTCTGGCCAACTCCTGAAGATCGACGACGTTCACCAATTCGCCTGGCGATGGCGAGCCCTCAGCCTCTCTAAGACGATCATGCAAGCTTCCTCGTCTCGAGGCCCGGTGCCTCGATGCAAGAGCCGTCACGTCTACCAATGGAACAATCTCCATGTCGCCGCGCTGCTCGATCGTGAGGTCTCCCTTTCGTGCCCATTCTCTGATAGTGGGCACGCCTACATTGGTTAGCTCCGCAGCGGCTTCCAACGTTACAAAGGGGTGGCGCTGGAGGGAAGGGAGTGCTCTCTCTGTCATGGTCATCACCGTAGGGGCGATGACGTAGTGTTGCATCGGCCGCTCGGGCTACGGTTCCCTAGACGAACGGCTGGAGTTCCCTGGCCTTATGCCTAGGCCTATTGAGCGGGCCACATGGATGCAACTGCTTGCCGACCTTCCGCCGGAGCTCGGCGATCAGCCGAAGCCGTCCGATCTCTCCCACGTCCCTGCCCGCTTTCCGGTCCTGCTCGAGCAACCTTCGGGAGCATCGCCGTGGCGGAGCGTAGAGGAGCGCGCCGACAGGCTCGGGGAACTCAGGGGCAGGTGGGAGTCTATGCTGCGGCCATGACCGATTACCGGGAGGCCCGGATCACCAAGAACGAGGTGATCTCCCGGGAGATCAACGAGGGCATCGAGGAGGCGATGGCCTCG
>JACCXF010000340.1 GCA_013697295.1 Actinomycetota bacterium | reverse complement strand
GCCCAGGAAGCTCCTCGAGCTGTCGCTCGAAGCCGACCGGATGTTCACGTACTGACATTCCCTTCTGGTCCGATCCCTTCGGGCACGAAAGGCACATATCGGAAAGGCCCTTGTTCCTCGGTCCCATCGGGGTTGACCGAGTAGATCTCCTCGTAGGGGGAGCTCCCACGCGGATACCGGGCATACGCGATCTTTCCATTCGTTCCCGGGAACGCAGCCTGGGTCGGGATCGCTGTCCACGAGATGGCGGCGATCAGCGTCGCCCCGAGCAGCACCTTGAATCGCATGAGGTCATCCCTTTGTTCGTGGATTGGATGTATTCCATGAAAAGGCATGAATGGGCATTTTTGGATACGCAATCGACGTAGTCCCCAGGGGTTGCGTAGCGAGGCACAGGCGCGAGAATGGGTGCTGGAATTTACGCCCAAGCGAAGATTTACGCCAAGCGAAAGACGAAGCCCCGGATGTTTCGCAGAATGATCGTCGTCGCTGCGCTGGCCGCCGCCCTGGTGGGCGCGTTGGCCGCGCCTGCATGGGCGCCCCGACGTGGCTCCTGCCCCCGATCCAGGGAGTGGCCTGCACGTTGCCCGAGGGCGAGACCGGCTCGTTCTCCGCCGAGATCACTGTCGATCGGTTCGTCTTCGGGCGAAGCGGCCCGGAAGCCCTCGTTCAAGTGACGGGCTTGTGCGTAACGGAGTCCGGTACCGAGCTCGAGGTGGAATCATCCCTGCTGCGCATCCCGGTCTCTATCGTCGCCGCCGGTTGCGGGGGAGTCGAACTGCTGTTGGGTCCGGTGGTCGACGAATCGCGTGGCGGGTACGTCACGATCGATCCCTTCAAAGTGGTCCTCGACAATGCCGACGGATCGAAGCGGCTCGGCGCCGCACTCTGTGCGACCTCTCAGAAGATCCCCCGCGCTCCCGTTCCGGCGCAGGTTGCGGCTCTCAACCGGGTGCTGAACGCCTCCTAGATCCTTGCTCCCGGGGGACGACAGGCTGGTCGTGAAGAACGGCGCGCTCTTCATGTGCTCGGGTCGCGACGGGGACGTGAAGCGGGACCGTGAGGCGGGCGAGGGTATCTATGCCTACGACACACGCTTCCTTTCCGAGCTGCGTCTATCGGTCGGGGGGGCGAGCCCGATCCCTATGTCCGCCTCCACTCAACAAGCGTTCGAGGCGATCATCGACGCGTTGATCCCCGTCACCTCGACGGAGGGCGAGCGCGCGTTACCCAAGATGGATCTGAGCCTGCGCCGCCGGAGGCTCGTCTCGGACCGGGTCTATGAACGGATCGAGATAACGAACAACGGTGCCGAAACAACGACCACCGTCCTTGGAGTCACCCTGTCGGCCGATTTCGCCGACATCTTCGAAATTCGAGCCACGCAAGGCCGCTCGTTGCGAGACAGGAAGCCGGCCCTGGAGCACTTCGAGGATGGAGTGTCGTTCGCATGCACCGGACTGGATGACGTCTTGCGACACACCGTCGTCACGTTCGATCCGCCTCCGACCGACCTCGGGATCGAGGGGTCACAGGCGATCGCGTCCTGGCCGATCCATCTCGATCCCAGACAGAGCATCGTCGTGGACCTGGTGTTCGCGTGTTCGCTAGGGAAGAACAGATCGCCTCACATTCCCTTCGACGAATCCGAAAACACATGTCGGGCAGAAGCGGCCGGATGGATGGCGGCATCCACCTCGATCGAAACGAGCAATCACGCGTTCGACAGGATGATCGACGCAACGATGCGCGACCTCCATGCGCTTCAGACGCCCATGAACGGGGGGCGCATCACTGCCGCAGGCATCCCGTGGTATGTCGCGCCCTTCGGGCGAGATGCTCTGCTAACGAGCTACGAATGCCTGATGGTTCGCCCGGGTCTCGCTCGAGACACCCTTCTCCTTCTTGCCCAGTATCAGGCGCTCCAGGATGACGCTCGCTGCGACGCCGAGCCCGGGAAGATCCTCCACGAACTACGCATCGGCGAGCTTGCGGGTGCCGGACTCGTGCCGCACACGCCGTACTTCGGAACGATCGATGCCACGCCGCTGTTTCTCATCCTCGCCGCCGCCTACTACGGGTGGACCGGTGATGTGGAGACGATGGCCCGCCTCAAGCCGCATCTCGAAGCCGCGCTGGTGTGGATCGATGACCACGGAGATGCGGACGGCGATGGCTTCGTCGAGTACGAACGCCGAGCCCCGGGCGGCTTGCGTAACCAGGGCTGGAAGGATTCGCACGACGCGATCGTCAACGTCGATGGTTCTCCGGCGCGCGGCGCCATAGCGCTGTGTGAGGTCCAGGGGTACGTATTCATGGGGAAGCTTGGGATCGCCGAGGTCTTCGACCGTCTGGGAGAACACGATCGAGCCCGCACGCTCAGGAAAGAGGCAGGGCTTCTGAGGGCCGCATTCAACGACGACTTTTGGATGGAGGGCGAGGGCACCTACGCACTGGCATTGGACGGAGACAAGAACCAGGTCGGCAGCGTGAGCTCGAATGCCGGCCATTGTTTGTTCACCGGTATCGCCGACGATGACAAGGCGCAATCGGTCGCGGATCGCTTGATGGCCCCAGACATGTTCTCTGGCTGGGGGATCCGCACTCTCTCCTCCACGTCCGTCGCCTACGACCCGGCGAGCTATCACAACGGCTCGGTGTGGCCGCACGACAACGCCATCATCGCGGCCGGTCTCAAGCGATACGGACGGACCGAGGATGTCGAACGGATCGCTTCCGTCCTGCTCGACGCCTCGATGCAGTCTCCAGAGTCGCGACTGCCCGAGCTCTTCTGCGGGTTTCCTCGCCACGAAGAGGATCCATATGTTGTCTACCCGGTGGCGTGCATCCCGCAGGCGTGGTCTTCGGCGGCGCCGCTGATGCTGTTGCAGACCATTCTTGGTCTCGTCGCGGATGTCCCACGAGGCCACGTTGACGCCCTCCGGCCTTCGCTTCCCGCGTGGTTGGAGCGCGTGACTCTCTCGAACCTGAGGATCGGCACCGACAGGGTAGCTCTAGCCTTCGAGCGGCATGGGGATGCAACTGCGTTGTCGGTTCTGGAAGGGACGCGGAACATCCACGTCTCGGTGCGGGAGGGATGAGGGCGGGGCTTTCCCCGTGTGACCGCGGCGCACCCAGTGGTCGCCGCGGTCTTTCCATCCGACCTCACCCGACTACGGTTGTGGTGTGCTAACCGTAAGTGGTCTGAATAAGGCGTTCGGGTCGCGCGACATCTTCGTCGACGCGCAGCTCCAAGTCTACGCGCGCGATCGCGTGGCGATCGTAGGTCCGAATGGATCGGGCAAGACCACTTTCTTGGACATGGTCGCGGGCGACCAGCAGCCGGACGATGGCGAGATCCGGCTCATCAAGGACGCGGTGGTTGGTTATCTGCGCCAGGAGACCGACGTTCTGCGTGGGAAGCCGCTGCTCGATGAGGTGGCGTCGACCGGGAATCCCGTGGCGCAGATGGGCCATCGTCTCGCCGTGCTGCAGGCGGAGATGGCAGAGCTCGAACCCGGTCCCGAGCGCGACAAGGTGGTCTCGGAATACGGCCGGCTCGAGGACCGCTTCGCGTCGCTCGGCGGTTATTCGCTGGAGGCGGAGGCGAAGGCGATCCTGGCTGGGCTCGGCTTCGCCGAGGAGGACCTAGGCCGGATGACCGAGACATTCTCCGGCGGATGGTTGATGCGCATCGCCCTTGCCAAGCTCCTGGTCGCCAACCCCGACATCCTCATGCTGGACGAGCCCACCAACCACCTCGATCTCGAGTCGGTAGTGTGGCTCGAGCGATTCCTCGCCTCCTACGAGGGCGCCGTGTTGTTGATCTCGCACGATCGCGATCTCATCAACGCCTTCGCTACCAAGGTCGTGGAGGTGCGCGATCGCCAGTTGTCCTCGTATCCGGGGAACTACCAGAGTTTTGTCGCGAAGCGAGAGCTCGAGCTGACACAGGCGGAAGCCCTGGCTCGTAACCAGGCACGCAAGATCGCGCACACCGAGGCGTTCATCAACCGTTTCCGATACAAGGCGACGCTGGCCAGCAGGGTTCAGAGC
>JACCXF010000335.1 GCA_013697295.1 Actinomycetota bacterium | reverse complement strand
CCCGGCGAAGACCTCGTCCCCGCCATCGCCCGTCAGGGCCACCGTGACGTGTTCCCGAGCCGCCCGAGCGATCAGGTACGTCGGCAGCGCGGACGAGTCGGCGAACGGCTGGTCCACGTGCCAGAGGATCCGTTCGATGAGGTCCGTGGCGTTCGCCTTCACCGTGATCTCGGTGTGCTCGGTTCCGAACCGGCGCGCCACCATGGCTGCGAACCGCCGTTCGTCGAACGAGGCGTCGTCACCGATCCCCACCGTGAACGTTCGGATGGACGACCCGAGGGAGCTCATCAGCCCCACGATCGCCGACGAGTCGATCCCGCCGCTCAGCAGGACGCCGAGCGGAACGTCGGCGATCAGGCGGCGCTCGACGGCGGCCCGGAGCAGCGCGCGGGCCGTATCCTCCGCTTCGGACCAGCCGATCCGCCGGGCCTCGTCCTCAGAGGTGAAGCGCAGTTCCCAGTAGGGGCGGGGCCCCACGAGCCGATCGTGCTCCAGGATCAGGACGGATGCAGGAGGGAGCTGGCTGATGCCCGGGTGCATCGTCCCGGGCCAGGGCACGTATCCGAAGGCGAGTAGCTCCGGCAGCCGCTCCCAGTCGACCGCATCGTCGACCCACGGACAGAGCCGCAGGGCCTTGATCTCGGACGCGAACGTCAGCCTGCGCCCGTCCCAGGCGTAGTACAGCGGCTTCTTGCCAGCCCGATCCCGCGCGAGGACGAGCCGACGCCGACGTCCATCCCATAGCGCGAAGGCGAACATCCCATCGAGGTGGGCAACGAAGTCGTCCCCGTAGACCTCGTAGGCGTGGACGATAACCTCCGTGTCGGACCGGGTTCGGAACGTGTGTCCTCGAGCCTCGAGGTCTCGACGGAGCTCTCGGAAGTTGTAGATCTCCCCGTTGAAGACGACGAGGATCGAGCCATCCTCGTTGGCGAGCGGCTGCGCCGCCTCGTCACTCAGGTCGATGATGGCCAGGCGGCGATGCCCCAACACCACGGTGGGGGCACTGGCCTCCGCCGACAGGACGCGAACGGCGGCGCCATCGGGGCCACGGTGGGATAGCAGATCGGTCATCCGCCGCACGAGCATCTCGTCGGCCGGACGTCCGTCGAGATCAGCGTAGCCCGCGACCCCGCACATCTACTTCATGGAGTGCGTCGCGACCCTCACCCCCGCTCACCTCCGTCGCGCGGCCGCATAGATGGCCCTGAACAGAGCCCTGTTCGAGAACCCGTGTGATGCGAGCGCTCGCTCAAACGTCAGCCACGCGGGCATGAAGGCCATGGGCGTCGTCGTCATCGAGGCCTGCGTAGAGGGGCTTCAGACATGAGAGGTTGCAGTGCATCAGGTCCCGGACCTCGAACCCTGCCTCGGTCAGGCTCTCGATCAGCGCCTCCTCCGTAAGCCCGAAATCGTAGAATCGCTCGGACACCCGAGCCGCCCAGGGCCGCGCCCAGCGCTTCCAGAGGGGATCGCCGTGATGGCCCTCCGCGAAGTGAGCCGAGTCCACAGTGAGCCAGAGCAACGCTCCGGGCTTCAATACATGTCGAATCGCCGAGAGAAGCTCAACGGGTCGTGCGACGTGCTCCAGAACCTGAGTACAGATTCCGATATCGAAACTCTCTGCCTGGAAATGTTCGGCAAGCTCGTACCCGCTCACCGCGCGCAGCTCCACGGAGAGGCCGAGACTCCGCGCCTTCTCCACTGCCTCCGCATCCGAATCCACTGCCACAACTCGCATGGGGAGGTTCTCGAGCGGTATGCCCTTCCAAAGGTCCAAAGGTCCAGAGGTCCTGGACCAACCGCGCCGATGTCGATAATCGAGGTCGGCGTATCGATGGCCAACAGATCCCGCTGGATCAAGGCCTTGCCTGTGTTGCCCGTCCAGCGCATCACTTCGCTAGCGTTCCCCAGGGTCACCTCACCTCCCGGTACGTGTCGAGCGTCCGTTCGATCATGGTCTCCATCGGGAAGATCGTCCGGGCGCGCTCGCGTGCCTGTGCGCCTAAGCGCTTCCTGAGGCCATCATCGCGGGCCAGTTTCACCAGGGCGTCGGACAATCCCTCCACGATCTCCGGAGCCACGAGATACCCCGTCTCGCCGTCGACAACGATCTCCGGCAATGAATCAATCGCCGTGGCCACGACCGGCCTGCCGGCCGCCATCGCCTCCAGAGCAGCGAGCCCGAATCCTTCGCCAAAGCCCGGGAGAGAAGGGAATACGACGATGTCGCACGTATTCATGAACGAACGCACATCGTCGACGTGGCCGAGAAGTCTCGCAACCCCAGGAGGCTGTTCGTTCTTCACTCGCACCTCCAACTGGCCGCGGAGCGGACCGTCGCCGGCCACCAGAAGCTTCAGCCCGTCCACCTCGGACCGAGCAAGCGCGAAGGCGTCCAGCAGGAAGTCGTGACCCTTGAACGGGATGAGACGAGACGCGACCCCCACCGCGATGTCGGTGGCTCCGACACCGAGATCTTTTCTTGCGGACGAACGAGCGTCTTCGGACAACGCCCAACCGTCAACATCGATGCCGTAGTGGATCACCCGAACCGATCCGCGCCGAGCCAGGTTGAGCTTCTCGACGAAGCCCGCCACGTGCTCGGAGATCGCGATCGTCCGGCGAGCGAGGCTCCCCGCCACTCGCGCCGCGGATCGGTACGGCTCGCGGCGGTAGAAAGGGTTGGCGC
>JACCXF010000334.1 GCA_013697295.1 Actinomycetota bacterium | reverse complement strand
AGCCGGTTGCGTCAGCCTTCGATGAGTCCGGCGATCAGCTTCAGGTACTGCATGAGTTGGCGTGGCCCCAGGAACTCATCGCGAACCCGCTCTTGCGCGTCCGCTCCCATCTTCGTGGCTCGATCCGGATCGGTGAGCAGATCCCGAACGGCCTCGCCGAACTCCGCGAGATCGGTCGGGTCGGAGACTAGGACGCCCGAGACGCCCTCAACGATCTGATCCTGGATGCCCCCGATCCGGCTCGCGACAACGGGCCGAGCCTTCCACATGGCTTCCGCCACGGTCAGCCCGAACCCCTCCGCAAGGCTTTTCTGCACCACGACGTTCGCACGTCGCTGCAGAGCGTTGACCATGGCTGCGTTCTCCTCACCGTCTTCCATCGGGAGGGTGGCTAGGTGCACGCGCGCTTTGAGGTCGTCGGACAACGCCGCCCATGCGGCGTGCGATTCCTCCAGGACCTGGGCCCCCTCGGGATCGTCGGAGACCGCCTCGACCGCCGGGCCGGCCATGACCAGATGGGCGTCCGTGTGGGCGGCGACGTGATCGGCGAAGCCCTGGATGACTCCCACGGGATCTTTCAGTCGGTCCCAACGCGAGACCTGGACGACGAGGGGTACTCCTGCGGGAGGCGCATCACCCCCGTCGTGGAACGTCGCCTTGCGATCGACGCGCCCCGGGCTTCCATCTTGACGCACGAAGGTGGCGCTTCCATCCCTGGCCTCGTGGATGAGGCCCGCATCATCGAGGATGCCGGCGACCGTGGCTTCGTCCATGTCTTGATTCTTGGGAGAGAACGCGTCGATGCTTGGAGCCACCACGGTGATCTTCGAGGTCTCGAGACCCTCCCACGCGAACGCCCGGCGCGAGAAGATGTACTGGTCCGCGGGCTGCACGTACGGGATCAGGAAGTTCCAGGCCAGTCGAGCGGTGTCGTTAGGCAGGTCGAGGCCCACGTGGCAGCGCCAGATCACCGTTGCTCCGAGGTCCTTCAAGGGTTGGATCAGGCCGGCGGGCTGGGGGTCGTGCACGATCACCACGTCGTCGGCCCGGACCAGTCCGCTCAACTCTTCGATGTTCGGCTCGAGTGCATCTTCATAGACCCTGCGTTCACCATCGCCAAGTTCCCCACCGTCTCCGGCGGCGCCGTGGAGGTTGTTGTGGATGCGCTTCGTGACGCTGAAGAACTCCGGATTTCCGGAGATGACCACCCAGCGGGCGTCCACGCCGGCTCCGCGCGCGTAGGCGAGCAGGGAACGCAGCATCTCAGCAACCCCGCCGCCGGAGGCGGTCGAGTTGATGTTCCATACGGCTCGACCTTCGAGAGCGTCTCGGGCTCGGCCCACGGACTCCATGAACTCCCGGAAGCGATCGACCGGGATGACCGACTCGAACCTTTCGGGAGGGAAGACGCCGACCGCTACCTCGTCGATGCTCATGCCTACTTCTACCCCCTTTTCTCAACCGATCACGGTTCATTCCCGCGACCGGTGAAGGTCTGCCAATATGGCCTGATGCCAGGTTTGTTCGGTACGGATGGGATACGGGGTGTAGCCAATCGGGATCTCACCCCCGATCTCGCGCTTGCGATAGGAAGAGCGGCGGGTCTTGCGCTCGCGCCCGGCGGCGGCGAAGTCGTGATCGGCCGCGACACCCGCGTCTCCGGCCCGATGTTGCAGGGAGCCCTCATCGCAGGTCTATGTTCGGCGGGCGTGGACGTCCGGCTCTGCGGGATCATCCCAACACCGGGGGTGGCCTGGCTGACTATCGACGAACGGGCTCGCGCCGGAGCGGTTATCTCCGCCTCTCATAACCCGGTGCCGGACAACGGGATCAAGTTCCTCTCCGACGAGGGCTACAAGATCGCCCCGGAGGTCGAGGAGCAGATCGAGAAGCTGATGGCGGAAGCGCCCTCGGAGCTCCCGACCGGTATCGAGGTCGGACGCTCGATGCCTCTGGATCGCGCGCATGAGCGTTATTGCGATCACCTGATATCGACTCTGCGGGGTGGTCTGTCGGGACTGCGCGTTGTGCTCGATTGCGCGTATGGCGCGGGATGGAAGGTCGGTCCACACGTCTTTGCCGAAGCCGGCGCAGATCTCATCACGATCAATGCGGAACCGGATGGCGTTCGCATCAACGTGCAATGTGGTTCGACCTCTCTGGATGCCCTCGCCGAACGCGTCGTTGCCGAGAAAGCCCAACTCGGTCTCGCTCTAGACGGTGACGCTGACCGGGTTCTTGCCGTAGACGAGCGAGGTGAACCGGTGGACGGTGATCGCATGATGGGGCTTGCCGCGTTGCGGCTGGCGGAAGCGTCAACTCTCGAGAACGATGTCGTCGTCGGAACCGTGATGTCGAACCTTGGCTTCGTGCGCGCCCTCGAAGCCAGGGGCATCGAGTTCATCGCCGCCCCCGTCGGCGACAGGTACGTGGTCGAGGCGATGGGCGAAAGCGGCGCCATCCTGGGAGGCGAACAGTCCGGACACATCGTCTTCGGGGAACATTCGACGACGGGCGACGGGTTGCTGACCGGCCTGCAGATCGCCCAGATCGTGGCGCAGTCGGGCGAGCCTCTCTCGAAGCTCGCGGATTTCTACGAGCCCTTTCCTCAGGTGCTCATCAACGTCGAGGTCGCCTCCAAACAACGGCTCGATTCGGAGGAGGCGATCTGGGACGAGGTCGCGCAGGTGGA
>JACCXF010000309.1 GCA_013697295.1 Actinomycetota bacterium | reverse complement strand
GGTACGAGAAGCTCTGCGCCGAGCTCGGCGAGCAACCGGCGGACGTTGGGATCGCATGGCTATTGCACCAGCCGGCCGTCACTGCACCGATCATCGGACCCAGGACGAAAGAGCAGCTCGACGGCTCGCAGCGCGCTCTCGAGATCGAGCTCGGCGATGAAGAGCTCACCGCCCTCGACGAGATATGGCCCGGACACGATCCGGCCCCCGAGGACTACGCCTGGTGATCGAGGCGGTAACTCTCGTTACTGCGGCCAGCCCGTGAGCGACCGTGGAGTCAGGGCTCAGGGGGTGTCGAGCAGGCCCATCACCAGGCCGTCCAGGATGTCCTTCTCGGAAACGAGCACCTCCGCCGCGTCGAAGACCTCCATGACCTGCAAGAGGATCTGTGCACCCGCGACGATCACGTCGACCCGACCCGCTTCGAGGCCCTTGATCCGCCTGCGCTTGTCGTAGGGCAGTGACGCCAGCCTCTTCGACAGGAGACGAACGTCACCGTGGGACATGACCGTGTGGTGGGTAACGTCGGGATCGTAGATGGGAAGGCCGACCTTCAAGGTGGCTAACTGGGTGACGGTCCCGGCAACGCCCACGAGCTTGGCGCCCGGTGCCACCGTCAACTTTGATCTCGCGCCGGTGAGTTCACGCATCACGTCATCGCGTAGAGCTTGAAGCTCCTCCTTGGTTGGTGGATCGGAATCGAGATGCTTCTCGAGCATCCGCACGCACCCGACGTCCAGAGAGACGAAATCCTGAGGCACGTCGACCCCGGCCACCAGCTCCGTGGATCCGCCGCCGATGTCAACCACCAGGATGGGATCATCGTCACCCCCCAAGTCCGAGACAACCCCGCGGAACGTCGCCCGAGCTTCCTCTTCGCCTGAAAGTAGATCGGGTTTCTGCCCGGTTAGACGTTCGACGCCATCGAAAAAGTCGACGCGGTTACGCGCGTCTCGCACTGCTGAGGTTCCAGTGACGCGCAGGCGTTCGACTTCGTACTCGCCGCAGACGGCGGCGTAGTCCGCGATCGTCGAGAAGGTCCGCTTGAGTGCTTCGGGCGCAAGCGCCCGGCGCTCGTTCACGCCTTCCCCCAGCCGCGTGATCGTCATCCGGCGGTCGAGCGATCGGAATCCTCCCGGCTGCTCCTGAGCGACCAACAACCTCGTGGAATTGGTTCCGACGTCGATCGCCGCGACCCTCATTTCTTCTCGAGTTCCACGCAGGGCCGGACGCAGTCCGGCCATCCGACTTCTGCCAGCGCAAACGATCCGATCGGGTTCGGAGGGGATGCAAGTTCCTGGGCCGTATGAGAGTGCAAGCACTTGACTCGCTCTGGTCCCCCGCCGGGGGGCCCACCCGACTCGATGATGACCTCGTGTGAATCACGGCGCGCGCGATATCGCTCGAGGGCGCGCGCCAACCTCTCCTGCAGACCGGGTTCGGTGGAAAGACGTTGGGTCAACGAAGCCAGCTCTCCAGCGGCCTCGAGATGACTCATCCGCTTGACCAAGATCGGACAGGTGAGCCAGTACAGCGTCGGAAACGGCGACCCATCCTCGAGCCGGGGGGCATTCTCGATGACCATCGGCACTCCGAGATGACACCGGCGTGCGACGGCCCAGGCACCTCGAGTGGGCCGGCCGAGCTGAGCCTCGACGATCCCCCGGTCGTCCGGAGAATGCGCGAGCACCATCACAGAACCCTTCGTTTCATCGCCCCAACCTAATCAGATTTAGAAGCCGATGAAACTTGCCAGCCGCTCGAGCCAGCTTTGGGGTTGCTCCTCCGCCGGAACGGCGGCCTTCTTTCGGACGAGCCCTTGGCGCTCGGTCCTTGCGGGGGGCATGACGCGGTAGGTCACCTCGCCGGGCCTGACGAGCCCGATCTGTTCGCGGGCTTGTTGCTCGAGATAGTCCGGATCGTTGAGGCGTTCGATCCGCTTATCCAGATGTTTGTTGGAGGAACGGAGTTGCCGGAGGTCCTGGGTCACCCCCGCTATGCGCTGTCGCTGCTCCAACAACTGGCGGGTGGGTTCGATCAGCATGGCCCCCGCAAGGCACAGGATGAGCAGGATCAGTAGAAGGACCACGGCCTGAGGCCCGAAACCGAGATGTGTGCGACCGGAATCCGCGGCGGCTCTCACGCGAACGTGGACCTCGGATAGGCGCGCGTTCCCGGATAGCGGGCGGCGTCCCCCAGCGTCGACTCGATCCGCAGCAGCTGGTTGTACTTTGCCGTCCGCTCGCCCCGCGCAGGCGCGCCCGTCTTGATCTGGCCGGCGTTCGTTCCGACGGCGATGTCGGCAACGGTCGCGTCCTCGGTCTCGCCGGAGCGATGCGAGATAACGGTGGTGTACGCAGCACGGTGCGCGGTACGAACACATTCGAGGGTCTCGGTCAAAGTACCGATCTGGTTCGGCTTCACCAGGATCGAATTTGCGACGCCCTCGCGGATGCCGCGCTCGAGGATCTCCTGGTTCGTGACGAAGAGATCGTCCCCTACTAACTGCACCTTGTCGCCGACCGCGTCCGTGAGCGCCTTCCATCCCTGCCAATCGTCCTCGTCCATCCCGTCTTCGATGGAGACGATCGGATAGCGGTCGACCCACTCGCCCCAGAAGGACGCCAGCTCCTCACTCGACAGGCGCCGGTCCTCCGAGGCGAGGACGTAGTGCTCCCCCTCCTTGATCTCAGACACGGCGGGGTCGATCGCGATCGAGATGTCTCGGCCGGGTTCGTAACCCGCGCCCGAGATCGCCTCGATCAACAGCTCGACGGCCTCGGAGTTGGCGCGAAGGTTCGGGGCGAAGCCGCCCTCGTCACCCACCCCGGTAGAGAGCCCACTCTTGTCGAGTTTGCCCTTGAGCGAGTGATAGGTATCCGAACCCCATTCCATCGCCTCAGCGAAAGAAACTGCGCCAACCGGCGCGAGCATGAACTCTTGAAAATCGAGAGCGTTGTCCGCGTGGGCGCCACCGTTGATCACATTCAGCAATGGAACCGGCAGGATGTGCGCGTCGGGCCCCCCCAGGTACCGGAACAGCGGGACGTCTAGCTCGGTTGCGGCCGCCTTTGCCACCGCGAGCGAGATGCCCAGGATGGCATTGGCCCCGAGCTTTCCCTTGTCGCCGGTTCCGTCGAGGTCGATCATCAGCGTGTCGATCGCCCGTTGGTCGAGCGCATCCAGTCCCAAGAGCTGTGGCCCGAGCGTCTCGTTGACGTTCGCCACCGCCTGGGTCACGCCCTTGCCCCGGTAGCGATCCCCGCCGTCCCGAAGCTCTACGGCCTCGCCCGCCCCCGTGGACGCCCCGGACGGCACGCCAGAGCGGCCGGTCGCTCCGCTGTCCAGGCGCGCCTCGACCTCGACCGTGGGGTTCCCCCGCGAGTCGAGGATCTGGAGGGCGCGGATCAGGACGATTTCGCTCATAGGTTTACTCCTTCAACATGAGTAACAGCTTTATACCAGGCAACTACGGCGTCGAACGGAACCTGACGGTCGCCTTCCTGAGCGCGTCCTCCGGATCCAGGCCCCGTGCCCGAGCGAGAGCGACGAGCCAGAACAGCGCCTGACCCAGGCCCTCGGCTTCGAGAGGAGCCGTCAGCGCCGCATCGACACGCTTGCGCGCCCCATCCGCATCCGCCTCGAACCCGAAAGCGGCCGCCCGCTTCTGGGTCTTGTACGCAGCGAGCAGCGCCGGAAGAGCGGCCGGGATCCCCTCATACGGGTCTCTTCGTCGCTTCTCCGTCGCCTTGATTGCGTCCCAGTTCTCGAGCACTTCGCTGGGACCCGAGACGGCCACATCGCCGAATACATGGGGATGGCGATTGATCAGCTTGTTCACGATCCCGGCTGCCACGTCGGCGAGGTCGAACCGGCCCCCCTGTTCCGCCATCCGAGCGTGGAACGCAACCTGGAGCAACACGTCGCCCAGCTCTTCCTCCAGGTCGTCCCCCGTCTGCTCGCGATCGATCGCGTCGATGACCTCGTATGCCTCCTCGAGGAGGTGCACCTTCAGGGACTCGTGATCCTGCTCGCGGTCCCAGGGACAGCCATCCTCACTACGGAGGCGCGCCATGACGACCGCGAGGCCGGCGAGGGCCGAAGCAGCGCGCCGCACGAGCGGCGCAGCGATAGCGGCCGATAGATCATCGGGAGCGGTCGCGGGCCCCGCGCTCACCTCCGCTCCGGCGCGCGCGAGCTCTACCACCCGGGGAGACGTTGGATCCGCCACCAGAACCATTCCCGACCAACCCGCGCCGGGCTCGTCGTCGAACGAGCCTACGTCCACCCCCGCGGCAACGAGGCGCTCGATCAAGGGGTGGTCGGCGCGCTCGAAGAACACCTTCTGCGCCGCGATCAGTGAATCCCATTCGCCGAGCGTCAACAGGTTGGTCTCGGTGGGAGCAACGGGAACGACCAGCAAGGGCACTAGGACGTCAGGGTGTTGGCTGGGTCGCTGGGGTCGGCGTGAGGGACGGCGTCGGTTGAAGATCCGCGCCCGGCACATCGCCGAGCCCCGTGTTGACCACCGTCTGGCTTTCGGGATCGAGCTGCCCATAGCGCGGGTTCACCTTGATGTCCGCCTCGTTGTATGCGTCAACGAGCCACCGGAGCCAGGCCGCATCGATCTCCTGGCCCCCCAGCTCTTCCTCGATACGCGGGCGTGCGGCTTCGAAGGGCATGACGCGTTTGTCGGTCAGCCGGATGATCTCGTAGCCTTCTTGCGTCTGGACGGGGTCGGAGATCTGTCCTTCGTCCAGCTCCTGGATTGTCGCAAGGATCTGGGGGGCCGCGGTCTGGGGATCGACGTAACCGAGGTCGCCCCCGCGTTTGCCCGTTGCGACATCGAGCGAATTCTCCCGAGCGAGCTTCTCGAACAACTTGTCGACTCGACCCGTGGGCGCAGCTTGGAGCTGAGAGGCAAGCTTCTTCGCGCTCGGGAGGTTGGTTACGACGATGTGAGCAACGCGCGTCTCCTGGAACTGATCGACGTTCTCGTTGTAGAAGTCTCGAAGGTCCTCGGCCGAAGGAGAGACATCGGCGGTCGCTTCTGTCCGCACGGCTTCTTCCAGCTTTCGCAGGTAGGTGATGTCTCGAACCTGTTGCTCGGTCACGCACTGGTTGACCAGTTCCTGCTCGAACTCCTCGGGGGTTTCAAATTCGGCCTTGACCAGATCGATCTCCTCCGTTACAGCTTCGCTCGTGGGTAGCTCGACGTCGAGCTCCCGGGCCTCCGCCTCCAGTACGTGGCGCCGGATGAGATCCGAGAGGAGCCTCTGTTCCAGCTGGCGCGCGCCTTCCTGCTGATCGACGCCCTGCTCTTCCAGCAGCGGACATTCGGTGTCCTCGAACTCCTCGACCGCCGCGTTCAGCTGAGACTCCGGGATCTTCTCGCCGCCCACCACCGCGGCGGCGGGCTCCAAGAGATCCGCGCACCCGGCGGCGAGCAATGTCAAGCAGAGCACAGCCAGCGTCGATCGCTTCATGCCGCCGAGGTTAACTGCTGGAGAAGATCGGTCACCCACATCACGACGCCCTCTTTGGGGACGAACCGCTCGGGGATCAACAGGGTGCGGTTCTCCGGCTTCCACGTTGCCTGCGGGACCAATCGCTGCAACCGGATCTGCTTGGAATCCTCGAGCTCGAGGGGTCGGATCCTGAGATTGCGCGCCACCGTCGCCGCCTCCTCGATACCCCGAGAGGTCATCAGTCTTCTGAGGGCCGCCAGCTCGAACAGGGCCTCCACCGGGCGCGGGACGGGTGCGCCATAACGATCCTCGAGTTCCGACCGAGCCTCGCCGAGGTCATCGGCATCGCGCGCCGACGCGATCCGTCTGTAGGCGTCGAGCCTGAGGTTCTCGTCCGCCACGAACGACTTGGGGATGAAGGCTTGCAGCGGAAGGTCGATCCGGACGCCGAGATCCTCTTGCCACGGCTGACCTTTCGCCTCATCGACCGCCGCTGCGACAAGCTTCACGTACAGGTCGAAGCCGACCTCTGAGATATGACCATGTTGCTCGGCTCCCAGCAGGTTCCCGGCCCCCCTGATCTCGAGATCGCGCATCGCGATGCGGAAGCCGGAGCCCAAACCCGTGTGCTCGCCGATGGTCTTCAATCGCTCGTGCGCAGCCTCAGTCAACGACCGGTCTGGCGGGAAGAAGAGATAGGCATACGCGCGTTCGTGGGCCCGGCCCACGCGACCTCGCAATTGATACATCTGCGAGAGGCCGAGTAGATCTGCTCGCTCGACGATCAACGTATTGACCGTGGGGATGTCGAGACCGGACTCGATGATCGTGGTGCAGACGAGAACGTTCGTTTTGGCTTCTCCGAAATCGAGCATCGTCTGCTCCAGGACGCGCTCGTCCATCTGTCCGTGCGCTACTCCCACCCGTGCCTCGGGGACCAGGTCCCGGATGCGCCCGGCAACGTGGTCGATCGTCGCGACCCGATGGTGAACGTAAAAGATCTGACCATCGCGAAGCAGCTCGCGCCTGATCGCGGAGATGATGATGTCGTCGGCGATCTCGCCGACGAACGTAACGACAGGGTGACGGTTCTCCGGAGGCGTGTCCACGATCGACATGTCGCGTATCCCTGACATCGCCATCTCGAGCGTCCTTGGGATGGGTGTGGCCGTAAGCGTCAGCACATCCACGCTCGCTCGAAGCGACTTGAGCTTCTCCTTCTGCTCGACTCCGAAGCGCTGCTCTTCGTCCACGATTACGAGACCGAGATCCGAGAAATGGACATCGTTCTGTAACAGTCGGTGCGTTCCGATGATGACGTCCACGGACCCCTTACCCACGTCCTCGATAACCTTCTTCGCTTCGCCTGCGGACAAGAAGCGCGAGAGCATCTCGACGCGCACCGGAAAGTGACGGAAGCGCTCGACAAACGTGGCGTGGTGTTGCTGGGCGAGGATCGTGGTCGGAACCAGGACGGCTACCTGTTTGCCGGCGGCAACGGCCTTGAAGGCGGCGCGCACGGCTATCTCGGTCTTCCCGTAGCCAACGTCCCCGCAGACGAGTCGGTCCATCGGCGTCTCAGTTTCCATGTCGTCTTTGACCTCGTCCACCGCGCGCAGTTGATCGGGAGTCTCCTCGTAGGGAAAGGAATCCTCGAGCTCTCTCTGCCACGGAGTATCCGGTCCAAAGGCAACTCCTTTGGAAGCCATCCGCTTCGCGTAGAGGATCACGAGCTCCGCGGCGATCTCGCGCGCCTTTCGACGAACTCGCGACTTTGTCTTGCCCCACTCGTTCGAGCCCAACCGATTGATCTTCGGAGCCTCGCCCCCCACGTACTTCGAGACGAGGTCTATCTGGTCAGAGGGGACATAGAGGCGGTCTTCGCGCGCGTACTCGATCACCAGGTACTCGCGGTGAACGCCCAGCAGGTCGCGGTCGACCATGCCGACGTAGCGTCCGATACCGTGGAGCTCGTGGACGACAAGATCCCCGTCCGCAAGATCGAGCGGTCCCGAGATAGCCCTCCGTCGCGCCTGGATGCGGCGCCGTGCAGCACCGGACCTTCGTCCAGTGATGTCGGATTCGGCTACCAGGGCGAGCTGCGCCCACGGCAACACGAACCCCCGCTGCAGCTCGGCGACCACCACGGTCCCGATGACTTCGGACGCCGCCGTCGGCGCCGTCTCCGACACGGAGAGATCGAGCCCGGACTCACGGAGGTTCGAAGCGAGGCGCTCGGCCGTCTCGGGGAGGCTGGCCGCAACCACGGCGCGGTATCCGATCCTCACGAGTTCTCGCAACCTGCTCACGAGTTGCTCCGGCTTGCCGGCCATGGCCGTCCACGTCTCGGCCGGAATGGCTTCGGCGCCTGCTTCGACGAAGCTGGACATCAGCACGACCTTGGAAGCCCTCGCCAAAGTCTCGTCTAGTGGGGCGTAGTGACGTTCCTTCGAACCGGAGATACGGCCCCATTCTTCGACCTGTTCAATGATCTCGTCGGCCCGGTCGCGCACGCGCTTTGGCTCCAGGACGACCGCGGGGGATCCGTCTGGGAACAAGGACATCAGCGGTTTGAGGCCGCCAACGAGCAACGGTAGGAGCCGCTCGGCTCCGGCCACCAACACGCCTTCCGCCAGTTGCGCCAGAGCCGGGTCGTCATGCTCCTCGAGCAACTCCGCCGCCCGCGCCTGCGTGGTGGGGTCCGACATGAGCTCGCGACAGGGGGGGATGTCGGCTAACTCGATCTCGTCCAGCGAGCGTTGGGATGCGAGGGCGAACTCCCTCAAGGAGCTCACCTCGTCACCCCACAACTCGGCACGCACCGGTCGCTCGGCTCCCGGCGCGAAGACGTCCACGATGCCGCCCCTTACGGCGAACTCACCCCGGCGCTCCACCATGTAGTTGCGTTCGTAGCCGAGGTCCACGAGCTGTTGCGGGAGATCATCGGGGATCTGGGAACCGGCGTGCAGGGTGAGAACCTCGACGTTGGCGCGCGGAGGAGCAACGAGCTGCGTGGCTCCCTGGGCTGTGGTGACGACCACGAAACTCTGGCCCCCCCGGAGCCGGTGCAGGACTTCGAGCCGGCGACCCATCGTCTCGATCGAGGGAGACACAGGCTCGCCCGGCAGCACCTCCCAGCCGGGGAACACCTCGGCTCCACGCCGGCCGCTGAACGCCTGGATATCGCGGGCGAGATTATCGGCCTCCTCTGCCCGCCCGACGATCGCCAGGACGGGTCGTTCCAGATGAGAGACGAGGGCCGCCAGTAGGAAGGGCCGCGCCGGCTCCGGAACCACCGCTGCGGCGCGCGCGTCTAGGAGAGCGCGAACGCGCTCGTCCGGGAGTAATTCGAGTAGGGGAGCTAGAGATGCCACGAACCGAACCAGTCTACGAGGTGAGGGGGCGTCACCCGGCCGCGCAGGAGCGGCCGGCGACCTTTCGTCCCACGAGCACGGCGTCGAACAGGGGTTCGGAACCCCTACCCCCCCACCCTTCCGGAAGAGACTCGTCCTCCACAAGGTTCTCCCGAGCCGAGTAGCCGACGACCCAGTCAGCGATGTCCTCGAGCGACGCATCGCCGTCGTCCAGCTCGTCCGGCCGGACGTACAGACCAGCCGAAACGACACGATCCACGAGGTCGACCCCGTTGTCGGAGTGGTCGAACTCGGCGTTGACATCGTCCTTCAACTGCCCGCCCGCAACCGGCCATCCACCGGACTCCTCGGGGTAAGGCGTCTGGCCGTGGTCGGCCGTCAGCATCATCACGTATGCATCGCGCCCGAACTCTGCATCGAGGAAACGGATCAGGCGAGCGAGGGCTGCGTCGATCGCGCGAAGGGTAGCGCCCGTCTCGGCCGAAGTCATGCCCCAGCGGTGGCCGGCGTCGTCTCCCGACTTGAAGTTCACGAACAGGAGATCGGGGTCGGCGTTGCGTCCATAATCCCCGGCCGTGAGCATGGCCTCGAGCAAGAACTCCTGATATTGGACGTGGGCGGGGGTCGAGTACCGCACGAGCGGATCATCGAGTGGATGTCCCCGCCACGCGCCATCGGACTGACCATCACTCGTGTCCAGAGTCCGCGTGTATTCCTCGAGCCGAGCGGTGTCGCTGATCGCGGGCAGGGAGTAGACCTCCGGGTTCGTCTCGAGAGACCCGTCTTCCCGCAGGATCACCACCTCGTCCCGGTCACCCCCCTGAAGACCCGCGCCGTGACCGACCATCCCCAGATGCCAGTTGCTGGAGGCGAGCAACCCCACCACCGGTGCGTTCGAGCGCGCCTCGTCGTAGACATCCGCCAGGGTCGGGACACGGATGCGGCTCGGGTCCAGGAACAGCATGGGGTCGACGAACTCCCCCTGAGCGGTGCGGATGTTCAGGGCGGGGATCCCGTGACGGCGAGGCCAGGCCCCGCTGCCGAGCGTCGTGTGGATGGGCGGGGTCACGGACGGAGAGGACCCGATCGTCATGTTGGGCCACGTGGCGCTGCGATCCATCAATCGTTTCAGGAACGGCCACGCCTTCGGGTGGCTGCGCAGTACGTTCCAACCTCCTCCGTCCCACACCACCGTCACCACGATCCGAGGAGGCTCCGACCGGCCTTTCAGAGCCTCGTCCAGGATCCGGCCATCCGGGGCCCGGAACCCGTCGAAGTCGATCAAGCGCGCGGATGTGGGGGCGAGGTCGGCCATCGTCGCCGGGCCGTCGTAAGTACCGGGCGCGATATGACCCGGCCCGTAGAGAACGAGAGGAACGCGCGCGAGGTAGTCCCAGGGTCCCGAATGAACCGGCATCGTCGGCGGACCGACGTAGTTGGGTTCTCGGGGGATCACCGAGATGTCGGGCGACAAAGAAGGCACGTAGCCACGGGCAACGCGAGTTACCTGGGCGCCCAGACCCTCACACGACGCCCGAGTCTCATCGGGCATATCGCTCTCTCGTTGAGTCTCGGCGGGTTCGGAAGTCGGGGCCGATGCCGTGCAAGCCGCAAGCGTCAACAACAATACGGCCGCCGTGCGCCGGGGTCTCACGGGGTTGCCCGAGTGTTGACCTCGTTCATCGCACGCTCGACTCCAGCCTCGATGATGCGCTCGACGGCGTCCGCCGCATCGTTCAGCACGAACTCGAGCTCCTTGCGTTCGGACGACGAGAACGCGGCCAGAACATGATCGCCGGCCTCCTTGGCTCCTCGAGGACGACCGATCCCGACGCGCACCCGATTGAAATCCTTCGTTCCGAGGTGCGATACGAGAGAGCCGAGGCCGTTATGGCCGGCTGTTCCGCCGCCCTCCTTGATCCGGATCTCGCCGAACGGAATATCCAATTCGTCGTGCACCACGATCAAGCGGCGGGGGTCGGTCTTGTACCACCGCACGAGCTCACCCACGGATCGGCCGGATTCGTTCATGAACGAGGTCGTTCGAGCGATCACCGCGCGTGCACCACCGAGGTTCGCTTCTGCAACCAGGCAACCGCTCTTGTG
Organism: Actinomycetota bacterium; assembly: GCA_013697295.1. Classification (GTDB taxonomy): domain Bacteria; phylum Actinomycetota; class CADDZG01; order CADDZG01; family WHSQ01; genus JACCXF01. The sequence goes on along the minus strand of JACCXF010000309.1, from coordinate 8,266 downwards.
TCGCTTGAAACGGGCGGCGGCGCGCTCGAGCAGCTGCTCGATCGTCATTACACCGATGTTGTGACGCGTCTTCGCATAGCGGTCGCCCGGGTTACCGAGCCCAACGACAACCCAGCGACCTTCCTCGTGATCGGAGGACCGCGAGCGGCCGAACAGTCGGGACACGATCAGGCAGAGACCGGGGCGATGGTTCTAGCCCTCGGAATCCGAGCCCTCGTCTCCGTCGCCTCCGTCTGCTGGGGTCTCCTCTGTGGGAGCTGCGGCTTCGGCGTCCTCCGCAGGGGCCTCCTCGCCTTCGGCCTCGACACCCTCCATGGCGGGTCCACTGGCCGCTGCCTCCATCGCCTCGAGCTCTTCCTCGGAGACCGGAGCGGCGACCGCAACAACGGCTGCCTCAGGATCGTTGAGGATCTCGAACTTGTCGTCCGTGGGGATGTCCGCAACGCGCAGGGAATCGCCGATATTGAGTGACGAGATATCCACCTCGATCGACTCGGGCACCTCGAGCGGCAAGCACCGCACGTGCAACTGGAACAACGGGTGCTCGAGAACACCGCCCTCTTTCTGACCCGGCGCCTCCCCGACCACGTGAATGGGGACCTCGACCTCGACCGCCTGCTTGCGGTCGATCTTCACGAAGTCGACGTGGAGCAGGGTTCCCTTGACGGGGTCACGCTGTAACTCACGCGCCAGGGCCAGCGTGGTGGTGCCTTCCAGTTCGATGTCCAGCAGCGTGTTCATCCCGGCATCGCTGTGGAACGCAGTGACGAGCTCGCGTCGGGATACCTCGACAGCGACGGGCTCCATCCCCTTGCCGTAGACGATCCCGGGGACGCGGCCGGCCGCTCGGGCTCGTCTGGCGTGTCCCTTGCCTACCGCGGTCCGCTTCTCTGCGGGGAGCTTTACTTCGGCCACTGGGATCCTCCGTCGTTATCTAGCTGCGTTTGTCGCGCCTCACCCACGCGTGCTGTGGGGGCCGCCCCCGGACGAGAGCCGGAGACGCTACTCATTATGCCCGCTCCCCCGGCCCCCCTCAACCCGGCAAAGCGGCCCCGCCCACCGGCCGAGGCGACCAGATGACCGGCAATCCCCGCATCTCTCCGCCGGGAGCTAGGCGCGGAGGTCGGTCGGCGCTCGACAGTCTGTTCCAGAACCCCTGGTCCACAGGTTTCTCCAAGGACTATCGCGAGGCGGCCTCACGTGGCTCTACGGGGGAGAACACCGGGGTTAAGAGAGAAAGACGGTGAGGTTAGGGCTGGTTCTCGCCGTGGAAGAGCTCGGAGACGGATTCCTCCTCGAACACCGCCTTGATGGTCTGAGCGATCGTCGGGGCGATGGAGAGGATCACGAGCTTGTCGAGCTCCTTCTCCGAGGGGATCGGCAGGGTATTCGTGACGACCACTTCCTGGAGTGCCGAGTTCTTGATCCGATCCGTTGCGGGATCCGAGAGCACCGCGTGCGTAGCGGCGGCGTGCACCTCGGTGGCCCCACCTTCGAGCAGAGTCTCGCAACCGTTCACCAGGGTTCCGGCGGTGTCGATCATGTCGTCAACGACGATGCAGACCTTGCCCTCGACATCACCAACCACGGCCCTCGTCTCGCTGACGTTGCGTGCATCGCTGCGTCGCTTCTTGTGAAGGAATGCGACCTGACAGTTGCGCGCATGGAAGTCGCTCATGTGTTGCGCCCATTTCTCGGCGAGTCGCACGCGGCCGGCGTCGGGCGAGACGATGACCAGCTCTTCAGCGTCGAGGTTGTCGGCGAAATAGTCGGCGAGCATCGGGAGCGCCGTCAGGTGATCGAAGGGCACGTTGAAGAATCCCTGGATCTGGCCCGTATGGAGGTCGACCGATAACACACGGTCCGCCCCGGCCGCCTCGTAAAAGTCGGCGATGAGCTTCGCGGTGACGGGCTCGCGACCAAGGGTCTTCTTGTCCTGACGGGAATAGGGGTAGAAGGGCGAAACCGCCGTGATGCGCTTCGCCGAAGCTCGCTTGAGGGCATCGATCATGACTAGTTGTTGCATGAGGTGATGATCCACGGGCTCGCAGAAGCTCTGGATCACGAACGCATCCAGCCCCCGCACTGACTCGGCGAAGCGGACGTAGGTTTCGGAGTTCGCGAAGGTGGAGATCTCGACTTCACCGAGCTTCATCCCAAGGTGGGCGGCAACCTCCTCGGCCAACGGCCGGTTCGCCAGACCCGAGAAGATCATCAGCCGCTTGTAGGTTGGAACCTGCACCAAGCCTCTCCTATCCGCCGGGCTGCGGCGCCGAGCTCTCGACGCCTACGCGCTAACCCTATTCTCGCGGCTCCTCATCCGCTTGGTTCTCATCCACACCCATCTTGTTGCCCTTCCCCTCGAGGATCCGCGCGGGCGCGCCGACCGCCAGGGCGCCGTCGGGAACGTCTTCCCGCACCACGGATCCGGCCCCCGTCGCCGATCTCTTGCCCAGGTGGACGGGGGCCACGAGCATCGTGTCGGACCCGACGTACGCGTCGTCATCGATGATCGTCCGGTGCTTGTCCTGACCGTCCCAGTTGCAGGTGATCGAGCCGGCCCCGACGTTCACCCCCCGGCCGATCTCCGCGTCACCCAGATAAGCGAGATGGTTCGCTTTGCTGCCCTCTCCGATGTGCGCGTTCTTCGTTTCGACGAAGGTCCCGACGCTCGAGCCGCGCTCGAGCCGGGTACCGGGTCGCAGGGAGGCGAAAGGGCCCACTGTTGCTTCCGGACCGACATGGGACCCGATGACGACGGCGAACGAAACCTTGGCCTGCTCGCCGATCGTCGTATCGACGATCCGAGCTTGGGGGCCGACCTCGGCGCGCTCTTCGACCGAGGTATCGCCCTCGAGGAAGGTGAAGGGATGGATGGTCGCGTCGCGACCGATACGCACAGACGCATCGATGTAGGTCGTGGTCGGATCCACGATCGTGACGCCCTGATCCATCCATCGTTCGCAGGAACGTCTCCGCAACATCTCACCGACGCGCGCCAGCTGTGCGCGCGAGTTGACGCCCAAAACCTCCTGAGGGTGGGTCCGGTGACCGATGACATGGTGGCCCGCCGAACGAAGGAGCGCCACGACATCGGTCAGGTAGTACTCGCCTTGCGCGTTCTCTCGATCAATCTTCTCGAGCACCTGGCTCAACGGCTCCGTCTCGAACACGTACACGCCTGCGTTTATCTCATCGATCGCACGCTCCTCGTATGAAGCGTCGCGATCCTCGACGATGCGTTCGACCTCGTGATCGGCGTCCCGCACGATCCGGCCGTAACCCGTTGGATCGGATATCCGAGCGGTCAATGCAGTTGCGGCGGCATCTCCGGCCACATGGATGTGGAGGAGCGCGTCGAGCGTCTCTGTTTCGAGCAAGGGGGTGTCGCCCGGTACGACCAGGACAAGACCATCGTTGAACCGAGCTGCACGGAGAGCCGCTTGCACGGCGTCCCCCGTGCCTCTCGGAGGATCCTGCACCGCGTAGATGAGGCCCTCGGAGAAAGGCGATCCATCGACGGCCGCGACGATCTCGCTCTTCCTGCTCGAGCTCACGATCACGCGCCGCTCTAGTTGTAGCGGTGCCAGGGCCGCGAGGACATGGACCAGGACCGGGCGGCCGGCGACGGGATGGAGAACCTTGGGAACGTCGGACTTCATCCGCGTGCCCCCGCCGGCGGCGAGCACGACCGCGGTGACGTTACGTCCCCCTACGCTCACCACGCCCTCCTTCTCGAAAGCTCGATAGAGCTGCCCCGTCAGGACTCGAACCTGAACTTAGGGAACCAAAATCCCTCGGGCTGCCACTTACCCCACGGGGCATCGCTCAGCCGCCAAGCCTAGTCCAGCCGCTCGACGCCCTCGGGCCGCGATCCCACGACCTCGCACCGGTCAAACACTCCGCGCGCCTGGTCGGCGATGGCTTGTGCATGCGCCTCGTCGGCCGCGATCCCGAAAACGGTGGGTCCGGAGCCCGACGTAAGGGAGCCGAGGGCCCCCGCCTTCACCATGCGTTCGGTTCCTGATCGGACGTCCGGCCTCAACCCGAAGATGTAGGGCTCGAGGTCGTTGATCAGGAGGGGCGCGATCTCCGCCGGGTCCCCCGCCCCAACCGCGGACGTCAACCTCGCACGATCGACGGGCGGCGATTCCTCGGACGGGCGCCACCGCGCGTAGACCTCGTGTGTCTGCACCGGGTCGTGAGACATCCCCAATACGAACCACAGCCGCGCCGGCGCCGGCAGCGCAGTGAGCACTTCGCCTCTCGAGGTCGCCAGCGCGGTTCCTCCAGCGATGCAGAAGGGAACGTCGCTTCCGATGGCCGCACCTAACCTCCCGAGATCCTCGACATCGAGGCCTACCCCCAACATCTCGTTCAGCGCCACGAGCGTTCCGGCCGCATTCGCGCTGCCGCCCCCCAAGCCTCCGCCCATCGGGATCCGCTTTCGAGTCACGACGTTTATCGCCGCTGAGGTTCCGCTCATCTCGAGCATGCGCTCCGCGGCCCAGTAGATGAGGTTGGCGCGCTGGGGCGGCGCGGGCCCTGGGACGCCGTCCTTGAGGATCATCTCGATCTCGATGCCCGAACCGGACTCGACCAAGATCTCCATCTCGTCCCCGAGGTCGACGTTGTGGAGGATCGTCTCGATCTCGTGGAAACCATCAGGGCGATCCCCCAGGACCCTCAGGAACAGATTGATCTTGGCGTTCGTACGGAATCGCATCACGAGGAACCTAAGCCTTCGAGATGAACGGGCGCAGCTGCTCCGCGAGCGCCACGAAACCCAGGTGGTCCAGCTCCTCGGCCCGGATCGTCGGATCGATGCCGGCCTTCGAGAGCGCTCCCTCGAGGCGGTCGGGCGGATCGACGACAGCGCGCAGGGACCCCCGCAACATCTTCCGCCGCTGTGCGAAACCCGCCCGAGCGACGGCGAAGAAGACCTCCTGGGGAACCGCCGGGCTCGGCCGGCGGACCAGCCTGACGATGACGGAGTCGACGTTCGGCTCGGGCCAGAAGGCCCTGCGCGAGACCCGCGTCACCACCCGAGCCTCGGCGAAGTACGCCACGAGCACGCTGCTGAGCCCGTATGCCTTGCTTCCCGCCCCGGCGGCCAGCCGTTCACCCACTTCTCGTTGCGTCATCACGGTGAGACTCGCGATCTCGGGTGCGCCCTCGAGGGCTCGCAACACCACCGTCGCGGCGACGTTGTATGGGAGGTTCGCCACCAGGTGCTCGACCTCCAGCGCCCCCAGGTCATGCTCGAGCGCATCTCCCTGGATGATCTCCACGTTGCCATGTCCCTGAAGGACCTGCTCGAGCACCGGGATCAGCTTGGTGTCCTTCTCGAGCGCCACCACCCGACGGGCGACCATGGCCAGCGCAAGGGTCAGGGATCCGGCCCCCGCTCCGACCTCGACTACCGAGTCGTCGGGTGCCACCTGAGCGAACGCCACCATCTTGCGGATCGTGTTCGGATCGATCACGAAGTTCTGGCCCAACGCTTTGCGCGGTCTTATGCCGTGCTCGTCCAGGAGCTCCCGCACCTTCCGTGCGCCCAGTAAGGGGGAGTCGGATCTCATCGGTCGAGCGCGAAGAGCCTGCGTGCGTTGGCCTCCGTCGTTCTAGCAAGGTCGGTTGCGCTCTCGCCTCGAACCTCCGCGACGGCCTCCCCGACAAAGCCGACCCAAGCCGGTTCGTTCGGCCGACCCCTGTTCGGGACGGGCGCAAGGTACGGAGCGTCCGTTTCGATCAGGAGACGCTCCGTCGGAACCTCGACGGCGCGCTCCCGAAGGTCCGGCGCGTTCTTGAAAGTGACGTTTCCCGCGAACGACACGTAGGCACCGAGGGCCAGGGCCCGAGCCAGCTCGGTCTCGTCGCCCGACCAACAATGGAAGACGAACCGGTCAGGTGGGCCCTGTTCCTCGAAGAAATCGAGCGCCGCCCCAACGGACGCGCGTGTGTGGATGATCAAGGCGATGTCGTTGCCTTTCGCAACACGCAGGTGAGCTGAGAACGATTCCAGTTGACGGTCATGTGGGGCGTGGTCGCGATAGAAGTCAAGGCCGCTCTCGCCCACGGCCACCACGCGGGGGTCGGCAACGAGCTCCTCGATGTCGGCGAGCGAGCGCTCGTCTAGTTCGGTGGCCGAGTTCGGATGGATCCCAACGGCGGCCCACACGAACTCCCCATCCGCAATGTCCACGACCCGACGCGAAGAGGCCACGTCGATCCCTACCGTGACCATCCCTTTCAGCCCTGCGGTCCGCGCGGAGTCGAGGATGTCGTCGAGGCAACGATCCTCAGCGCAGATCTGAAGGTGACAGTGGGAGTCGAACCACACGGACGTGGCTCAGCTCGTTTCGTCTTCGATACGCGGCCACAGGGGAGCCCCCGTTTCGACCCGTGCCCCTGCCGGAAGCAATCCCCACCGCCCGTCCGTTGCGAGTTCGCGCTCCTGGATCTGGCCCTCGAGTCCGAGGCGGCGCCACAGCTCGGTCGCCGCCTTAGGCACGATGGGCCAGGTCATAAGCGACAACAACCGGAGTGCATCCGCGAGGTTGTAGAGCACGACCTCAAGACGACGTCGCTGTGCCTCGTCCTTCGCAAGAGCCCACGGTGTCACTTCCTCCACGTAAGCGTTGGCTCTGCGTACCGACGCCCACGCCGCTTTCAGCGCCTCGGTCGGAGAAATAGCATCGACGGCATCGATCATCTCCTCCAACGCCTTCCGCTGCACGTCGTGGAGCTCACGGTCGCCCGGATGGAGCTCGTCCTCGGATGGGGGCGAAGGGATCTCCCCCTCCAGATACTTCGAGATCATGGACAGGACGCGCGACGCCAGGTTCCCGAAGTCGTTCGCGAGATCCGAGTTGTAGCGGGCGACCACGCTCTCCCACGAGAAGTTCCCGTCCTGACCGAACGAAATCTCGCGCATGAAATAGTAACGGAACCCATCCGATCCGAAGGTGTCCAAGAGATCGTGAGGCGAGATACCGGTCAACTTCGACTTGGACATCTTCTCGCCACCCACCTGCAGGAAACCGTGGGCGAAGATCGTTTCGGGTAACGGAAGCTCGAGCGCCATCAGCATGGCGGGCCAGATGACCGCATGGAACCACAGGATGTCCTTGCCGACCAGCTGAACGCTCGCGGGCCAGATCCGCTCGAACGTCTCCTCTTCGGAGTCGTAACCGACGGCGGTGATGTAGTTCAGCAAGGCGTCGATCCAGACATAGATCACGTGCTTGGAGTCCCACGGGATCGGGATCCCCCAATCGAAGCTCACGCGGGAGATAGACAGGTCATCCAGGCCCTGTCGCAACTTGCCCAGCACCTCGTTGCGGCGCGCTTCGGGTAGGAGACGGCTGGGCTCCGACTCGTACAGATCGATCAGTGGCTGCGCGTACTTCGACAGTCGGAAGAAGTAGTTCTCTTCCTTGACGACCTCGGGCTCGGTCCCATGAAGCGGGCACTTGCCGTCGACGAGATCGTCCGGCTGCTTGAACTCTTCGCATCCGACGCAGTAGAGGCCCTCGTACGTGCCTTGATAGATCTCGTCCCGCTCGTGGAGCGCGCTCATGAACGCCTGGACGGGTCCCTCATGGCGCTCCTCGGTCGTCCTGACGAAGTCGTCGTAGGCAACGTCCAGGGCATCCCACACCTCTTTCCACCGAGGCACGATCTGGTCGGCCCAAGCCTTCGGCGCGATCCCCTTCGCCTCGGCCGAACGCAGCACCTTCTGCCCGTGCTCGTCGGTGCCGGTCAGGAAATGGACATCGCGCCCCTGCAAGCGCCTGAAACGGGTGAGGAAATCCCCGGCGACCGTCGTATACGCGTGGCCGAGGTGAGGCACGTCGTTGATGTAGTAGATCGGAGTGGTCAGATAGTAGATCTGCTCGCTCATCGCATTCTCTTCCGGGTTCGAGGAGAGCTACACAACCAGTTCTCGCGGCGGCGTTACCAAAAGCGCCTCTGACCTGCCCGTTTCCACCCGCCGGCCTCAGCCGGCCCGCTGCCGGCCGACACTTGCTCGGGGGGAGTCGCGTACCCAAACGGGTGCCTAACTCGCCCCGTTTGCAAATTGACCGGCCGCTGAGCCGGGGCTAGATTGACCATTAACTACCAGATGGAGGGTATGCGAATGAAGTCTACAGGCGTGGTTCGCAAGATCGACGAGCTCGGCCGCATCGTCCTGCCCTCGGAGCTCCGGCGGGTTTTCGGGATCCACGAGGGAGACGAGCTCGAGATCAGCGTCGACGGCGAC
>JACCXF010000281.1 GCA_013697295.1 Actinomycetota bacterium | reverse complement strand
GACCCGCTCCGCCCATAGGTGCCGTGTGCCGGCCGGGGCCGTGGTCGCCACCGAACAGGAGCACGACGACGATCAGCGCGATCACGATCGCAGCCACGATGCCGGAGATCTTCACCCACCGCGGGGTACCAACCGGCCCGTCGCCGGGCGAGACATGTCTCTCGCCGTTCTCGGGTTGGACGGGCTCGTCAGCCATGCGACCTCCCTTTGGCTTGCAGGGTGATACCCCGAGACTCTATCGAGACAGCCTGTCTTGAGTCAACTCAGAACGTTTGTACAGCGTCTGACCGTATACTCTCCTCGTGCCGAAACTCTGGACCGAAACGATCGAGGCGCATCGGCGTGAGGTGCGCGATGCGATCATGCAGACGACCGCGTCCCTCGTAGTCGCGCACGGTTTGCTCTCCGTGACGATGTCACAGATCGCAGAGGAGACCGGGATCGGACGCGCCACGCTGTACAAGTACTTCCCGGATGTGGAAGCGATCCTCTTCGGTTGGCATGAGCGTCAGATCGCCGGCCATCTGCAACAGCTGGCGGAAGTCCGCGATCGTGCTGGCGACGCCCGCGAGCGGTTCGAAGCGGTCCTCGAGACCTTCGCCCTCATATCCCACGAGACTCGCGGGCACAACGACACCGAGCTCGCGAGGTTCTTGCATCGAGACGAACACGTGACCCACGCGCACAATCACGTCCGCGACCTGATCCGCGACCTCTTAGCCGATGTCTCGGATGCCGGCCACCTCCGCAACGATGTTTCTGTTGACGAACTCGCCGCCTATTGCGTGCATGCCCTCGGTGCCGCCGGCGACCTGCCATCCAAGGCTGCGGTCCGCCGGCTCGTCAAGGTCACACTTTCTGGTTTGGAGAGCCGATAGCTGTTCCTGACCAGATCCCACCGGCAACAGAGCAGCGATGTCTCCCGGGCCGCCATGTCGGATCGACGCTCGGCCAACTCGAACGTCGTCCGGTGATAGCCTCGTGCCGTGGGGCGCAAGCTCGCTGTGATCCTCGTGGTTCTTCTCCTCTTGCTGCTGGTCATCCCTCTCGGGATCGGCATGGTGATGGCCCCCTGTCCAGAGTGTGACGCCGGGACGCTCATGGGCGCGATCATGGCCTGCGTTGCGATTCTCCTCGCTTCGACACTCCTGCTCCTGTCCGGGGCTACCGGCAGCCACCGGCCCGATCTCTATCGATTTCGAGCGCCCCCCTTCATACGGAATCCCGATCCACCTCCTCGCCCCGCGTGACGTCGTGATCTGGCATGCCGCCCACGGGCGCCATGCCCAGTCGTCCACCTGAGGAGGACACCCATGCGAACGTTCCTGAGCTTCGTGCCGGCACTTGTCTGCGTCGGTGCGATGGTGGCTTGCGCCCGGATGGCGATGAAGCACGCTCCCGACCGGAGCCAGAACCGCGTACCGGATCCTCTAGCGTCCGAAACGGGGGCCCACGATGGCTAAGACGAAGACCAATCAACGCAGGCCTCGACCGGCTCCACATCCACGCGCACGCAGGAAGCCGGCTCCGAAGACCCGTCGGCCGGTCGGCTTGCTCATCGGGGCGGCCCTCGTCGCGCTCGGAGCAACACTGTGGATGAACAGATCGGATGCTCCGACGACCGGGTCCGCACCCTTCGTCGGGGGAGACTTCCACTCGTTCGTCGCGGTTCCGGACGCTAGTGCCGCGCTCTACGCTGGCGGACACGAGGCTGTGTCCTCCTCGAGCGATGACGGTCGGACGTGGTCGGATGTCGAGAGTCTCCAGGATGCCGACGCGATGGGGTGGGCCTTCTTGGATGGCTCGATCTGGGTGGGCGGACACCCTGGACTCGAGGTATCCACCGACGGTGGTCAGAGCTTCCAGTCGCGAAACGACGGGCTCCCTGCCACCGATATCCATGCGCTAGGCGGGACGGGTTCCTTGCTCTACGCCGCCTCCCCCGCGGCCGGGTTCCTCGCTTCGACGGATGAGGGCACGACGTGGGAGATCAGGAACCCAGGCGTCGGTCAGTCCTTCATGGGTGCGATCCTCGTGGATCCGGCGGATCCCGACCGCGTCGTCGCCCCGGACATGAACGCGGGAGCCGTCGAGACCACCGATGGGGGACGGACCTGGCGGGTGCTGGGAGGCGTGCCCGCAGCCATGTGGGTCTCCTGGGATCCGACGGACACTGACAGGATCGTCGTCTCAGCCACGGGCGTCGCAGCCCTGACCGATGACGGTGGTGCGACGTGGACTTCGTTGGACGTGCCGGCCGATGTTTCCATCGTCCAGATCGAACCCGACGACCCGAACACGTGGTACGCGGCCTCCTGGTCCCAGGACGGGACCGTGGACGTGAGTACCAGCACCGACGGAGGCTCAACGTGGACGCCGTTGTGATCGAGGTCTCCTAGCCGATCCCCTGCGCGGAGTTCAAAGCATGCGCGGGAGAACAAGGAAGCTCGGCCTCATCCTGCTGGGAGG
>JACCXF010000295.1 GCA_013697295.1 Actinomycetota bacterium | reverse complement strand
GCATGATCTTGTCCGAGCCCCTACGCCTCACCGAAACCGAGGGGCGCTACGACATCTTCGCCAAGGTTGAAGGCGGTGGCATCAGTGGTCAAGCCGGCGCGCTCCGGCATGCGATCACTCGAGCGCTCACCGACCTCGATCCCGATCTGCGTCCCGCCCTCAAGAAGGCGGGCTTTCTGACGCGCGACGCTCGTGAGAAGGAGCGTCGCAAGTACGGGCTCAAGAAGGCTCGCAAGGCACCGCAGTACTCGAAGCGATAGGCGTTTCGGGCAGGAGCCACGCCTGCGAGGGATTACGCCTTTTGCAGCATCCGGCGGAGGACCATCTGTAGGACGCCGCCGTTGGTGTAATAGCTCATCTCGACCGCAGAGTCGATGCGACATTCCGCGCTGAAGGCGACATCGGTGCCGTTATCCTTGGTTGCCTTCACCTCGAGGTCGGAGTGGGGAGCCAAACCTTCGGCCACACCGGTGATGGTGAAGGTCTCCTTACCGTCGAGGCCTAGGGAGTCGGCGGTATCGCCGTCCTTGTATTGAAGCGGCAGGATGCCCATGCCGACAAGGTTGCTGCGGTGGATGCGCTCGAAGCTCTCTGCGATAACCGCCCGAACGCCTTGCAACCGCGCACCTTTTGCCGCCCAGTCGCGTGAGCTCCCGGAGCCATATTCCTTTCCGGCCAGGATTATCAGCGGTGTGTCCTTCTCGATGTAGCGAATCGAGGCATCGTAGATCGTCATCTCCTCGCCATCGGGAAGGAGTGTCGTCCAACCGCCTTCCTTCGAAGCGAGCTTGTTACGAAGTCGGATGTTCGCAAAGGTGCCTCGCACCATCACTTCGTGATTGCCCCGCCGAGACCCGTAACTGTTGAAGTCACGCGGTTCCACGTCGTGCTCGATCAGATACTTCCCCGCAGGGGACTTCGGTGCGATGGATCCGGCGGGTGAGATGTGATCGGTGGTGACGGAATCCCCCACATAAGCAAGAACGCGGGCATCCTCGATGTCGCGCGCTGGAGGTGGCTCCTCGCTGAGATCCTCGAAGAAACTCGGTTCGCGTACGTAGGTAGACGCCGGGTCCCAATCGTAGAGGACTCCCTCCGGCGAGGGGAGGTTCTGCCAGTTCTCGTTGCCATCGAAGATCTTGGCGTACTCCTCGTGAAAGAGTCCAGAGTTGACTGCCTGCATCGATCTCGAGATCTCTTCCGGCGAGGGCCACAACTCTTCGAGGAAGACATCCTTCCCCTCCGAATCGCGACCGATCGGGTCCTTCGTAAGATCGATATCGGCGGTGCCCGCCAGTGCGTAAGCAACGACGAGCGGCGGCGACGCCAGATAGCTGGCCTTTACCTGCGGATGTATGCGTCCCTCGAAGTTGCGATTACCCGATAGAACCGAGACGACCGCCAGATCGTTCGCCTCGATCACCTCGGCCACGGCCTCGGGTAGTGGACCGGAGTTACCGATGCAGGTGGTGCATCCGTAGCCGACCACATGGAAGCCGAGCTTCTCGAGGTAGGGCAGAAGGTTCGCGTCCTCGAGGTAGCGCGTTACCACACGCGAGCCGGGGGCGGTGCTCGTCTTCACCCACGGTTTCGTCATAAGTCCGCGATCCACTGCGTTCTTGGCGAGTAGCGCTGCCCCGAGCATGACCGAGGGGTTCGACGTGTTCGTGCAGCTCGTGATGGCCGCGATAACGACCGAGCCATGCTTGAGATGCTCGACGTCGCCGCTGGCAAGCTTCACTTCGACCCCTTCGTTGCCGCCGGAGACCTCGTCTCCGTACACCTCAGCGAAGCTGTGCCAGATGCGGTCGATGGTGACGCGATCCTGCGGCCGGCGGGGGCCGGCAACACTCGGCCTAACGGCCGACAGGTCGAGCTCGAGGGTCTCGCTGAAAACAGGATCGGGCGTCTCGTCGGTCCGGAAGATGCCTTGGACCCTCGCGTAGTTCTCCACGAGTTCGAGGTGGTCGTCCTTCCGGCCAGAGAGCCGCATATATTCGAGCGTCTGTTCGTCCACGGGGAAGAGGGCAGCGGTCGCCCCGTACTCGGGGCACATGTTCGAGATGGTGGCGCGATCCGCGACCTTCAGATTCGACAGACCCTGCCCGTAGAACTCGACGAATTTCGAAACGACGCCGTGCTTACGCAACATCTCGGTGATCGTGAGTACGAGGTCCGTCGCCGTAACGCCGACCGTTAGGGTCCCGGTCATCTTGAAACCGACAACCGTCGGGGTCATCAGTGGCATGGGCTGACCCAGTACCGAAGCTTCGGCTTCGATGCCGCCCACGCCCCAACCGAGAACGCCAAGGCCGTTGATCATGGTGGTGTGTGAGTCCGTGCCGACGAGGGTGTCGAACACCGCAACCTTCGCGCCGTCTTCCTCGATCGTCCGCACGACGCTGGCGAGGTACTCGAGGTTCACCTGATGAACGATCCCCATACCCGGCGGCACCACGCGGAAGCCGGCAAACGCCTGCTGCGCCCATCTCAGTAGCGAGTAACGCTCGTGGTTCCGCTCGTACTCCCTATCGACGTTGATCTTGAAGGCGCCGTTGGTACCGAACGCGTCGACCTGAACCGAATGATCCACGACTAGATCCACCGGAACGAGCGGATCGACACGGGAAGCGTCGCCACCAGCACGATCGATCGCCGAGCGCATCGCGGCCAGATCGACCACGGCAGGAACCCCGGTGAAGTCTTGCAGGATGACGCGCGCCGGGGAGTAGGGGAACTCCCGTTCTTCGACTGCCCCCCGGCCCCAGCCGGCGAGAGCCCTCACGTCCTCTTCCGAGGCATGTTCGGTGCGAGCGGTCCGCAGAAGATTCTCGAGCAGGATCTTGACCGTGACCGGGATCCGTTCGAGATCGGCCAAGCCCTGATCGGCAAGTGCTTCCAGACTGAAGTAAGCGAGGTCCCCGGAGCGGGTGGATAGTTTGCGTCGCGCCTCGAAGGGGTTCGAGGAGCCGTTCGTGGTCGTCATAGAGCCTCCCTGATGGGTTGACCCGATGATATTCGGCCGGGCCGCCCGTCCGGTCCGTCGGCCCTCCCGTCGGTGGTAAAGAGAGGCATGAGCGATCACCTGACCCCGCCGGACCACGTCATCGTCATCTTCGGTGCGAATGGCGACCTCGCCCGGCGCAAGCTGCTGCCGGCTCTTTTTCACCTCGACTCCGAGGGTTTGATGCCGAAGGATTACCGCATCATCGGGAACTCCCGAAGCGAGCTGACGGACCGCGAGTTCGTCAACTTCGCACACGATGCGATCTCCGTATTCGGCCGGTCGAAGAATCTCGACGCGGACGAGCGGTGGCCCGCGTTCGCTCGTCGGCTTTCCTACGTGTCCCACGAGTTCAATCCCGACGAGCCGGAGCCCGTACTGGAGGCCGTCGAGAGGGCCGAGGAGGAGCTAGGGGGGGAGCCTCAGCGCGTCTTCTACCTCGCCGTTCCCCCTGTGGCATTCGGTACCATCATCCGCGGCATCGGTGAGATCAACCTCGCCGACCGCACGCGCGTGGTCGTCGAGAAGCCGTTCGGCCACGATCTCAGATCGTTCCAGAAGCTCTCGAAGACCGTTCACTCCGTCCTCGACGAACAGCAGGTCTTCCGCATCGATCATTTCCTGGGTAAGGAATCTGTACAGAACATCCTCGCGCTGCGGTTCGCCAACGGGATGTTCGAGCCTATCTGGAACCGGGCCCACATCGATCATGTACAGATCGACGTGCCGGAGGAACTGGGTGTGGGGTCACGCGCCCCTTTCTACGAGCCGACGGGGGCGCTGCGCGACATGGTCGTCACGCATCTCCTACAGGTGCTCGCGCTCGTGGCAATGGAGCCCCCAACGGTATTCGCGCCGAAACAATTGACGGATGAGACGGTCAAGGTCTTCGAATCGATCATGCCGCTCCAGAAAGATGACGTCGTGCGAGGCCAGTACGCGGGCTATCACACCGAGGAAGGTGTGGCTCCGGACTCGGATACCGATACCTTCATCGCGGCGAAGGTTTGCATCGACAACTGGCGCTGGGCAGGCGTGCCCTTCTATCTGCGCACGGGCAAGCGGATGGCTGTGTCGTGCCAGAGCGTCACGCTCGCTTTCCGTGAACCCCCCCGCCAGATGTTTCGCGAGGCTCCGATCAAGTGGTTCGATCAGGATCACCTCACCTTGGAGCTGGGAGCCGACGAGGGAATCACTCTTACCTTTCTAGCGAAGAAGCCGGGTCCCGAGATCGAGCTGGCCCCAGCGAGCATGGTGTTCAAGTACGAGGACTCCTTCGGATCCCAGTTGATCGAGGCTTACGAAAGGTTGATCCACGACGTGATGATGGGCGACCGGACCTTGTTCACTCGTGGTGACGGCATAGAACGAACCTGGGAGCTGATCGCGGACGTGCTATCGGATCCACCGGCCCTGCACTCCTACGAGCAGGGTTCCTGGGGGCCCGCGGCGGCCGACGATCTCATCGCCCCGAAGCGGTGGGCGCTCGGCACGACCTCGGAGGAAGAATGAGACTGGCCATCAGGTTTCACTTCGATCCCGCCTGCCCGTGGGCCTGGCAGACGTCTAAATGGATCCGAGAGGCGTCGCGGGTTCGGGACCTCGACATCGAGTGGCGCTTCTTCAGTCTGAAGATGGTGAACTCGGATCGGCCCGAGGAGGCGGACATCAGTCCCGCATTGCGAACGCTCGCCCTGGTGACGCGTGAGTTCGACAACGAGCAAACGGGCCGGCTGTACGAGGCGTTGGGCACCCGGATGCACGATCGGGACGAAGGGAGGTCGGTGGAGGTCGTGAAGGCGGCGCTGAAGGATGTCGGGCTCGAATCGGCCCTCGTCGACCGGGCTCTCGAAGACGAGGACAGCGCGAAGGCGGTGCGCGCCGACTTCCACCTGGCGGTGGATGAGGTCGGTTGCTTCGGGGTTCCCACGATCGTGATGCCCTCCGGCAAGGGGCTTTTCGGCCCCGTCCTGTCCACCGCACCCACGGGTGAAGAAGCCGGCGAGCTGTGGGACCACTTCTCGTGGTTCGTCGAGCATGATGGTTTCTTCGAGATCAAGCGCGAGCGCGATCGAGAGCCCGGCTCCTAAGATCGAACCTAGGGAAGATCCTCGAGAACCTCTTCGACGCTCTTGCGTGTCCCCGTGAAGAAGGGGACCTCCAGCTTGGTGTAGCGC